>DATJHY010000203.1:0-16303 GCA_035493635.1 Gemmatimonadaceae bacterium | reverse complement strand
GATGCCCGAACATGTGGCCAAACGCTGCGCTGTTTGCGGGCGGTTTCGCTCCTACGAACCCGACGATCGCTACTGCATCGGCTGCGGACATGACGGCCTCGAGTCGGCCTGCACTTGTGGACGGTCGTTCGAATTCGCGCTGACCGAGCCCGGACCCCTTCACTGCCCGCGATGCGGGCGAGCGTTTCATGGCAAGTCGCCGGAGTTCGACGCGTAAACCGGCGTCGCGGAAGCGCGGCGCAAAGAAGAAGTCGACGCGAACGCCTTCGAAGCGGAAGGCCGCCGCCAAGACGGCGCCTCCGGCCGCCAAAAAGCTCGTCGCCAAGCCTCGATCGGCTGCGCCGAAAAGATCAGCGCGCAAAGCCGCAAAAGCCGGCAAGCCCGCGAACGCGCCCAAGCCGATCACGCGCAAGCCGGCGTTCAATCCGAAGACCGACAGCGCGAACGATCCAGCCTGGGTCGCGCCGGTGTGGGACGACGACGTGCTGCTCGGCGCGCACGTGTCGATCGCCGGCGGGACGCACGAAGCGCCACCGCGCGCCAGGGCAATCGGCGCCACCGCCATGCAGATCTTCACCAAAATGGCGAATCGCTGGGCCGAGCGCGCGTGCGAGGACGACGAGTGCGCGACGTTTCGCACCGCGCTCGGGGGCACGCGAGTCCGCGAGACCGTCGCCCACGATTCCTATCTGATCAACCTCGCCAGCCCGGACGAGACGTTGCGGCGGCGATCGATCGAGTCGTTCGTCGCCGAATTGGCGCGATGCGAGGCGCTCGGCCTGACGTACTTGGTGTCCCACCCCGGGAATTACATCGACGATCGTGCCAGCGGCATTCGGCGCAACGCTGACGCCATTACCGAAGCGCTGTCGCGTGTCCCGGGCCGGACGATTCTCTGCATGGAGATCACCTCGGGAAGCGGAACGGCCATCGGATCGAGCTTCGAGGATCTTGCCGACTTGATCGAGGGGGTGCCCGAGCCGTTCCGTGCGCGCGTCGGCGTCTGCATCGACACCTGCCACGCGTACTCGGCGGGCTATGACCTCGTGAACGGATATGCGGACGTTTGGAGTCGGTTCGATGACGCACTGGGGGCAGCTCGGCTCAAGGTGCTGCACCTCAACGACTCCAAGACGCCGTTCAATTCCAAACGCGACCGGCACGAGCTGATCGGCGAGGGCTCGCTGGGCGAACAGGCGTTTCGGCAGATCATGAACGACGAGCGCCTGGCGACGATTGCCAAGGTGATCGAGACGCCCAAGGGCACGGATCCCACGGCGACGGATGCACGGATGCTGTCGAGGCTCCGGGGATATGTGCTCAAGGCGTGATTGAAGTCGTCCGTATCATGACGTTTGCATAGCTTTGCATACAGAGCAGGAACCCTGCAGCCGCACCGAGGTAGCGATTCAGAGGCCTCATCCGTAGCATACACGAGCAATGTCCCGTACCCTCGCTGCCCACCCCCGATCCGGGCGCCGACTGCTTGTCACCGTCTTCGCCTTATTGGCGATGGCGGCGCAGCTTGTGGTCGCGCTTTCGCCGCTCGCCGAGGGTCGCGAGCGGGATTGGGGGTCGCACGTCGAGGCAGATGGGGCCCAGCAGCATTACTCGCACAGCGAAGCCACCTGTGCCGCCTGTCAGGCCCGATCGATCCACGGCACGACCGGACGCCCGAGTGCTCCGCTGGTCCGCGTACGGCACGTTGCGCTCGCACCGTCGCAACGCGGCGTCGACGCAGTCTCCTCCGACCGATTCCCTCAAGACAATCCGCGCGCGCCTCCCACGGTGATCTGAGTCCGTCGTAGTTCCATCGACTCAGCTTCATTCAGGGAGAACATGCGCTTTACCACAGGATTGTGCGCGCTGGCCCTATGTGCCGGCGTCGCCTCCGCGCAGCCGTCGGGCGTTGGCCGTCCGGCGCTCGCGCAGCCAGAACGAAATCAAACCGCGGTGCCTTCGCGAGCCGGCGCGCAACAAGCCGACTCGCTGCGGCTGTCGCGCCGGCAAGCCATCGCCGAGGCGTTGGTGCGGAACGCTCAACTCGAGATCGCGCGCGAGCAGACCGCGCAGGCGCGCGCGCGTCGCGTGACCGCGGTCGCGGTCCCCGATCCGACGCTCGAGGCAGCGTATGACCAGGAGACAGGCCCCTTCGCGTTCAGAGGTGCGGGCGCTCGTCCGGTAACGCTTGGGCTGAGCATCCCGTTCTTCGACAAGTTTCGGCTCAACAACCGGATCGGCCTGGCCGACATCGGAGCCAGCGAGTCGAATTACCGCCTCCAGCAGCAGACCATCGCGTTGCAGGCCTCGGCCACGTACGACTCGCTTCTCGTCGCGCTGAAGCATCGGGACAACCTCCGCGACGCCCGGGGGCTGGCCGCCGACTTCCTCAGGCGCACGCAGGCACGCTACGAGGGCGGCACCGCGGCAAAGCTCGACGTCATTCAGGCGCAGGTCGGGCTCGCGCAGGCCGACAACGATCTAATTGCCAACGAGCGCGATGTGGCCACGGCGCAGGCCTCGCTGAATCGAACGCTTGGCCGGCTGGTCACCGCGTCCGTCGCGCCAGTCGACACGCTCGGCCTCCCGCCCGAGCTGCCCGATTCGTCGACGATCGAACAGACCGCGCTCATGAACCGCCCCGAGGTCGCGTCGCTCCGCAACCAGCAGCTCGGGGCACGCGCGACGACGAACCTCGCTCGCGAGTTCTGGCTTCCCGATCTCACCTTCGGGATCTCGCGCGACTACGCGCAGCCTGGCTCCGCGCAGTTCACGACCGGCATCGCGTTCCCGCTGCCGGCGTTTTACTGGCAGCACGCGCGAGGCGACATCGCGCAAGCCCGTCACTTCGAGCGCGAGCTCGAGGCGGCATACCGCGACACGCGCGCGCAGGTTGTCCAGGACGTTCGGTCCGCCTACGCGAACGCGAGCACCGCGATGCGTCAGGCGGTCTTCATTCGCGATGAGCTCGTCCCCGCCGCCGCCGAGGCGTATCGCGTGGCCTCGACCAGCTACAGCCTCGGCGGATCGTCCGCGCTCGAGGTACTCACCGCGCGCAGTGCCCTCCTGCAGGCGCAAAGCCAACTCGCCGACGCGCTCGCCACCGCGAATACCGCGCGTGCCGATCTCGATCGGGCACTCGGCCTTCCGGTTCCGGCGAGCGGAGCTCGCAATCCATGAACACCATGCGAAATCAGATCTCAACGCTGCTCGCCGTGCTGGCACTCGCCGCCGGCTGTTCGTCGGAAAGATCGGCGACGTTCGGTGATACGTCGCAGGCGGGGTCGCTGCCCGCCAATCTCACCATCACGCCCGAGCAGCGGCAGCGGATTCATCTCGTCACCGTGCAGCCGGTGTCGTTTCGGCCGGTGATCGAGGCGACGGGGAACGTGGCCTTCAACGGCGACCATTCGACGCAAGTTCTTTCCCCAGTTTCCGGCCCGGCAACGCGTGTCATTGGCACGCAGGGCATGGTCGTGCGACGCGGTGATCCGCTGGCGTATGTATCGTCGCCGGATTTCGCGACGGCCGTCGCCGACTACCGAAAAGCGCAGTCGGCATACAGGAATGCGAAACGCATCGCCGATCGCGATTCGGCGCTGTTCAAGAACGACGCGCTCGCCCGGAGCGAGTTGGAGCAGGCGCAAGCCGATCTCGCGGCCGCCGAGGCCGACGTCGACGCCGCGGTCGAGAGCATGCGCGCGCTGGGCGTCGACGAAGCGCAGATTCAGGCGGTCCGCGACGGCAAGACCGCGTCGATCGCGGCCATCGTTCGCGCTCCGATCGACGGGACGATCGTCGAGAAACTGATCTCGCAGGGACAACTGTTGCAGGCCGGCAGCACGGCCTGTTTCACGATCGCCGACCTCAGCACGATGTGGGTGCTGGCGAACGTATACGCGAACGATCTGCCCGACGTCGCGGTCGGCCAGCCGGCCGACGTGGTCACCGACGTGGCGCGCGCGCCCGTTCCCGGCCGCGTCGACTACATCGCTTCACTAGCCGATCCCGGGACGAAGGCGGTGCAGGTCCGAATCCTCACGCCCAACAACAAGCAGTTGCTGCGCCGCGACATGTTCGTGCGCGTGGAGATCAAGAGCAGCACTGAACATCGCGGCATTCTCGTTCCGCTGTCGTCGGTGCTGCGCGACGAACAGAACCTGCCGTTCGTCTTTGTCGCCGCGAACAACGGGTTCGGGCGCCGTCGTATCACGCTGGGCACTCGCGTGGGAGACCAGTACGAGGCGCAGTCCGGGCTAGCGCCGGGAGACCAGGTCGTGACGGAAGGCGCGCTGTTCCTCCAGTTCGCGGAGACGCAGTGAGCGAGCAAGTGACGGAGACCACGCGCGGGTCGGCGGGCGACGGCGGGCGCCCGCCGCGCGAGCCGCTGCCGTCAGAGAGCGTGCAGGGACGCCGGGGCCCGATCCAGCATCTCGTCGAGGCCGCCGTCAAGCAGCCGCTGCTCGTCGGGCTCATCACGCTCGCCATCATCGGCGTCGGCATCTTCTCGCTCAAGCGGCTTCCGGTCGATGCGTATCCGGACGTGTCTCCGCCAGGCGTCGAGCTGACCGCGCAGTGGCCCGGCCATGCCGCGGAAGAAGTGGAGCGGCTCATTAGCGTCCCGATCGAGACCGAACTGAACGGATTGCCGAATCTGGTCGTCATGCGGTCCGTGTCGCTCTACGGCCTGTCGAACATCCGCGTCACGTTCACCGAGGGCACGGATCTCTACTTTGCGCGGCAGCAGGTCTTCGAGCGCTTGAGCGGCGCCGGGCTTCCGGAGGGCGTCGACACGGAGATCGAAGCGCCGTTCTCGCCGTCGGGTCTCGTCTACCGATACGTGATTCAGAGCTCCGACCGCAGCGCGCAGGAACTCCACGTGTTGCAGGAGTGGGTGCTCGACAAGGCCTATCGCGCCGTGCCGGGAGTGGCCGATGTCGCTGCGTTGGGCGGCGAGACGATGCAGTACCAGGTGCTCGTCGATCCCACGAAGCTCGCCGGCGCCGGACTCGCGATGAGCGATGTCTCCGATGCGCTCACCGCGAACAACAGCAATGCCGGCGGCGGATTCATTTCCGAAGGCGGACAATTCTTCTACGTGCGTGGACTCGGGCGAGTGGTCACGCTCGAGGACATCGGCAACATCGTGATTGCCGTCAAGAACGGCGTGCCCGTGCTGATTAAGGACATCGGCACGGTCGAGATCGGGCATGCGCCGCGGCTCGGACAGTTCGGCTTCAACAAGCAGAACGACGCCGTGGAAGGCGTGATCCTGATGCGGACCGGGGAGCAGGCGCAGGTCGTCCTCAAGCGCGTCGAGGCCAAGACACGCGAGCTGAACGACCACGTTCTGCCCAAGGACGTCAAGGTCGTGCCCTACTACGATCGGAGCGATCTCGTGTCGCTCACCACGCGCACGGTGGCCGACAATCTGATTCGCGGCATCGTGCTCGTCGTGATCGTGCTGATCTTCTTCCTCTACGATGTGCGCTCCGGGCTGATCGTGGCCGCAACGGTGCCGCTCGCGCTGCTGATCGCGTTCGTTTGTCTCGATCTGCGCAACATTCCGGCGAACCTGCTGTCGATCGGCGCAATCGACTTCGGCATTCTCGTCGACGGCGCGGTCGTGATGGTGGAGAACATCTACCGCCAGCTCGCCCGCCGTCACGGGACGCAATATCGAATCCGGGACGTCATCTTCGACGCCGCGTCGGAGGTGAACCGGCCGATCGTTTACGCCATCGCCGTGATCGTTGCCGGCTTTCTCCCGATCTACGCGCTGACCGGGCCGTCGGGCAAGCTGTTCCGCCCCATGGCCGACACGACGATCTACGCGCTGCTGGGATCGCTCGCGCTGACGTTGACGGTGATTCCCGTGCTATGCGCCGTGGCGCTGCGAAAGGGAGTGCGCGAACGGACGAATCACGTGTTCGAGTGGATCCGCAATCGGTATGCGGCAGGGTTGGATTGGTGTCTGGCGCACGTCCGCGCGACGGTCGTCGGCTCGCTGGCGCTGTTCGCGCTGTCCCTGCTCATCGCCTTCACGCGCGGCGGCGAGTTCATGCCCAAGCTCGACGAAGGCGCGCTATGGGTTCGCGCGACGATGCCGTACACGATCTCGTTCGAGGAATCCTCTCAGATCGTGCCCCAGGTTCGCGCCATTCTGCAAAGCTTCCCGGAAGTGACGGTCGTCGCCTCGGAGCACGGGCGTGATGACGCGGGCACTGACCCGACCGGCTTCTTCAATGCCGAGTTCTATGTCGGTCTCAAACCCTACCGTGAATGGCACGGGGCCTTTCGCAACAAGGACGAGCTCATCGCGGCCGTTCACAAAAAGCTCGCCGTCTTTCCAGGCATCACCTTCAACTACACGCAGCCGGCCGAAGACGCCGTCGACGAGGCGCTCACCGGGCTCAAGGCGTCGCTCGACGTCAAGATCTTCGGCGGCGACCTCACGCTCCTCGAGGAGAAAGCGCGCACGATCAAGTCGCTCATCGAGCGCGTACGCGGCATCGATCACGTCACGGTGGTTCAGGAGCTCGGCCAGCCCAGCCTCACCGTCACCGTCGATCGGGCGCGCATGGCGCGGTACGGGCTGAGCGCGGACGCGATCAACGGCGTGATCGAAGCCGCGGTGGGCGGCGCCGCCGCCACCGAGGTGGTCCAGGGCGAGCGCACCTTCGACCTCGTCGTACGTCTCCAACCTCAGTATCGCGACACTCCCGAGCACATCGCCAACATCCTGCTCGCGACGCCGGACGGCCAGCAGGTCCCGCTGCGCGAAGTGGCCGACGTCCAGGTCGCGAATGGCGCCGCGTTCATCTACCGACAGGACAACTCGCGCTACATCGGCGTCCAGTACTCCGTCGAAGGTCGCGATCTGGCGAGCACCGTCGCCGAGGCGCGCGCCCTCGTCGACAAGAACGTCAAACTGCCCGTCGGGTACTCCGTGCGGTGGGGCGGAGAGTTCGAGGAATATACGGCGTCGCGCGCGCAAATGAACGTCGTGCTGCCGATCACGATTCTGCTGATCTTCGCGATCCTGTTCGTCCTGTACAAGAACTTGAAATTCCCGCTCATCACCGTCGTCGGCGTCATCCTGTCGGCCCCGTTGGGCGGCCTCGCGGCGATGTGGATCACCGGCACGCCATTTTCCGTGTCGTCGATGATCGGCTTCCTCGCCCTGTTCGGCGTTTCGGTGCAAACCGCGGTCGTCTACATTTCATACGCCAACGAGCTGCGGATCGGCGGGTTCGCGATCGCCGAAGCGACACGCGCCGCCGCTCTGCTGCGGCTGCGGCCAATCATGATGACGGCGCTCGTTGCCGCACTCGGCCTGCTTCCGGCGGCCCTGTCGACAGGCGTGGGCTCCGATACGCAGAAGCCGTTTGCCCTGGTCATCGTCGGCGGGCTCTTTTCACGCCTGCTCATCAGCGTTTTCTTGATGCCCGTACTGTATCTGCTCGTGGCCCGCGACGACGACCACCTGGAAGTCTGACGTCCTGCGGCTCAGAACGCGTCGGGCTGCCGGCGCTCCCCGTGCCGCCGGTCGCCGTGGCGCCGGCGGGTCACCGCGTACAGCGTGAACAAAAAGGCGATCGCGACAACGACGTACACCGGACGCATCAGCACGCGCATCGCCGGCGCGAGGTGGACGACGAACGCCAGCCCAAGCTCGACCAGCACGAAGGCGACGAGCAGCAGGACCGTGCGCCGCCATCTCGCGCGCTCGACCACGCCGGCGCCCATTACGCGCGGCTCCGGCGGAGCGGCCCGATGGTCTCGCCACGGCACGGCGCGCCGGCCGGCGACTGACAGCGGAACGAGGAGCGGCTAGTTTTCAGGTCTGTCATGACAAAAAGACAAGACGCACTGGATTATCATGCCCACGGCCGCCCCGGCAAGATCGCGGTCGTGCCGACCAAGCCGCTGGCCAACCAGCGGGACCTGTCGCTCGCCTACTCGCCGGGCGTTGCCGAGCCATGCCTCGAGATCAAGCAAGATCCTGACCTCGCTTACACGTACACGGCCAAGGGCAACCTCGTTGCCGTCGTCACCAATGGCACGGCCGTGCTCGGGCTGGGAAACATCGGTGCCCTCGCCGGCAAGCCGGTAATGGAAGGCAAGGCCAATCTCTTCAAGCAGTTCGCGGATCTCGACGTGTTCGATCTCGAGGTCGGATCCGAGCAGCCGGACGACGTGATCAGGTTCTGCCAGCTGCTGGAGCCCACCGTTGGCGGGATCAACCTCGAGGACATTCGCGCGCCGGACTGTTTCTACATCGAGGAAACCCTCCGCAAGACACTCAAGATCCCGGTTTTCCACGACGACCAGCACGGCACGGCGATCATCTCGGGCGCCGCATTGCTCAATGCCGTCGAGCTCGTTGGCAAGAAGCTGGCGGACATCAAGATCGTGTTCTCCGGCGCCGGCGCGGCCGCCATCTCCACCGCCGAACATTACGTGCGCCTCGGCGCAAGACGGTCGAACATTCTGTTGTGCGACCGCGCGGGCGTGATCTACAAAGGGCGCCCCGGTGAGATCGACCGCTACAAGGCGCGGTTCCAGGCGGATACCACCGCGCGCACGCTCGCCGACGCGCTCGTTGGCGCGGACGTGTTCGTGGGTCTTTCGGTCGCGGGCGCCGTGACGGGCGAGATGGTCGCGCAGATGGCGAAGCGTCCGATCATCTTCGCGCTGGCGAATCCCAACCCGGAGATTCTGCCCGACGAAGTGCGCGCCGTCCGCGACGACGCGATCATCGCCACGGGACGCAGCGACTATCCGAACCAGGTCAACAACGTCCTCGGCTTCCCGTTCATCTTCCGCGGCGCGCTCGACGTACGTGCGACGGAGATCAACGAGGAGATGAAGATGGCGGCCACGCGCGCCCTCGCGCTCCTCGCCAAGGAAGCGGTGCCGAACAGCGTCGCCGCCCTGTACGGATTGCAGGACGTGCAGTTCGGGCCCGAGTACCTCATTCCATTCCCGTTCGATCCGCGCGTGCTGCTGTGGGTCGCGCCGGCGGTCGCGTGGGCCGCGGTCGCCTCCGGCGCGGCGAACGATTTCATCGACGTCGACGACTACCGCGAGCGGCTCGAGGCCCGGCTCGGCCGCGCGCGCGGCGTGATGCGCGGCTTGATCAACCGCGCGATCAGCAATCCCAAGCGCGTCGTGTTCCCCGAGGGCGAAGAGCCCAAGGTCATCCGCGCCGCGCGCATCTGCGTCGAGGACGGGATCGCGCACCCGATCCTGCTCGGCGACCGCGAGACGATCGAGCGCAAGGCGCGCGGCATGAACGTGCCGCTCGACGAGATCCAGATCGACGATCCCGCCACGTCGCACAAGCGCGACGAGTACGCACAGCACATGTGGGCGCGCCGCCAGCGCAAAGGCATGAGCCTCGACGAAGCGCGCCGGCGATTGTTCAACGGCAATTACTTCGGATCGTGCATGGTCGTGCGCGGCGACGCGGACGCGTTGGTGTCCGGCGTGAACCTGCACTACCCCGAGACGATCCGGCCCGCGCTCGAGGTGATCGGCGCGCATCCCAAGACCGGTCTCGTGAGCGGGATGTACCTGCTCGTGTTCGAAAAGCATCTCGTGTTCTGCGCCGACACCACCGTGACGATCGACCCAACGGCCGAGCAGCTGGCGCAGATCGCGTACTCCGCCTCACGCATCGCGCGCACGATGGGCGTCGAGCCGCGCATCGCGATGCTGTCGTTCTCGAATTTCGGATCCGTTCGCCATCCCGAGGCGGAGAAGATGGCGCGCGCCGTGCAGCTCCTTCGCCAGCGCGACCCGTCGCTCGTCGTCGATGGCGAGATGCAGGCCGACACGGCGTTCGATCCGGAGATCATCGGGCGGGACTACCCGTTCAGCACGCTCAAGGAGCAGGCGAACGTGTTGATCTTCCCGAACTTGAGCGCCGGCAACATCGCGTACAAGTTGTTGAATCACCTGGGGGGCGCGGCCGCCATCGGACCGATCCTGGTCGGCATGAGTCGCCCCGTCCACGTGCTCGAACGTGGCGCCGACGTGCAGGACATCGTCAATATGGCGGCCGTCGCCGTCGTCGACGCCCAGGAGCGGTCCGCACCCGTGGACGCCCTCGCGCGGAACGCGAACGGCGTCCCCAATCCAACGATCTTCTCGAGGTTATGACTTCTCATATGGCGACGCAGACGCAGCCGCAGGACGATGCCGGGTATCAGGGCAAGGTAGGCCTGGAAGCGCAGGGACTCGCGCCGGTCGGCGAGGTGCACTGGAATCTGGTGCCCCCCGTGTTGATCCAGAGCGCGGTCCGCCGCGACGAGGGCATGCTGGCCGACATGGGGCCGTTCTGCGCCGTGACGTCGCCGCACACCGGACGTTCGCCCAACGACAAGTTCGTGGTCAAGGAATCCTCATCGGCGGACGACGTCGATTGGGGCAAGGTGAACCAGCCGATCTCCGAGGCGCACTTCGAGGCGCTTGCCGCCGACGTGCGCGCCTACCTCGACGCGCGTGAAGAGCTGTTCGTCCAGGACCTCTATTGCGGCGCCGACCCCGCGTATCGCCTCTCGGTCCGGTACGTGAGTCCGAGCGCGTGGCACATGGCGTTCGTGCGAAACATGTTCATCCGCCCCGACGTCACGGAGCTGCCGACCTTCGATCCCAACTTCACCGTGCTCCACGCGCCGGAGTTCGAGTCCGATCCGGCTCGACACGGCACGCGAACGGGTACGTTCATCGTCCTGAACCTGGCCAAGCGCATGATTCTCATTGGCGGCACGCGGTACGCCGGTGAGCTCAAGAAGGCGATGTTCACGGTGATGAACTACTACATGCCCAAGCAGGGCGTGCTGTCGATGCACTGCTCCGCCAACATTGGCCCGGCGGGAGACACGGCTCTCTTCTTCGGCCTGTCGGGCACCGGCAAGACGACGCTCTCCGCCGATCCCAAGCGGTCGCTCATCGGCGACGACGAACACGGATGGTCGCCCGAAGGCGTGTTCAACTACGAGGGCGGCTGCTACGCCAAGGTCATCAACCTGTCGCCCGAGGGCGAGCCAGACATCTATCGCACGACCCAGATGTTCGGCACGATCCTCGAGAACGTCGTCCTCGACGACATGACGCGAAGGGTCCGATTCGAGGATCAGTCGATCACCGAGAACACCCGCGCGTCGTATCCGCTGCACTACATCCCCAACAACGTCCCATCGGGCCGCGGGAAACATCCCAAGAACGTCGTCTTCCTCACGGCCGACGCGTTCGGTGTGCTGCCGCCCATCGCCAAGCTCACGCGCGAGCAGGCGATGTACTACTTCCTGTCCGGCTACACCGCCAAAGTCGCGGGCACTGAACGCGGCGTGAAGGAGCCACAGGCGACGTTCTCATCGTGCTTCGGCGCGGTATTTCTCGTCTGGCACCCAACCAAGTACGCCGAGATGCTCGGCAACCTGATCGACGCGCACGAGTCCGACGTGTGGCTCGTGAACACCGGCTGGACGGGCGGCGCCTACGGCGTTGGCACGCGCATGAAGCTCTCGCACACCCGGTCGATGGTGCACGCCCTCCTGCGCGGAGACTTGCACGCCGCGCCGCTCGAGCGCGATCCGGTGTTCGGCCTCTCCGTGCCGAAGCAGATCGCCGAGGTTCCGAGCGGAGTGCTCCACCCGCGGGACACGTGGAGCGACAAGTCCGCGTACGACGCTCAGGCGCGGAAGCTCGCGTCGATGTTCCGCGAGAACTTCGCCAAGTACGAGCGGTTCGTTCCGCCGTCCGTGGTCGCGGCGGGACCGCAGGGCTGAAACCGATCGGTGGCGACGCCGCTCAGTGCGGCGTCACCGCCTGTCGTACTTCCTCGCGTTCCTGCGCGCGCACCGGCTCCATGGGCCCGACGCCCAGCGCGAGGATCGGCCGTTCCGCCACGGGTTCCTGATTCGCCGGCATCGCCGGCGCGTTGGCGGCCGGCCTTGGGCGCTCGACGAGTATTCGCGTGACGAAGCGCTGGCTTTCCGAGATTCGTTCGATCTCGATTGCCACCGCGTCGACGGCCTGCTCCAACCGGTCGAGTCGCGGCGAGATCATGTCGTCGACCCGAGGCGCGTCGGTCTTCGAGCCGCGACGCCAGAGTCGTCGCGTGATGCCAAGCGAGATCGGCATCAGCACGGCGAGCATGAAGACGATGAAGATGGCAGTGACGTTGTCGCCGTCGAGCCCTCGGCGGGGGATCGCGGGGATCGCGGGGGCAGCCGGGATGCCGACGCGCGCCGCGACATCGGCCCGCACCGCGGCGATCTGGGCGTTCACGGTCGAGATTTGCGCGTTCACGCCAGACAGCTGAGCCGATAGCTCGACCCGGTCACCGGTCCCGCGCCGGATCTGAGTCCGCAGGTCGCGTTGCTGTGCCTGCAGTCCGAGCAGCTGCGCCTCCAGGGCGCGAAGCTGTGACGCGAGATCATCGAGCCCTTGCGCCACGACCGGAGTGGTTTGCGCCGCCCGTGGCGGCGGAGCCGCGCTTCCCGGCACCGGAGTTTGTGGCTGGACTGGAGTGCGCATGCGTGGCCTTACGAAGTCCGCGGTAAGATGTTTCGGCGTGGGAGCTTCCGATCCGGGCATCACTGCCCCTCGGCCGCTATGATACGCCCAACGATGCAGCCATGTCCGTCCGGCGGCCAGTCCGGCCCCGCGCCGGCCCAAGCCACCGCGCCATGCCCGTCGAAATCGTCCGCGATCCACTCTGGAACAACATCCGGCTCGACCCGCTCGCCTTCGAGCTGATCGATACGCCGGCGTTCCAGCGACTCCGGTACGTGCGGCAGTTGGGGCTGGCGTTCCTGGTCTACCCTGGCGCCACACACTCTCGGTTCGAGCACGCGCTGGGGACTTATCACCTTGCCCGGCGCACGCTCGTGTTGTTCGAGGAGCAGGAGGATTTCGCGCTCGTCTCGCGCGACGAGTGCCAGCTCGCGCGCGCCGCGGCGCTGCTCCATGACATCGGGCACTATCCGTTCTCGCACGCGCTCGAGGAGATCGGCGCGATGAAGCACGAGGACGTCGCTCGGCCACTGATCTGCGACGGCGAGGTGGGTGAGGTGCTCCGCCGGGTGCTCGGGCGCGATGCGCCGGAACGGATCGTCGCCCTCATCCGGGGCGAAAGCGACAGTCCGCTGCAGGGGCTCATCTCGGGCTCCATCGACCTCGACAAGCTCGACTACCTTCGCCGCGATGCGTTCATGTGCGGCGTGAGCTACGGCGAAATCGACGTCGACCGGCTCATCAACACACTCACCATCGTGCGCGATCCGCAATCGGGCGCGCCGCGGATCGGGATGATCGAGAAGGGTCTGTCGGCGCTCGAGTCGCTGCTGTTCGCGCGCTATCAGATGTACCGCAACGTCTACTGGCACCATGCCGTGCGGAGCGCGACGGCGATGTACAAGCGTCTCGTGGCCGACGCGCTCGACGCCGGCGCGCTCGATGCGCGCACACTTGCGGGATTCACCGACGAAGGCCTGCTCCACGCGCTGGGCCAGCGCTCGCCCAACCCACTCCTCGCCGCGCTCCGCGAGCGCCGTCTGTACAAGCGTGCGTTCGAGTGCCCCGCCGCGTCACTGCCCCTCGGCGCGGGGGAGTGGATCGCCGAGGACCGCGCGCTGACGCTGGCCGTGGAAAACGCTCTCGCGCGAGAGCTCGGCCTCGCACCCGGAGAACTGCTGCTCGACTATCCCAAGAAGACGCAGATGCTCGGCCTCAATCTGCTGGTGCAGCGCCGGGGCGGGGGCGTTCGGCGCGTCACGGCGTCTGGCTGGGAGGGCGCAATCAATCTGCCGAAGTTGTCAGAGGAACTGTATCGCTCGGCGAGGTGGCTGCGGGTGTACACGGCACGCCGCACGTCGCTCGAGGCGGAGGGGATTGTGCGCCTGGCGAGCGCGTCCCGGGAGGAGGTGGTGGCGCGGCTGGGGGGGCGGCTGTTGGGATGATTGGTGGGGAGCCGCGCGGACTGCAGCGGTGGGGAGCGCGGCCCGCAGGGCCGCGCGGTGGGGGGTCGCTGCGCTCCCTGGTGGGGCGCATCGGGGCTTCGCCCCTCGCTGTCGGGAGCGGGCCCAAAGGCCCGCGACAACAGCGTTCCCTGAAACGGCGTTCACGCGCCGCAGGCGCTCCCAACGCGAGGGCACCGTCAGGTGCCCGATGCTCCCAACCGGCCGCGCCGTGCGCGGCCTTCCCACTGCCGCGCGCAGCGCGGCTCCCCACCGATCAAAAGGCCCGCGCATTCGCGCGGGCCTTTTGATCTCCCCACCTACTTCCCGCGATAGATCGCGTCGCCGCGATAGTAGTCCCCCAGCAAATGCTCCGCGAAATACTCGAACATAAGCCGGTTCGTATACGGCACCATGTCGCCGTAACCATGCGGCTTCCCCGGCAGCAGCATGAAATCGAATCGCTTGTTCGCCTTGATCAGGGCTTGCACCAGTCGGATCGTATTCGCCGGATGGACGTTGTTGTCCATGTCGCCCGTCTCGAGCAGGAGATTGCCCTTGAGGTTCGCGGCCAGTTCGACCGTCGTCGGAACGCGGATCTGGAAGACGTCGGTCGTGTCGTCCGCTCCGATCGAGCCTTCGACCAGTCCGGCCAGCGGCGACGAGGATCCCGCGCTCGTGGCGCCGTTA
The DNA here is from genome assembly GCA_035493635.1 of Gemmatimonadaceae bacterium. GTDB lineage: Bacteria > Gemmatimonadota > Gemmatimonadetes > Gemmatimonadales > Gemmatimonadaceae > JAQBQB01. The sequence goes on along the minus strand of DATJHY010000203.1, from coordinate 1,643 downwards.
CCATTGCCGTCGGAGCTCGCCGGGCCGCCGGCGCGGCTGCCCGCCTGCCGCACGCCCTGCCGCGTGCTGCCCTTGGCCATCACCTTCAGGCCGTGGTACTGCTCGCTCCAGTTCTGATTGTAGATGTTGTTATCATGATTTCCTGATTCGCTCACGCCCACCTTGAAGAAGTCGTTGTAGGGCGGGAGCAGCATCGCCGCCGCGGTCAGGAAACCGCCGCCGGAGTGGCCATAGATTCCCACCCGGTCGATGTCGATCCACTTGTGCGCCGCCGCCAGTTGCTCGATGCCCGCTTTCTTGTCGGCGAGCGCGTAGTCGCGGAGGTTGTAGTAACTGTAGGCCTGGTACTCCTGCGACCGTTGCGGGCTGCCGCCGCGATTCCCGATCTGGATCACGATGAAGCCGAGCTGCGCCAGCTGCTGCGGTACGGCCGATGGCGAGAAGGTGAAATTCACCGACTCCGTCTGCGGCCCCGGATACACGTTGGCGATGATCGGGTATTTCTTCGTGGAATCGAAGTCGAACGGCTTCCACATGTTGCCGTAGATGTCGGTGACGCCGTCCGCCGCCTTGGTGCGGAAGGTCTCCGGGGCTCGCCAACCCAGCTCGGCGAGTCGCGAGACGTCCATCGTCTCGAGGTCCATCACCGGCTTGCCGGTCGCGTCGCGCAGCACCGCCTTGGGAACGAGATCAACGCGCGAAGCGTTGTCGATGATCCATCGCCGGTTCGGCGACAGCCGCGAATCATGCGTCGCGTTGCCGGCATCGAGCAGCGCGAACCCGGTGCCGTCGAGGTTCACTCGGTACGTGTGCGAATAATACGGATTCTCGCCGGCCTCACGTCCGACGGCTGTGAAATAGAGCACGCCCTTCACCGAATCCACGTCTACGATGCGTTCGGCGCGCCAGGAACCCGCCGTGAGCGGACGTTTCAGATGCCCCGCGTTGTCGTACAGGTAGTAGTGGCCCCACCCGGATCGCTCCGACCACCAGACCATGTCGCCACCCGTCTTCACGTAGCGCACGTTCTGCCGCTCGCTCGAGCTGTTCTCGAGGTCTTCGCGCAGCAGCTGCGTCGTCTGCTGCGACGGCAGCGCGATGTCGATCAGCTCGAGGTGCCGCTGCGTGCGATCGCGCCGCACCATTCGCAGGTGATCGGCGGTGCCGTTCCAGTGAAGGTCGAACAGCCGCTGGTCCTTCCATTTGCGCAGCGACAGCGGCGTCAACTTGGTATCGCCGGCGTGCCAGACGTACAGCTCCTCCTGGCCGACATTCTGCTCGCCAGGCATTGCATACGTGTACGACATGATCTCGGGACGCGGGTTTGCGAGGTTGTTGACGAGGAATAGCTCGCCCACCTTGCGCTGATCCATCCGCGTCACGGCGAAGGCTTTGGAATCCTGCGACCAAACGACGTTGGCGCGTACTCGCGGATCGCGATTGACCGCGTTCCGGCCACCGCGACCACCCCCGGCACCTCCGCCTTGCTGCACGCTGTCATTCTGTTGCTGCTCGCGCTGAAGCTCCTGTTGCTGGCGCTCCTGCACCGTGTCGCGCGCGCCAAAGCTGTAATTCTTGACGCCGTCGCGCGTGAGCTGGATCGTGTCCTTCGTCGACACCTTCACGACGAACAGGTTGTGCTC
>DATJHY010000202.1:0-6430 GCA_035493635.1 Gemmatimonadaceae bacterium | reverse complement strand
CCGCCTTGGGAGTTATAGGCGATAGTGCTGTTGTCGATCGTCGCGCTGCTTGTGGCACTGATCGCGGGCTGCATGTACCCCGTCGAGGTATTGCCGCTCACGGTGCTGTTGGCGAGCGACATGTAGTCAGTGGCCCAAATGGCCGGCGCGAACACCGATTCATTCCCCCACACGGTGGTGTGCTCGATCGAGATCGGCGAAGACGCGCGGATCCCGGCACCTCCGCCGACGGCGAGCTTCCCCCCAGTTATCGACAGGTTCCGGAGCGTCGTCGTGGGAAGCACCGCGTTGACGACGGCAACCTCAATGACCCGCCCCTTCGCGCCGCCACTGATGGTGATGCCCTTGTCGGCTGGCCCTTCGATGGTCAGCGACGTGGAGATTACGAGCGTCGTGTCCAGAGTGATCGTCGCACCTGCGAGGCGGGAATCGAAGCCGATCACCTCGCCGCCGGTCGCCTGCGACACGGCCCAGCGCAGCGAGCCGACGTCAGTATTGCCCTTGCTGTTAGAAACCGTGATGGTGGTCGCCGCCAGGCTTGTCATGCGCGGCTGCGCCGTCGGCGCCGAGAGTGGTTGCTGATCGCCGGCGCATGCGCCAAGCGCAATGAGGGCTAAGGCAAAGAGGGCGAGTGGCCAACGGCCGGCTCGCTTGGGCAAGCGAAACATCGTGTGGTTTCCCCGTAGTCGCGGTGAGTGAGTGCAGAATCCGATGTTTGGGTTATGCGTAACTCACGGGCGACACCGGTCACGCGGTCGGTCCTTGGCGCCAGTAGGGCACCTCAAAACGCCGAGCAGCGCGCCTGGCACGCATCTCTCGGCGCCGAAACCGAGACGAAGGAGAAAAGCGCCCAACCGTGCGCAGCGGCAGCACCGCTCGCTCGAGCCCCGCGGTCCGCGTCGCGGCAGCTACGCCTGCGACGCCGCGGCGATTGGATTCCCAAGCCCGCCGATGTGGTCGATCGCGACCTCCATCACATCGCCCGCCTTGAGGAAGACGGGAGGCTTGCGCGCGAACCCAACGCCCGCGGGCGTTCCCGTTGCGATCACGTCGCCCGGTTCGAGAGTGATGCTCTTCGTGATGAACTCGATGAGCTGAGGCACACGGAAGATCAACTGGCTCGTGTTGGAGCTCTGCATCACAGCGCCGTTGAGCGTGAGCGTGATGCCCAGCGAGTGCGGATCCGCAATCTCGTCGGTCGTGACGATCGTCTGGCCCATCGGCGCGAACGTGTCGCACGACTTGCCGCGCTGCCACTGCACGTCGGAGAACTGGAAATCACGAGCCGTGACGTCGTTGAACGCGGTGTATCCGAGCACGTAATCGTACGCGCGATCGGCCGGCACGTGTGTGGCGCGACGGCCGATCACGACCGCAAGCTCCGCCTCGTAGTCGACCTGCGTGCTCGACGCGGGAACGACGACCGGCTCCCCCGGCGCGATCACGCAGCTCGAGAACTTCGAGAAGATCGTTGGCATCTTCGGTACCTCGATGCCGATCTCCTTAGCATGGTCGTGGTAGTTCAACCCGATGCACACGACCTTGCCGGGCCGCGGGACTGGCGCGAACCAATAGGCGTCCTCGCTCGGCACGAGCCAGCCTTTCTCTCCCGCCTCGGCGAACGCGCTCGGGTCGCGCTCGAGTCGGAGCGCGGTGTCACGCGCCGCCTGGAACCAGCGGCCTTCCATGTCGAACCACGCCAGCGGATTCGACGGGCGCTCCTCGCGCGTGAACAGCTTCTCGCAGTCGAGGCGTTGGCCGCTGTCCACGCCGTCGCGATACAGAATGATCCCCATTCGGGGCGCCGACCAATCCGATTCCTCTGTCGCGAACGAGATGATTCTCATGTGAGCGCTCACTCCGTTGCGACCAAAGCTGGACGTGTCCGGTCCGGCGCGCCAGACGATGCGTCATGGCGTCATTCTCGACGCCACCGTATAGTTCGCGGCCATGTCTGACCTCACCGAAGCCGCACTGCCCGCGGCGATCGACCTCGCGATCGACGACTCGGGGATGGCCGCGTTCTACCGCGGCATGACAGTACCTGAGCGACGCACCATGGTGGCGTGCGCGCTCGGCTACGCGCTCGACGGCCTCGACTTCACCATCTACACGCTGGTACTGGGCACTGTGATCTCGCTTTGGCACGTCGATCGCGGACCTGCCGGCCTCACGGTCAGCGCGACGCTCGTGTGTTCGGCGTTCGGCGGGTGGATCGCGGGATACGTCTCCGATCACGTTGGACGGGTGCGCGCGGTGCAGATCACGGTGCTCTGGTTCGCCGTCTTCAGCCTCCTTTCGGCGTTCGCGCAGAGCTTCACGCAGCTCGCGATCTTTCGCGCCCTGCTCGGCTTCGGCTTTGGCGGAGAGTGGACCGCGGCGGCTGCGCTGATGAGCGAGACGATCCGGCCGCGCTATCGCGGGCGCGCCGTGGGTTGCGTGCAATCCGGATGGGCGGTCGGGTGGGGAAGCGCGGTCCTTCTCCAGGCGATCGTGTATTCACTCGTTCCCGACCAACGGGCGTGGCGCTGGATGTTCGCGATCGGCTTCGTGCCCGCACTGTACGTGTTGTTCGTGCGGCGCTTCGTGGAGGAGCCGCCGCTCGCAGCCGCGGCGCGAGGAGAATCGATGGGCTCGATCTGGGAGATCTTCAGCCCCGGGCTGCTCAAGACGACCGCGCTCGCCGCGCTTCTCGGCACGGGCGCGCAGGGCGGCTACTACGCCGTGAATACCTGGCTGCCGATCTTCCTCCAGACGGAACGGCATCTCACCATCGTCGGCTCGACGAGCTACCTCGCCTTCCTCATCAGCGGCGCCTTCACCGGCTACCTCACCGGCGCGTGGCTGGCCGACCGCGTCGGCCGGCGGCGGCTCTTTCTGCTGTTCTCAGGCGGCGCGCTCGTGATGACGCTCATCTACACGCGCGCGCCCGTCACGAATAACGTGCTGTGGATCCTCGGCTTTCCGCTCGGGTTCGTCGCATCTGGATATTTCGCGGGGCTCGGCGCCTTCTTCGCGGAACTCTTCCCGACACGAGTGCGCGGCTCGGCGATGGGCTTCGCGTACAATTTTGGCCGCGGCATCGGTGCCACCTTCCCCGCGCTCGTCGGCTACATCTCGGCGACGATGCCGTTGTCGCGTGCCATCGCGATCTTCGCGACCATCGCCTACAGCCTCATGGGAGTCGCCGCCTTTCTTCTCCCCGAGACGCGCGGTAGAACGCTGGCGTCGTGACCGGGCGCGTCAAACGCCAACGGTCTGCCGAAAATGCGACGGCGTCTGGCTCGTGTGCTTCTTGAACACTTCGTTGAACGTCGATTTCGACGCGAAGCCCGCGTCCATCGCCAGCGCCAGCATCTTGAGCGAGCGCGCGTCACCGGCCTTGATGCGGCGCTGCACCTCACGCACGCGATAGCCATTCACAAAATCGTAGAACGTCTGGCCCATCTGCGCGTTGAGTACCTCGGACAGCTTGTGCGGCGTGCTGTCGAGTCGCGCGGCGAGATCGGACAGCGTGAGCTCGCTGTTCTTCCACGGTTGCTCGCCCTCCATGACGCGGAGCAGCGACGTCTCGAGCAGGTCTGCTTCATGATCGCCCAGGCCGGACCGCTCGTACTGTCGTGACGACGACGTCTCCGGTTTGTCTGGCAGCGCGGCCGCGTCCACCTCGGGCCTTTCCGTGACCGGGGAGTCAGTTGCGGCGTACCTGACGATCTCCCGCTGACGTAGCCCTATGTAGCCGATGCTGTAGGTGAGCAGCGCCATCGCGAAGGTGATGTTCGCATCGCGCAGGCTGGTCCTGACGCGAGCGACCTTTAGCCCCGTCGCCGTGAGCCAGATCGCCGACGTCCCCGCCGTGAGCCAGAGCAGCCAGCGGAGATTCACGCGCTCGACGTTCGAGTAGCTTTGCTCGACGACGCGCCGGTGCCGCCGCAGGTACAACACCGTGACCGCCGAGTACGCGAGGCCCGAGACGTACTTGAATGGATCGACGGTGCTCAGTGGCGGAGTCACTCCCCCGACGGACCATCGCTCCCACAGCGCGATCTTCTCCGGGCCGCTCATCGCGAAGAGGGGCGCCGCGAGGACGAAGACGATCGCGAAAGGTACGAAGTGCACGAGCGCTCGCCGAGTGAAACGCCAGGACTCGTCGCTCGCCGCGCGGGCGTAGAGATACACCAGCGGCCCGAACACCCATGGCGTCAGGTACGAGATGCCGAACAAATGAGGGTACACGCGGATGACACCCGCCGTGTAGTACGGGCCCCAGGCCAGGTAAATCGTGAACGCAGCCATCAGCGCGGCAAGCAGTCGATTGGCTGTGCGATTGCTGCGCTGCGCGATGAGGACGCCGGTGAGGAAGAGGCCCTGCAGCGCACCGACGATCGCGGCGAGTTGGACCCAGTTGAGCGTGAGGCTCGCCATGCCGCACAAGATATCGGGCACGGCGAGCCAGACCAGAGCCGACGGCTCAGGGAAACGCTGACAGTCGCTCCGCGCCCGCTACTGCACTCGTTCCGTGAGCCAATCGAAAATGCGATCCGCGACCGCCTCCCACCCTTTCTCGAGCATGCTGCTGTGCGCCACACCGGGAACGATCCACGCGTCCGTGTGGTAGGCACGCGCCGTCGCCTCGATGTCGGCGCGCGCGAGCATGTTGTCGCGCTCGGCGCCCAGCACGAGCATCGGCGTCTTGATCTTCGACGGCTTCGGCAGCGCGAGTCCGATCATGTCGAGAAACGCGGCATACGATTCGTCCTGCATCTGCTGCCAATAGCCTTCGAGCTCTTCGTCGGGAACGTCCGCTGAGAAAAACGACTCGCGCGCCAGCTGCGGCGTGGCGATCACCGGCGTGAGGCTGAGCGTCAGATTGATTCGCGCAAAAACGAGTGGCCGCCGCCGCGCGATTCTGAGCGCCGTTCCCAGCAACCCGGCCGGGGACGGCGACGACAGCAGCACGCCGCCCGGCGCGGCGTGCTTCTCCAGATACTTCTGGACTACGAAGCCACCGAGTGAGTGACCGATCACGACGGGCGGACGCGGGAGGCGGTGCGCGGCGTCGGCGACGTCCTCGACGAAATCGGCGATGCGCGTCCAGCGCAGTCTCTCCCGTCCCTCGCTGGCGCCGTGGCCGCGCAGGTTGACGGCATAAGCAGCGAACCCGTGTCTGGCGAAGTAGCCGAGGAAATGAACGTCCCAGCACCAGGCGCCGTGAAACATGCCGTGGATGAAGAGGAGCGGCGTCGCGTGGCCGCTCCCCTCGGGCTGTCGGGAAACGATCTCGAGCTTCATCGCCCCTCCTTCTTTCCGCTCGTCAGGCCGTCGCCGGCACCGGTCGCGGAACACGACGGAATGGCGCCGTGATCGCGAACGCAGCCCACACCATGAGGAGGCCGAGGTACTCCGTCATCTCGAACGGACCGATGGCGTTGACAGTTTTGTCATAGGAAATCGCCGCCACCAGCGCGATCGTGTTCCCCACGAGCAGTGTCCACCACGCCCATCGCTCGCCGCGGCGGAACGCGGTGATCGCGATGCTGGTGCCCATGAACCCGAACAGAACGCAGTACACGCCGTACAGCCGGTAGAGCAGCGACATGTAGCCTGCCGAGGAAGGGGCGATCGCCGACCAGGCCGCCCCCGAGTAGCCCTCGTATCCGGCCTGCAGAATCGCTTTGCCGCCCGGCCCAAGGAGATGATCGGGCGCGATCGCGGCGCCGGCGCCCCACGCGATGTATCCCGCGTCGACGATGAGGATCAGAATCCAGGCGATCTTGCGGCGACTCATGTGGGTAGCCCTCCAGTGAGTTTGAGGTACAAGCGCAAGCAGGTGTGTCCGAAGTCCACGCCGGGGCCGAACATCATCGGGCACGCTCCGGCGATCACACTGATGTCGTGCTGCTGGCAGAACTCGACCGCCGCGCGCGAGACGCTCGATCCCTTGGCCAGCGATTGGTGCATCCACACACGGCGGACGCCCGTGTTGTGGCACTCGCGCACGATCTGCTCGGTGGTTCCGGGCCGCGTGATGATCACCACGCCGTCCACGCCGCCGGGGATCGACTGCAGATCCGGATAACAGCGATCACCCTCGAATGTGGCCATGCGCGGGTTCACGGCGAACACTTCGTGGCCAGTCGACTTGAGCCGGCGATAGATCAGATTGCCGGCGGGGTGATGGCTTTTGTCGCGTGAAACGCCGGCGACGGCGACGCGCTTTTGCGCCAGGAAGTCATCGACTTTGTTCTCGAGAGTCGTGGTCTGCATGGTGCCTCGGCGGGTCAGAGGTTGGTGGAACGTGCAAGGCGCACGCGGCCCGGCAGCGCGGCGCGATGCGACAGCGCCGCGTAAGTGAGCCAGCCGGCGAGGAGCGGAACCGAGTAGATGAGCAGCGACGTGGTCGCGCAGCTTCGCCCGGCGGCGAGCGCGA
>DATJHY010000201.1:0-7871 GCA_035493635.1 Gemmatimonadaceae bacterium | reverse complement strand
ACCGGCGCCGCGAGCAGCGGAATCAGTTTCCTGAACATGTCCGTCTGGGCTCCTTGGCCTGTTCGGCCGCATGCCGTGATCTGATCTCGTCGTACCGTGCCAGCTGTTCCTTGGTGAAGACCTGGCGCCACTGCGCGCGGAAGCTCGCGCGAATGGAATCGAGCTTCGGTTGCTCCGGCGCCAGCACGCCCTTGATCACGCAATCCTGCTGGAATGCGAGGGAATCGAGCGTGTTTCGCTGCTGCGGCGTGAGCCCGAGCTGGTCGTAGAAACGCTGCCGCGGTCCGTACTGCGTCGCGAATTTCTGATGGCCGATGTACCGGTCCGCCGAGAAGCCGAGTGCGCCGCCGACGAGCAACGCGCCGAGGAGGAACATCGCTGCCTGTTGCTTTGCGCGATGCATGGGAGCTCCGGGTTAGCGTCCGAACAGGAAGCGGATGCGCGCTTCCCGATCGTCCTGTAAGGCCGGCCGGATCGCGGTGGACACGGGGACGGCGGGTGATGAGAGCATGGTTTCGGCGGCGATGTCCGCCTCGGTTTCACGGGCGCGGAACATGGCCACGCCGGCAGCGACGAGGAGCACCGCGGCGGCCGCGAGGGCGGGACGGATCCAGCGGTCCAGCTCCGTCCACCAATCCAGCTCCACGTCGGCCACGTGTGCCATGATCCGGGCTTCGAGCTCGTTCCAGTACGCGTCGCCCGCCGGGGCCGCGTACAGCGAGCGGAGCCCGCGTACCACCTCGTCGTCGTCGTTGGGGAACTGTCGAATGTCGGTCATAAGTCGCTCCGTACGTCTTTCAAGATGCGGCGTAGCGCCGCGCGAGCATGATGCAGGTCCGACCGAGCCGTACCCTCCGGTATGCCCAGCATCCCGCCAATTTCTCCGTGCGTGAACCCTTCCACATCGTGCAGCACGATCACTGATCGCTGTCGATCCGTGAGCCGCGTCAACGCCTCGCTCAACCGCCGGCGCAGCTCGTCCGACTCGCCCGGATCACGGAACGGGATCGGAACGGTTTCCGGCAGCTCGTCCGCGTCGCGGACTTTCCGCCGCCGCACCAGATCCAGCGACGCGTTGGCCATGATGCGGTACAGCCACGCGCCGAACGGTTGATCGGGAAGGAAGCGGTCCAGCGCCTTATAGGCATGGAGGAATCCCTCCTGAACCGCGTCCTCCGCGTCCTCGTGCGTCGACACGATGGCGCGACACACGGCATACGCTCGACGCTGATGTAGCCGCACGAGACGAGCGAACGCCTCGCTCGACCCGCGCTGCGCCGCTACAACCAGCGCTCGCTCGTCGGCACGGGCGTCAGCGCCTGACGACATGCCGATCGGCAGTTCGATTGTTGTCGCAGCGGTCATCGAGACGTGGCCGGTGTCCACCTCTACTAACGCCTGACGTACGCCAAACGTTGACCGTGGGCAAGGGACGCGGGTGCCCGTTAATCGGCGGCGGGGGCGGGAGCGGAAGCACCCTCGGGTGCGGGCACGCCGGCGAGTCCGATGGCGTCCGCCGCACCTCGCATCGCCTCGATCACGAACTGGATGTGGTCGTCGAGCTCCACTCCGAGCTCCTGCGCGCCGAGGATGACGTCGTCGCGGTTCACGCCCTTCGCGAATGCCTTGTCTTTCATCTTCTTCTTTACGGATCTCGCATCGACGTCGTGCACGCTTTTCGTCGGTTTCACGAGCGCCGTCGCGGTGACCAAGCCGGTGAGCTCGTCGACGGCGAACAGCGTGCGCGCCATGCGCGATTCGCGCGGGACGTTGCAGTACGTGGCGTGGCCGAGGATGGCCTGCAGGATGTCCTCGGGCCAGCCGCGCTCGCGCAATACCCCGACACCGAATGCCGGATGCTCTTCCGTGGCCGAGTGCACGGCGTTGGGGTAGCGCTCGTAATCGAAATCGTGGATCAGGCCGGCAAGCCCCCAGCGATCCGCATCCTCGCCGAAGCGAATGGCGTATGCACGCATGGCCGCTTCGACCGAGAGCATGTGCTTGCGAAGCGACTCGCTGGCCGTGAACTCGTGCATGAGCGCGAGCGCTTCGCCGCGCGTAGGAAGCGCCCGCGACGCCGGGATGATGGGATCAGATGACATCCGTCCAATATACGGTTGGCGAAACGGGTCCGCCCTGTCGAGTGCGGGAGGCTTTGGATAGGATAGCCAGATGCCACATCTGCGTTCGGTCGAACTGCGCGCCGTCGCCACGGAGGCTGCCGAACGATTCCCGTTCAGCGTGCCCGTGATCCGCACGCTGCCCCGGCTCGCCCTGGGCCAGAGCGTGACCATGCTGGTGGGAGAAAACGGATCGGGCAAGTCGACGCTGCTCGAGGGGATCGCCGCCGCCGCGAATCTTCCTGCGGTCGCGAGCGAAGCGATCCAGCAAGACGAGACGCTCGTGGCGCAGCGTTCGCTCGGCCGCGCGCTCAAGCTCACCTGGAATCGCCGGGCGTTTCGCGGGTTCTTTCTACGCGCCGAGGACTTCTTCGGCTTCACGAAGGCGTTGTCGAAGCTTCGGGCGGAATTGCTCGCCCAGCTCGCCGAGATCGATGCCACCTACGGCAACAGATCGGAGTATGCCAAGGGATTGGCGAAACTGCCCGCCGCGTCGTCGCTCGCCGACATGGAGCGTCGGTACGGGATCAACCTCGACGAAAACTCACATGGTCAGAGTTTTCTCAAACTCTTCCGGTCGCGATTCGTGCCGGATGGGCTCTACCTGCTCGACGAGCCCGAAGCGGCGCTCTCGCCGCAGAGCCAGCTCGCGCTCATCGCGATGATCGCCGACATGACGGCTGAGAACGCGCAGTTCATCATCGCCACGCACTCGCCGATCCTGCTCGGCTTTCCGGGAGCCGTCATCTACTCCTGCGATTCCGTCCCGATCGAGCGCGTGGCCTTCGCGGAGCTCGATCACGTCGTGATCACGCGCGAGTTCCTGAACGCGCCGGAGCGGATGCTGAAGGAACTGATGAATTGAACTCGAGGGCTGGAGGGCTGGAGGGCTGGAGGGCTGGAGGCTGGAACACGGCTGGATGACGGCTGTCTTCGAGTCCTCTAACCCTCCAACCCTCCAACCCTCCAGCTCAGCGCGTCGCTTCGGCCGCGGGTCGTTCGTGCGCGTACTTGGCGTTCGTGAGCGCCACGATCGTCCGGAGAATTCCGAAGATGACGATCGCGCCGATGATGAGTCCGAGGAACGCGGCTTTCATATCGGAGCCGTGCGGATGGGAATCGTTGTGGTCGGCCATGGGAGTCGATAGGTGATCCGCTACGCCACGCGCACCGAGTTCATGACGTCGTTTCGCTGCAGCTTCTTCATGATGTCGAGCCCACCGGTGATCTTGCCGAACACCGTGTGCACGCCATTCAGGTGGCGGGTGTTGTCCTCGCTGAGGACCATGAAGAACTGGCTGCCGCCCGTATCCTTGCCGGCATGCGCCATCGAGAGCGCGCCGACCTCGTGCTTGTGCGGGTTGCCGGCCGTCTCGCATTTGATCCGGTAACCCGGACCGCCGGTGCCGATCTTGGGATCGCCGGCCGGCAGATCGCGCGACAGCGGATCACCGCCCTGCACGACAAAGTCCGGGATCACGCGATGGAATTTCACGCCGTCGTAGAAGCCGCTGTTGGCCAGCTTCTCGAAATTGGCGACCGTGCTGGGCGCTTCCTTGTCGAACAGCTCGGCGACGATGCGGCCCTTGTTGGTTTCGAACGTTGCAGTCTTGGACATGCGCCGAAAGCTAGACCTCGTCGTCCACGTTCGGAAGTAATCCGACTAGACCCGTGAAGACGGACACACGTCGTTGAGAAAGCAGCTCTCACACTTCGGCTTGCGCGCGTCGCAGATTCGTCGCCCGTGTTCGATGAGCAGGTGCGCGAGCATCGTCCACCGCTCGGTTGGAAAGAGCCGCATCAAGTCCTGCTCGATCCTGACGGGATCCGTTTGGCGCGTGAAGCCGAGCCGCTGGCTGAGTCGCGTGACGTGCGTGTCGACGACGACGCCCTCGTTCACGTCGAATGCGTTGCCGAGCACGACGTTCGCGGTCTTGCGTCCGACACCGGGCAGCTTGACCAGCGCGTCGAGCTGCTCGGGCACGCGCCCGCGATGCCGCTCGACGAGCGCCCGCGACATGCCGAGCAGACTCTTGGTCTTGTTGCGAAAGAACCCGGTGGATCTGATCATCTCCTCGAGCTCTTCGGGGTTCGCGTCGGCCATGGCGGCGGGCGTGCGATATCGTTTGAACAGCGCGGGCGTGACCATGTTGACGCGCTTGTCGGTGCATTGCGCGCTCAGAATGGTCGCGACGAGCAACTGGTACGGCGTACGGTAGTGGAGCGCGCATTTCGCGTCCGGATAGTGCTCGGCAAGGCGATCGTAGATCTCGCGGGCGCGTTCGGGCGTTGGCCGCTTGTGACGCGAGGCGGCAGGCTTGGGCATTGAGGTTCGCTTGGGCGGAGTAGCTGAGGTTAACCAGTCGTGCGGCGCGCTCGCGCGAAGGCCAGGACGTCGTCGGCGCTCGCCGCGTTCAACACGTCGCCGGGCTCGAGCCAGCCTTTGCGCGCGATGGCGACGCCGATCTCCATATTATCGAGGCCCGTCACCGAATGCGCGTCGGGACCGATTTCGACGCGGACGCCAAGCCGTTTGGCTGTCTGGAGATGGCGCCAGTCGAGGTCCAGGCGGTGAGGATCGGCATTCAACTCGACCGCCACGCCGACGTCCGCTGCCTTCTGGAGCACGGCAGCGAGATCGATCGCATACGGCTCCCGAGAGAGCAGGAGACGCCCGGTGGGGTGGGCGAGGATCGTCATGCGCGGATCATCCAGCGCGCGCACGACGCGTTCGGTCATGGCGATGCGATCCATCGCGAAGCGGGAGTGAATGGAACCGATGACGAACTCGAATCGATCGAGCAGCTCGTCGCCGTAGTCGAGACGTCCGTCGGGGAGAATGTCGGCCTCGATGCCTTTCAAAACGCGAAACCCGTCGAGCGTCGCATTGAGCTCGTCGATCTCGTCGTGCTGGGCGAGCACGCGATCGCGCGGCAGCCCGCCCGCGTAGAACGCAGCCTGCGAATGGTCGCTGATTCCGAGATACCGCCAGCCTCTGGCGCGGGCGCCACGCGCCATCTCGGCGACCGTTGCCTTGCCGTCGGAGTACGACGAATGGCAATGCAACACACCGCGGATGTCGTCGACCTCGACGAGAGCGGGCAGCGAGCCGTCGCGTGCCGCGGCGACCTCACCGCGTGCTTCACGAAGCTCGGGCGGGACGAGCGCCAGACCGGCCGCGCGATACAGGTCGGCTTCGTCTCGCACGGGCACGATCGAGCCGGACGGGTCAATGAGAAGCCCGTCCCGAATCGAGAAGCCGCGGCCGTGCAGCAATTCGCGGACGGCCGCGACGTGTTCCGCGTTCCCGGTCTCCTCCCACAGCGCGACGGCGAATGCGCTGGAAAGCACGCAGCGCAGCGACAGCCGGGCGCCATCGACGTACGAGATCGACACTGACGCGCCCGTTCCCTGGGCGCGACGGACGCCCGCCATTCGCGTGAACGACTGCGCGGTGGCGACGGGATCGCTCCGGCATGCGGCGACGATGTCCACCGTGCCGACGACTTCCGTGCGCCGGCGAAGCGCGCCAGCCAACTCGGCCCGATCGACGTCCGGGTGGCTGCGCACCGCCGACAAGAGATGCCCGGCCTCGACGGCGGCGTGATGGTAGAGGCCGAGCGCGCCACGCTCGCGGGCCGCGGCGATGCCGGCGACGATCTTGGCTGCTGTCTTGGGGCCGATCTTCGGAAGCGTCGCGAGCCGGCCGTCACGGGCGGCAGCCTCGAGCTCCTCGACGGTTCCGATATTCAACTCCTCAAATACGCGCTGGATGCGGGCCGGCGTCATCCCGGGAACGGCGAGCATGTCGAGCAGTCCTTCCGGCGTAGACTCGCGAAGCTGCTCGAGGTAGCGTGACTCGCCCGTCTCGATCAGGTCGCGCAGGACGGCGAGCGTTGCCGGCCCGAGGCCGCGCACGCCAGCCAGTTCCCCCGAGCGATAGAGCGGCTCGAGATCTTCGGCCCCGAGGGCGCGGAGCGCGCGCGCCGCGCCATCGTAGGCGCGGCACTTGAAGGCATTCTCGCCCTTGAGCTCCAGATGGGCCGCAATCTGCGACAGGACGTGCGCGGCGGTGCGGGAGTCCATGACGGGAGTTGCCGGCGCGAGGAGCTATCCCTCGATGCCGGCGTTGTGCCGCAGGCGCTCGATACTTTCGTGTAGCTGGCGCTCCGTCAGGTCGATCTCCTGGTTCGCGCCTGCTTCGTCCAGCAGCCCGCGGCGCACGGAAATCGCGATCTGATTCAGGTAGCGAATCTTGGCGAGGATCTCGTCCGTCTCGTGACGCAGCTTGAAATACCGCCGCCGCTCCGAGACGGCACGCCGGTAGCGGAGGATCAGATCGCGTGGCGTGAGCCGGCGCGCGTAGTCGAGCACGTCTTCGCGGGTCCGGCCCGGGATGGCGCTGCGATCGGGAAGACCGGCATCGGCATCCGTTCCTTCTTCATTGAACCACAGCCGCCCTACGTATTCGATGCCGTCATGACTGACGTGGCACGTGACATCGTAGCGCCGCCCCAGGTGTTCGACCGTGCCGACGAACGGGTGGGAGTGTGGATTGGGGTGAGACAATGAAGCCGGGATCATCACGCGGGCCGAGTGGAAGGCGCACAGACGGTTGCAAAACGTCGGCCGCCCGCGTTCTGCCGGTTAGGTCACGTCGTATGCGCCAGGAAGCTGCGAATGGCGCGGAACAGCGCATCCGGCTGCTCGACATACGGCACGTGACCGGCATGTTCGAGCACAACCAGCCGCGCTCGTAACGAGCGTGCAGCCGCCTCGGAGGATGCGAGCGGAATCGGGTCCTGTCGGCCGTGGACCACGAGCGTGGGTACCACGACGGTATCGAGCTGACCCGGCGCCGTGAGGTCGTAGTCGTCCAGGCTGTCCCACACCGAGTCCTGAACGCGACCCGTCACCCGGAACGGAGTCAGATCACGCGCTGCGGCGGGATCGGCGAAATAGCCGGCCACGCTCAGCTCGAACGCGCGCTGACGGTACGCCGCCGCATCACGTTCTCGAAGACCGGAAGAAGCCAGCTGCTCGCGCAAGGCGAGCACCGATTGGTCGGTTTGCCGTCGCGCAAACTCGGTCTCGAACATCGCGCGGAACCGACGGCTCACCGGCGCCGGATCGATCAGGATCAGCCGTGCCGGTTGATATTCGGTTCGGCCGGCGGCAGCCTCGATCGCGTACAGCATCGCCAGGAGTCCACCCCACGAATACCCCACGATCGCGAGAGGGCTTGCCCCCAACTCGTCAACCACCCGGTCGAGGTCTTCGACGTGGGTACGCCAGGTGATCGGGTCGCGATCGTCCGTACGTGAGCGCCCGCCGCCGCGCTGATCGTAGAAGACCAGCTGATGCTCGTCGGCCAGCTCGAGCATCTGCGGAAGCAGGTAGTCGTGATTGGCGCCGGGACCGCCATGGAGCACGAGCAACGGATCGGCGGCGACCGGGCCGTACTTTGCCCAATAGAGCGGGATCGAGGTCGTCGCGGTCATACCGGACTCACGCGGCGACGGGACGGGTGGCATCGTGGCAACATAATGAAAAAAGCGGGGGCGCTTGCACGCGCCCCCGCTCCATTCAAACTAGGACAGAGGCTGTGTGTTACTTACACACCGGCTCGCCTTCAGCCGCGGTGCCAACGATCGGGTTGGTCGTGTTGACCGCCACGCCGCAGGTCACGAGCGGGGTCTGCAACTGCGTGTGCGTCACCGTCGCCGACCACAGGCCCGAACCCGTCGCGAT
>DATJHY010000200.1:0-9174 GCA_035493635.1 Gemmatimonadaceae bacterium | reverse complement strand
GTCGGTCATCGTCGGCAGCAAATGGACGAGCGTCGCCTCGTCGCTCGTGCGCCGAACGTATCGCTCGACCGCGTGGAAGAACCACAGTGTCGCGTCGGCGGTGTGATACAGCCCCTCGTTGCTCCCGTCGGGGAACATGTTTGGAATGAGCCCGTCGCGCACGTAGTGCGCGAAAGTGCGCAGGATGAACGCGGCCTCGCGTTCGCGACCGGTGGCGAGGGTGAGGCCCTCCAGGCTGATCATCGTGTCGCGGCCCCAGTCGGTGAACCAGTGGTAGCCGGCGATGATCGTTCGGATCTCGTTGCCCAACGCCGCGGCGCGCGTCGCGTCGTTGGTGCGACCGATCGGCACGATGATGAACTGGTCGGCGGCGAGCACGAGCTCCGCGCCGATCGGATCCTGCGCGGGCGCGGCCGCCGCGAACACCAGCCGGCGTCGCCGCTCGTGCTCGAAACTCGCCGCTTCCGCGGGCGTCAGCGCGTGCATCACGTCCTCGGACTCAACCGACGCCACGAGCGTGATACATGTGTCGCGGCCAAGCGTCGCCTCGAAGTGCCCGGGCGTCCAGAGCGTGCCGCGGAACTCGTAGCCGCGGCTTTCCTCGACGGGATACAGGAACTCGCTCGTCAGGCGCTCGTCGGCGATGAACCGGTGCCCGTCATCGCCGATGATCCGCAGCCGGAGCGGCGGCATGCCGTTCTTCGCCGACAGGACATGCATGCCGCGCGAGACGCCCATCTCGTAGCTCGTTTGGCCGGGAGCCTGGTCGATCGCCGCGACCGGATCCTCGTATCCGCGGAAATGTACGGCGGGCATCAGCTCGAGTCGCACGGACTCCGGGCCTTCGAGGAGCCGATACGACACGTGCACCGTGTTCTGCCGGTGCGGCATGAGCACGCGCTTCTCGAGGCGCATGCCCTCCCACTGGTACTCCCAGACCGGCAGCCCCGCCTCGAGTCGGACGTCGGCCACGCGCGCCGCCACCTCGGGATCGATGCGGCCGGCCACGCGCTCCTCGCTATTCAGAGATGTCGAATGGCCGTCGAACGTCACTCGCTCGCCGAGGTGGTTGAGCATGACCGTGCGACCGAGCGGATTGGGGAGCGCCGCCACGAGTACGCCGTGGTATCGGCGCGTGATCACGCCTGCCATCGACGACGAAGCGTAGCCGCCCAGCCCGTTGGTTACGAGCCACTCCGTGTCCAGGAGCTTCCGCGCCCGCTCGTCGCGGTCGTCGGGCAGAGCGAGCCGTCGAACGGCTCTATCGAGCAGCCGCCGAGGCATCGTCCGGACGCAGGAACACCGAACATTCGGCGGGGAGCCACCAGCCGTCGTCGACGGTGTCGACCGCCGGCGTGCCCCACCCGCCGTATGTCGGGGATTCACTCGACAACGCGACCGCCCAATGTCTGCCGCTGCAGCCCGGCGCGAGCAGCGGCTCGGCCATGGGGTCGAGATGCGCGCGCGGGCCCAAGTTCACGAGCAGCAGCCGGTCGTCCGCGGATGTCTGGCCAAAATAGCGAACGACGAACGCGTGCTCGTTCAGTACCGCGCCGTCGACACCACGCGGCATCTGGGCTCGCAACACCGGGTCCTGGCGCCGAAGCCGCAGCAGGTCGCGGTGAAGCGCGACCACATGGTCGTTCCGATCACGCTCCGACCAATCGAGCTTGCACCGCGTGAAGGTCGACTCGGCGCCTGGATCGGGCAGCCGGGCCGTTCCCTCCGCGGACGCGACGCTCTCGAACTGCGCGAGGAACTTTGCGCGACCGTCGCGTACCAGCGTCGCGAGCTCGGCGTGGTGATCCGCAAAGAAACAGAACGGGCTCGACGCGGCGAACTCCTGACCTTGAAACAGCATTGGCGTATGCGGCGCGAGAAGCAGGAGCATGGTGAGTGCGCGAAATCGTCCGGGGCTCGTTGCCTGGTGCAGCCGCGCGCCGGCGCTGGAGTTGGCCACCTGGTCGTGGTTCTGCGTGAACGCGATGAACTGGGCCGGCGCCAAATCGAACGCGGGTGTGCCGCGTCCCCGCTTCTGCCACCGATACCACTCGCCCTGATACAGGAACCCGTACTTCACCGCCGACAACAGCTCCTGCGGCGTGCCTCGGTAGCCGGAGTAATAGGCCTCGCTGCGGCCGGTCGCCGCGACGATCACGCTGTGGTGAAAGTCGTCATTCCAGAGTGCGTCCAGGCCGTAGCCGCCTTCATCCCTTGGCCGCGCGAGTCGCGCCAATTGTGGCTCGTTCTCGCCCACCACGATCGTGTGGCGTGCACCCGCGGCGGCGCGCACGGCATCGGCAACCTCGGAAACGATGTGCGGCGTCGACTCGTCGAAGATCTGCTGCGTCGCATCGAGCCGGAGGCCGTCGAGGTGGAACTCCTCGATCCAATAGGCGGCGTTGGTCACGAAGAACTCCCGCACCGGACCCGACCGCTCGCCGTCGAAGTTGATCGCGTCGCCCCACTCGGTGGGCTTTTTCGAGAAATACGATGAGGAGAATTTGACGAGGTAATTCCCGTCGGGCCCGAGATGGTTGTAGACCACGTCGAGGATCACGCCAAGCCCGAGCCCGTGCGCGGTGTCGACGAAGGCGCGGAAGTCGTCAGGAGTGCCGTACAGCCGCGACGGGGCAAATTCGTTTACACCGTCGTAGCCCCAGCCGAACCGCCCGGCGAAGTCGGCCACCGGCATGACCTCGAGCACGGTGACGCCGAGCTCGGCCAGCGAGGCGAGCCGCTCGATCGCGGCCTGGAACGTCCCGGCGGACGTGAACGTGCCGATGTGCAGCTCGTAAATGACCTGGCTTTCGAGTGACACACCTGGCCAGTGCGCGTCCGTCCAGGTGAACGAGGCGGGATCCACCACCATCGACGGGCCATGCGGGCCGTCCGGCTGAAAGCGCGAGGCGGGATCGGGATATGCGGCTCCGCCATCCAGCCGGAAGCGGTAGCGCGTTCCAGCCTCTACATTTGCAATGAGGCCGGAAAAGTATCCGTTGCCTTCCGGCAGGAGAGGGGCGGACGAATCGGGTGGGCCTGCCGGATCGTCCTCAATGACGGGCTCGACGGAGCGACAGTCTGGCGCCCAGACCCGGGCATGGACGCGCGCGCATCCGGGAGTACGATCCAGAATCTCCACGCCAATCGGGAATCGGCGTAGCGATATCGGATCTGTTGTCGCCTTACTCGGAGCCATGGCGCCACATACCGGCGCAGGATCGGGACCACTCTGTTACGTTGATGAAATCGCCACCGGCCGGGGTCGCCCGGCAGACCGTAATTCCGTCAATGCTCAGCGACGATCACGACTCGGAACGCGCTTCCTCCGCGGCCAGTGCGGCCGCGGCGGAGAACTCCGGCGCATCCGAAACTTCCGACGTGACCGAAGAGCATCGGCTGACTGAAGAGCAGCCGTCGCCCCTCAGCGAGAGCGCGATTGGGTCCGGCCGGCTCGCGCAGCAGCGGACACCGACCGCCGACGCATCGATCGCCGTGCCGAAGGTGTGCCCGCAGTGCGCGAGCGAATACGAGACGACCGACCGCTTCTGCCCCAAGGACGGCTCTCCGCTCCGCCCGAAGGCTGGCGGTGACCCACTCGTTGGGCGCGTGATCGCCGACCGTTATCTCGTCCTCGCGCTCCTGGGCGAAGGCGGCATGGGGCGCGTCTACCTCGGCGAGCACGTCAAGATGAACCGGCAGTGCGCGATCAAGGTGATGAGCCCAACGCTCGTCAACGACGCCGAGTCACTGCAGCGGTTCGCGCGCGAAGCGTCGAATGCCTCGCGCATTCTCCACCCGAATGTGGCCGCGGTGTTCGACTATGGCGAGTCGGACAAGATCATCTATCTGGTGATGGAGTACGTGGACGGCGAATCGCTGTCCACGATCCTGGCACGCGAAGGCGCCCTCGAGCCGCGGCGCGCGATCGACCTGGCGCGACAGATCGCCGACGGCCTGCACGCGGCGCACGAGCTGGGCATCGTGCACCGGGATCTCAAGCCGGACAACATCATCATCGCGCACTCGCGATCCGGCAGAGAGATCCCCAAGGTCGTGGACTTCGGGATCGCCAAGGCGCTCACCGAAGCGCCGCAGGACGCGCTCACTCGCAGCGGACTCGTGATCGGTACCCCCGAGTACATGAGCCCGGAGCAACTACTCGGCGACCCTGTCGACGCGCGCGCCGACATCTACAGCCTCGGTTGCATCCTTTATCAAATGCTCACGGGCACGCCGGCCTTCTCGGCCGAGACCCGCGAGCAGATGATCCGCCGGCGCCTGCACGAAGCGCCGCCGCATCTGCGCGAAGTGCTGCCCGATCTGCCGAGCCGACTCGATACGCTGATCGTCCACATGCTCGCGCGCTCGCCGGGGGACCGGCTCGCCAGCGCCGCCGAGGCGCGCGATCAGCTCGATCCGGCGCTCGCCATGGGCGGCTGGGATCCGCGCGTGATCACCGCGCCGAGCCTGAGCCCGGGAGGCTCGAAAACGGTGACGTCGGTGAAGAGTGACGAGTTGATGAGGCCCACGATGCCGCTGCCGCGGCAGCATCTGAGCGTTCGCCGGATCGGGCTTGGCGTCGCGGTGGGAACCGGAATGTTGCTGGGCGTGCTGTACCTGTTGTCCGACGGGACGCTCAACTTCGGCAGACCGGCGGCACGCGTACCATCGAAAGTCGCGGCCGACACCACGCCCGCGACGGCAACACCGCAGGCGGCGCCGATTACGACGGACACGACGGCTTCACCAGCTGGCCGCGGCGCGCTCCTCAAACCTGAATCCGTCGCCGCCGCTCAACCGCGGAAGCCGGCGGCCGACACCGCGAACATCAATCAGTTCGCCGCGTCGATGAACCAGGTTGCGCGCGCGATCAAGACCGGCGACATCGACAAGGTGCAGTCGGTGATTCCCGGGATGACGGACAAGCAGCGCGCGTATTTCACCGATCAGCTTTTCGCCGGCAAGGACGTCAAGCGCGTCGACCCGATCCTGCACGGCGCCACGATCGTCAGCGACTCCGCCAAGATGCCGGTCGAGTTCCGGGTGACCGTCGCTCAGAAAGGAACGGGATCGGCGATCGTGACGACCATCCCGTATCGAGCCGTCTTCGCGCTGCAGGCGGGCAAATGGCAGCTCGTCGCGCTGCAACCACCGCGCTGAACGTCAGCTCCGCTTCCCGAGCCTCGTCCTGAGCTCGACGACCACGTCCTCGAGCAACTGCTGATCGTACCCGATCTCCCACTCGTCGCCCTGCTGCCAGTTGGCTTCGGCGCGCGCCGAGACCTGCTTCCAGTCGTCGCCGACGAACCGGATGATCACGCGGGTGCGATAGTGCAGGTCGGGAAGCCCGTCGCGCAGGTAGCTGGCCTGCCAGGGCGTCATGAGGAATCCGGCGCGCTGGTCGCTCACGTCGATCGAATACTTCTGAGTCAGCCAGTCGCTCACCGTGCGAAAGAGCTGCGCCTTTGTCATGCCGTCGCGCACGTCGATCAGGCGGGTAGTGCGTGTCTCGGACGTCGTCTTGACGAACGTGGGCGGAGGCGGCGGAGGCGCGGCGGGCTTCGCGGTGACCGGGGTCGGCGCGGTAATCGGCGCGCCGCCCGCGGGGGCCTTGGAGCACGCGCCCAGCGTGATGGAGGTCAGGACCACCACGATCGGCGCGCTGAACCGCCGCGCCCAGGTCGCGAGCGCCGCGAGGAGGCCGGCAACGGACTGGCGTGTCGACACGCTCATGCTCGCCGCCGATTCGTTCTCGAGCGGCGGTGTCTGCGGTGGTCTCGAGGCCCGGTCGATGGCATTCTTGAGGACTCGCTCGTAAGTCTCGATCGTCATACCCGCCGGGACCAGCTCCGTTGCGGCGCGCAACAGCGCGCGGTTGTACGAGTTGCGCCGCAAGCTGCCGGCAATCCCGAGAATCCGTTGCTGGTCGGCCATCGATTCCGTGTTGGACTGAAGCTCGTTCCGCGCTGAAAGATACAGGCCATGGGCCGCGTCGGGCGATCTCTGACGCGGGCCCGGGTTCTTGCCCGATTTGCGCTGACGGCGCAACGGCATAGGTTCCACCGTCAGCAATCCCCCGACGGCGTGCGTTTATGCGACGAGACCAGGCGCGCCGACAACCCGTATTTCATGAAAATCAGCGTTCCAACCGAAACCGCTCCGCGCGAGCAGCGGGTCGCGCTTGCGCCTGACAGTGTTGCACGGCTCATCAAGCAACTGAAGCTCGAGATCACGGTCCAGCGGGGCGCCGGCCTGCGTGCCGGGTTCCGCGACGACGCGTACGAGAGCGCCGGCGCCACCATGGTCGGCGATGCCGCGTCGGCGTTCGACTGCCCGGTCGTCGCGAAAGTCCAGCCTCCGACGGCCGACGAGATCGGCCGAATTCCAAGTGGCGCGACACTGATCTCGCTGATGCGTCCGGGCCAGAGCGCCGACGCCGTGAGCGCGCTTGCCCAGCGTCGTGTGACGTCGCTCGCGCTGGAGCTCGTCCCGCGCATCACCCGCGCGCAGTCGATGGACGTGCTCTCGTCGCAGAGTACCGTGTCCGGCTACAAGGCCGTGCTGATCGGCGCATCGGCGCTCGGCAAGTTCCTGCCAATGCTCACGACGGCGGCCGGCAACATCTCGCCTGCCAAGGTATTCGTGATCGGCGCCGGGGTGGCGGGGCTGCAGGCGATCGCGACGGCCCGCCGGCTTGGCGGCGTGGTCTCGGGTTTCGACGTGCGCCCCGCCGCGCGGGAACAGGTGCTCAGCCTCGGCGCCACCTTCGTCGCGAACGACCTCGTGAGCGAAACCGCGGAGGCGGCTGGCGGCTACGCGCGCGCGCAGACGCAGGACGAACAGGCGCGCACGCTCGCCGCGATCGGCAACCACATCAAGGATCAGGATCTCGTCGTCACCACGGCGGCGATTCCGGGCAAGCCTGCGCCCAAGCTGATCACCGACGAGATGGTCGCGTCGATGCGCGCCGGGTCGGTGATCGTGGATCTCGCGGCGGAAACGGGCGGCAACTGCACGCTCGCCAAGCCCGGCGAGACGGTGCAGGCGAACGACGTCACGATCATCGCGCCGCTCAACGTGCCGAGTACCGTGGCGTTCCACGCCAGTCAGATGTTCGGCCGCAACATCTTCGAGCTGCTCAAGCACCTCGTGAAGGACGGAGCGTTGCAGCTCGACCAGAACGACGAGATCACCGGCGCGATGATGATGACCCACGATGGCAAGGTGCTTCGCTCATGAACATTCTCGAATTGTACGTCTTCGTGCTCGCGGCGTTCGTCGGTTACATGGTGATCTCGCGCGTGCCCCCCTTGCTGCACACGCCGCTCATGGCGGCGACGAACGCGATCTCGGGCATCTCGCTCGTCGGATCGCTGATCGCGGCCGGCGCGGCTGAGAACCGGGTTGCCACCATCCTCGGATTCGTCGCCGTGATCTGCGCGACGAGCAACATCGTGGGTGGGTTTCTCATCACCGACCGAATGTTGAGGATGTTCAAGCGCGACACCGGGCCCAAGGCCGTAGCGGGCGGCGATACCAAGCAGATCGCGGGCAAGTGAGTCGCTCGCGCTTGATGCTCGACGGCTGACGGCGCTCGTCTCCGGGCCGTCGTCCTCCATTCCACGATTCCTTCTTCCGCGCATGCGCGATTCACTCATACAAGGCAGCTACCTCCTCGCGTCGGTCCTGTTCATTCTCGGACTGCGGAGTCTGACGCGGCCGGACAAGGCGCGCCGGGGCATGCAGCAGGCCGCGGTCGGCATGCTGTTCGCCATCGTCGGCACGCTGCTCAATCACACGATCGTCGACTACCGCTGGATCATCGGCGGCCTCATACTCGGCGTGATCATCGGCTACCCGATGGGCCAGTGGGTGCCGATGACCGCGATGCCGCAGCGAATCGCGCTGTCGCTCACGCTGAGCGCGCTCGCCGCCACGCTCGTCGGTGTGGCCGAGTACCACACGGAGATCGCGAAGGGCCTCGTGCCCGAGCATACCAAGATGCTCGCACTCGGCTTCGAGATCATGCTCGGCTCGATCACCGTGGGCGGCACGATCGTCGCCGCCGGCAAACTGCAGGAGTGGCTCCCGTCGAAGCCGCTCACGTACAAGGGACAGAACCTGACGAACGGTCTGATCTTCCTGGGCATTCTGGCGTTGTTCGTCTACACGGTCGCCGATCCGGGCCAGCAGTGGGCGTTCTACACGATGATCGGCGCGTCGTTCGTGTTCGGCATCCTGCTCGTGATGCCGATCGGCGGCGCCGATATGCCAGTGGTGGTGGCGCTCCTCAACTCGTACTCTGGCCTTGCCTCGTGCGCGACGGGCTTCGCAATCGGCAACGTCATCCTGCTGATCAGCGGCTCGCTCGACGGCGCGTCGGGTTTCATCCTGTCGATCCTGATGAGCAAGGCGATGAACCGGTCGTTCACGAACGTCCTGTTCGGCGCATTCGGCAGCGAGACGGCGGCGATCGGCGCCAAGTCGTCGGCGGGCCTGTCGGTGCGTTCGATCGGCGTCGAGGATGCGGCAATTCAGCTCGCCTACGCGCAGCTCGTGATCGTCATTCCCGGCTACGGCATGGCGGTGGCCCAGGCGCAGCACGCCGTGCGCGAGCTCTCCGAGCTGATCGAGAAACGTGGCGGTGAGGTGAAGTTCGCGGTGCACCCGGTAGCGGGCCGCATGCCCGGCCACATGAACGTCCTTCTCGCCGAAGCGAATGTGCCGTACGACAAGCTGTACGACATGGACGAGATCAACAGCGAGTTCGATCGAGCCGACGTGGCGCTGGTCATCGGTGCCAACGACGTCGTGAACCCCGCCGCGAGGAACGACAAGGCTTCGCCCATCTACGGCATGCCGATTCTGAACGCCGATCACGCCAAGAGCGTGATCGTGCTCAAGCGCGGCATGAGCGCGGGCTTCGCTGGGATCGAGAACGAGCTGTTCTACGACAAGCGAACGAGCATGCTGTTCGGCGACGCGAAGACGTCGTTGACAGGGCTGATCGGAGAAATCAAGAACGTTTGAGAGGGCGGACGACGAAGAGCGAACGGCAAGGGGCGGGTGCAAAGCGCGGAGGTGCCGAAGTGCGGAGGTGCCTAAGAACGGAAATGCCGAACGACGAGGGTGCCTAACGGCGTCAGGAGCGGAACTGCCAAAGAGCGGGAA
>DATJHY010000199.1:0-5369 GCA_035493635.1 Gemmatimonadaceae bacterium | reverse complement strand
GAACAGCGCGATCGTGAACACGAAGTTCCCGGTGAACCCGAACGTTCCGAGGCGCCGGAAGCCGTAGCCGTAGAACACCAGCGTCGACACGACCGATTGCGTCAGATATGTGGTCAGCGCCATTCGCCCCGTGGCGGCGAGTGGGCGGAGCAGCCGAGCGCCGCGCGAGGTCTGCCAAGCGAGCAGCAGCAGCGCAGCGTAGGCGAGTCCTTCGCCGATCTGCATCAACTCGCTCCCGCCAAAGATCAATCGGCGCCGGTACCACAGGCGTGGATTGGTCCAGCCGTCCAGGCCGCCGAACGTACGTGGCAGCAGCTTGCTGGCGCCCACGACCGTGGCGTAGCCGATGGCAGCGGCAACGATCGACCAGAATAGCAGTCGCCGGGCGACCTTCGGATCCGTCATCACCCGCTGGAGGAAACCGGTCTTCAAAGCAAGCAACCCGACGAGAAACATCGCGAGGATGTCCCAGTAGAACACGTACGCCCATCGACCGAACCAATCGAGGTACATGCTGACGCGGATCGATGCGATCTGGGTCCAGCTTCCGTGTCCCAGAATCCAGTTGCGCGTCGTGGCGTCGACGAACGGTACCATGTAGCGCTGGCCGGCGAGGTACCGCGCCGCGATCGCGATCTCGGGCACGATCAGCCACGCGATCCCGACCCATAGTAGAACGCGCTTCGCGCTCGCTCCGCGAAACATGACCAGCGCGAACGATACGAGCGCGTACATCGTGAGGATGTCCCCGCTCCAGATGAGCAGCCCGTGCACCATGCCGATTGCCAGCAGTGCGGCCGACCGCCGATAGTACGTCGCTTTTAGATCCACGCCGCGCTCGGCGGCTCGCAGAAGCTGAATCCCAAACCCCACGCCGAAGAGGATGCACAACAGCGTGTAGAAGCGGCTCTCGACGAGGTAGCCCTGCGCCCAGGCCAGAGCGCGATCGAGCCGTGTCGCCGGATCGGCGGTGCCGTACCAATCGTTCAGATTCGACCATAGGACGCCGAACATCGCCCAGCCACGCAACAGGTCGAGACCGTGGATGCGTTCGTCGGGCGCGACCGGTTGAAGGTGCGCCGCGGCGGTCGCGGCGGGTGGTTCGTACTTCGAGCCAAATGGACGAACGCTGGTTGTCATGTGCCGATCCTCTAGGGTACGGCCTTCGTTCCGGCGACGGCACGCACGAGATCGAGCATCATCGCCGTGCCCTTTCGAATGTTCTCAATCGAGATCCGTTCATTGTTCCCGTGCACGCCACCGTCGTCGGCTTCGGGAATCACGAATGGCGCAAAGCCGAAGCTCGCGATGCCGAGGTCACGGAACCAGTGGCTGTCCGTGAAGCCCGTCGATACCGCCGGCGCGATGCTCGCCGTCGGATAGTTCCGCCGCACCAGGTCCACGATGCTGCGATACAGCGGACTGTCGGTGGAGGACACGGCGGCGGTAAAGGCGATGATCGTGTCGATCGCAATCGACGGATCGTTGATCGCGCCCGCGAGCTCGCGCAGGAACGCGGCGTGATCCTGATCCGGCAACAGGCGGCAGTCGATCTGCGCTTCGGCGTCCGGCGGAATCACGTTGATCTTGTTGCTGGCGCGGAGCATGGTGATCGAGCAGGTGTTCCGGAGAAGCGGTGCCAATTCCGGCTCCTCGATCTGGAGCTCCATGAGCGTGTTTCGATCAGCGATCAGCTTCGAGGGATCACTGAAGCCCTCTTTCCATTTTGCCGGCTGCGCCGGCGCGATCGCGGCGAAGTAGTTCCTCACGGCCGGCACGACGCGCGGGGCGAACTCGTACCCTTGCAGCCGATCGAGCGCGCGGATCAGCCGATTCACCGCGGATGCCGGTGGCGGCGTTGACCCATGACCGGGCTTGCCAACGGACGTGAGCTTGACCCAGAACGGCGTCTTCTGGGTCACCTCGATCGCGAAGTGAATCCCGCCGTCCTTGCTGATGGAGCCTTCGCCGCCTTCGTTCAGCAGCAGCGCCGCGCCCTTGAACGCTTCGGGATGGTGCTTCACCACCCAGCCCGCACCGAAGTTGCCGCCGGCCTCTTCGTCCGCCGTCGCCATGAAGATCACGTCGCGGTCGAGCGGCACCTTGGCGCGATGCAGTGCCAGGAACGCCTCGAGCTCGACGACGCCGAGCGTCTTGGTGTCGAGCGCGCCGCGGCCCGCGATCATGCTGTCCTTGCCGGCCAACACGGGAGCCGCGGCGAACGGATCGGTGCTCCAGTATTTCGGGTCCGCCGGGACTACGTCCATGTGGTGCAACAGGACGAGCGCCGGCTGGGCGCCACCCTTGAGCCGCGCCCAGATGTTGCCGCGCCCGGGCGCCGACGACGCCGTATCGAACGGAATCCCTTCCTGCGCGAAGATGCGCGCGAACCAGTGCATCGTCTCGACTTCGTTCCCGGGCGGGTTCGTCGTGTTGATGCGCAGATACTCGCGCGTGCGGCGAACAGCCTCGTCCTGAAGTCTGGCGAGGTCAGACGACTGCTGCGCGCCGCTCGCACGGGCGAATAACGCCATCGCCGCCGCACACAGCAACGCGCCGGAGCGTGTCGGGTTTCGGATCATGTCTTCCTGTGTTGGATGGCCGAGCGACACGATCATACCGGGGCCGGCGGACGTTTGCCAGCACGGACTTGCCCTCCCGCCGCCTCTGTTTCCGCCGTTACCTTGAAGCCATCTCCACTGCCGGACCGTCGTCGTGCTTGCCTATCTCAACGGCCAATTCGTACCGCGAGCCACCGCCTCCATTCCCGTCGAAGATCGCGGGTTCATCTTCGGCGACGGCGTGTACGAGGTGTGGCGCGTCGTCGCCGGCAGGCTGTTCGAGAACGAGCGCCACCTGGCGCGCCTTGAATCAGGCCTGCGCGAGCTCCGCATCCCGGCGCCCGAGATCGTCGACCGTGACGCGATCGAATCCGTCGCGCGCCGGTTGCTCGCCGACTCCGGCCTCATCCACGGCGAAGCGACGTTCTACGTCGAGATCACGCGCGGCGTGGCGCCGCGCACGCATCAGTTCCCGCCCGCCGGTACACCGCCCACCGTCTTCGCGATGGCGAATCGCTTCACGCCGCCGGACGCTGTGCGCGCGCGCGGCGCGAGCTGCATCACTACCCCCGACATCCGCTGGGCGCGCTGCGACATCAAAACGATCCAATTGCTACCCAACATCCTGGCCAAACAGGCGGCCGCCGAGCGCGATGCGATCGACGCATTGATGATCCGCGACGGCGTCGTCACCGAGAGCTCCCATGCCAACATCATGGCCGTGATCGACGGCGTGGTGAGGACGCATCCCACCGATCATCGCATCCTGGCGGGCGTCACGCGGGCCGTGGTCCTCGAGATCGCGAGCGAGCTTGGCATCCCGGTCCGCGAGGAGCCGTTCGCCGAGGCCGACATCGCCCGCGCCGACGAGCTCTTTCTCGTCGGCACGACGACCGACGTGATGCCGATCGTCCGGGTGAACGACGTCGTGATCGCCGGCGGCACTCCGGGAGTGATTGCGAAGCGCCTGCACGCCGAGTTACGCGCGCGGCTCGACGCCAAGCCCGCGGCTGAGCGGGCGACGTCGCGCGCGATGGCCTCTTCATAGCCATCCGCGCCGGAGCGACCATTCTCGAGCTGCTGCAGATCGCGACGCGGCATCCGCAGGCGCCCGCGGCCCTCGAGCGGCTGTGGGCGTACGTTACCCTCGCCGCAACGGGCATCGTAACCGAGGAAGCAACCCCGCTCATCGGCGGTCTGGCCGCGCACGACGGCTACCTGCATCTGTCCGCGGTTATCGTCTGGGTGGCGGGTGGAACGTGGATCGCCGATCTGGGGTTGTATCACATTGGCCGGTGGCGAGGCCGCTGGGCGCGCCGGCGCTGGCCACGCCTGCGAACGTGGATGATCCGCACCTTCAAGATCGTGCGCCGACATCCGTGGCGCGCGTCCATGGCGGTGAGGTGGGCATACGGGTTGCGGCTCACGTTGCCGATCGCCTGCGGCGCGGCACGAGTGCCGCTTCTGATCTACTTGATCGGCAGCGCCATCAGTTGCGCCACCTGGTCAGCGGCGTTCACGTTACTCGGCTGGGCCTTTGGCCGAACGACGCTCTTCGTGCTCGGCCACGTGCGCCGCTATGAGAACTTTTTGGTGGTGTTGATCGTTGTCGTATTGGTAATCGCGTTCTGGATCATGCGCCGACGCCACGTCGAGGACGAGGTCGTGGAAGTGCTCGCCTCGGGCGACACGGCCGAAATGCCGACGAGCCGGAACGCCGAAGAGACTCTACCGTGATGGAACCGAACGGAGGTTGGTGTATGATCCGCAATGTCGTCCGCGGCCTTGCCGCAACTGGTGTAATCGCCGCCGCGATGATGATTCCCGACCAGGCGTTCGCGTCGCCGCCCAAGACCGAGACGGTCGTCTTTGCCGGCGGCTGCTTCTGGGGCGTCCAGGCGGTGTTCCAGCACGTGAAGGGCGTGATCAGCGCGACCTCCGGGTATGCCGGCGGCACCGTCGACAAGCCCGGCTACGAGGAAGTGAGCACCGGCCGCACGGGCCACGCCGAGTCGGTCCGCGTCGTGTTCGATCCGTCGAAGGTCACGTTCGCCGATCTCATGCGCGTCTTCTTCTCGGTTGCGCACGATCCCACGGAGCTCAACCGGCAAGGCCCCGACGTCGGCACCCAGTACCGTTCGGCGATCTTTTACATGACGGACGAGCAGCGCGACATGGCCGAGGCGTACATCGCGCAGCTCAACATGTCGCACCTGTATCGGACAAAGATCGTTACGCAGGTGCAGAAGCTGAACGGGTTCTACCGCGCCGAAGACTACCACCAGGACTACGCCACGCTGCATCCCACGCAGCCGTACATCGCGATCAACGATTTACCAAAGATCGCAGAGCTGAAGAAAGCGTTCCCGACGTTCTACACGGACAAGCTCGCGGCGCACGACTGAGGGGACACGCGGTCGGGTCGTCGCGGTGAAACGCGCTGCGGATGCCGCGCGACCCGTGCCGCGTGCCACTCGGCTCGAGGATTGTTACTGGACGGTAATGCGCGTCGCGGCCACCGTTCCCGAGATCTCCTGCAGCACCGTTCCCGCGCCAAGGACGTCCGTCGGCGCGTAGATCTTGAAGTCCCAGCTGCCGACATAGGTCATCCCGTTCGGCGCGACGCGAACGACTTCGTCATCGGTGAAGATGTTGGCGATCGTCCCCTCGGGACCCCACATCACGCCCGTGTGGTGCAGCTTCACGCTGCCGTTGGCTGTATGCTTCCACACTCCCATACAGACGTTCCCGCCAGCCGGCGGCAAGAAGGCGTTTTCCCACTCGGTGCCATCGGCATGCCAGGTCTTG
>DATJHY010000198.1:0-10680 GCA_035493635.1 Gemmatimonadaceae bacterium | reverse complement strand
CTTCAGTACCGACTCCGGCGCCACGAACGCGGAGCCGGCAATCATCATACTACCGGAAGGTGTCCCGCTCGTGAAGGTCAGTAGTTGGGAGTGTGTTTGGACATCAGGAGTGTGAGGGGCACGGTGCTGCTCGATGAAATTTCCACGGCGATGGTCAGCTCGTCATAGCCGGGTTTGGTGATCCGTACCGGCGAGCCACCCTCGGGCAGGAAGACGAGACTCACCGTACCGGTCTCGGTCGTGCGGGCATGCGTTCCCGACGTCATGTCGGTCACTTCGGCGCCTTCGATCGGCTCGCCCGACTCGCGATCGAACACGCCAAGAAGACGAAACCGATATGCCGGAAGGTCCGTCGCACTTGGCGCCGGAGTCGTGAGGGCCTCCGCGACCACGTACGACGGCTTGCCGGGCTGATACCCCACTCCGCGTTTGAGCACAATGAACAGCGCGTCGTTGCTCCCGATCGTGCCAACGGTGTTATCCGTCGAATCGAGGTACGTGATCTCGGCGATGTGCTCGGGTTTGATCTCGCTGAGCACGGACATCGTTCCCGGCAACAGCCCGGCCAGTATCCCGTGCTGTCGCGCGACCGCGGCTTCGTCCGGAGCGACCAGGCGGATGCGCTGTCCGTTGACCCACACATTCGTCGCGAGCGACGGCGGTGACTCGGTCTTTGGACATCTCGTGCGCACCTCCAGAAGGACCAGCGACGGGCAGGCTCGCGCCGGCGTCTGAACTCTCACACCCGCCGACGCCATCGGACGGCAGGACCGGCCGCAAATCATGTCAGGCCGCAGTTTCGCGAGAATGTCCGACGCGTCAAACAACACGTCCGCATGCGCCGCGATCTCGTCGGCGTCGATGTGGTAGCTCTTTCGCTTGATGTCTTCGCTGGCGGTAACGCGAACGGGGTCGAGCTGCTGCACCGCGTGTCGCAGCACGACGTCGAACGACAGAGCTCCCCCGGTGGTCCGGAAGAATCGATCGGCACGTTCGTAGCCGATCTTTCGAGTCACGAGCTGCAAATCGCCGGGCACGACGTCTACCTGCAGCACGATGCGTCCGTCGTCGGCAGTCGTTCCCGCGGCTTTCACCTCGCTGATGCCGCGCACGATCGCGACGTCGGCGCCGGCGACCGGCACATTGGCCGTGTCGCGGACGTGTATCTCCACCGACAACCTCTGGGCGCTCTGACCCCGCGCGCTTGCGGCACCGCCGGCGAAGAGCAACGCGAGTATCGCGCTCGCGCTGGCAGCCAGTCGACTCACGAGCGCGCCTCGACGGCAATCCTGCGAAGCTCGGGCAAGACCGATCCAATTGGCACGGCCTCCGACGCGGGACTGCCCAACGCAAAGTAGAGTTCCCGGTACATCGCGTACAGCCGCTCGTAACGGACATGCTCCTCCGCATCGGGCTCGACGACACGATACGGCGGACAAAGCGCGCGTTGCGCGTCTTCAATGCTCGAGAACACTCCCGCGGCCAGGAACGCAAAGATCGCCGAGCCGAGGCTGGTGATCGGCCGCTCGGGCACGAGCACCGGAAAGCCGAGCACGTTCGCATAGACGCGATTGAGCACTTCGTTTCGCTGCGGGACTCCGCCGCCGTTGATCACGCGGCGAATCGGCACGCCGTGTTCCGCCATTCGGTCGAGGACGATACGAGTGTGAAACGCCGTGCCTTCGATCGCCGCGAACAGTTCGTCGCGCGGCTCGTGCGCCAGGTTCCATCCGAGCGTGACGCCGCCGAGGTTGGGGTTCACGAGCACCGTACGATCACCATTGTCCCACGCCATGCGCAGGAGCCCGGTCTGGCCGGCGCGATATTCGTCCAATCCCTGTGAGAGTTCTTTGACGCCGCGGCCAGCGCGCCGCGCAATCGCTTCGAAGATATCCCCCACGGCCGACAGTCCGGCCTCGACGCCCACGTAGTCCGGGTGCACGGAACCGTTCACTACGCCGCACACCCCCGGCACGCAGTCCGCGTCCTTCGCGATCGCGATGATGCACGTGCTGGTGCCGATCACGTTCACGACGTCGCCTTCCTGGACACCGGCGCCGATCGCGTCCCAATGCGCGTCGAATGCGCCGACGGGAATCGGAATCCCGGAGCGCAATCCGAGCTTTTGCGCCCACTCGGAGCTGAGGTGGCCGGCAAGGCGATTGGAGGTCCGGTACTCTCCGCCCAGCTTGTCGCGCACACCACCGAGCAGCGGGTCGACGGCGCACAGGAACTCCTCCGGCGGCAGCCCGCCGAGCGACTCGTTCCACAGCCACTTGTGGCCCATCGCACAGACCGAGCGCGGGACGGCTGACGGATCGGTGATCCCGCACAGCACGGCCGCCACCATGTCACAGTGCTCGAGCGCGGTCGCGAAACGCGCGCGCCGATCCGGATTGTGCCGCAGCCAGTGCAGCAGCTTGGCGAAGCCCCACTCCGACGAGTACACGCCGCCACAGAACTCGATGGCGGGAAGGTGACGTCGCCGCGCGACGTCGGTAATGAGCGCCGCCTCGTCTTTGGCCCGATGGTCCGCCCACAGGTAGTAGTCGTCGAGGGGCGCGAGATGCTCGTCAACCGGGATGACTGTGGATCCAGTGGTGTCGAGCGCGATCGCCTGCACGTCGGTCGGCTTGATGCGCGCCTCTCGCACCGCGGCGCGCGTCGCGAGCACGAGCGCTTCCATGTGGGCCGCATGCGACTGCGTCGCGAAATCCGGGTCGTTACGGTCGCGCTTGACCGGATACTCGGCGACCGCGGCGGCGAGCGTTCCGCGCTCGCTGTCGACGATCGCGACGCGAACGCTCTGCGTTCCGAAGTCTACGCCGGCGACGGTAGCCACGATTCTCCGTCCGTCAGACCGCCTCGGCGGTCGAGCAGATCAATGCGCATGTGAGTCGAGGATATCCAGGAGGAAAGCGCTTACAGATTATCCGCCGAGCCTTGCCGCCGGAAGGCGCAAGTATCGCCGCCGCGTTGACAACACTCCCGCGGGTCCGGCATTCTTGACCTGCTATCCGCGTCGCGTCCTTTCCCCCTCTGGCCGAGGTGCTCGCATGAGCCGCAGCTCGTCATCGATCGTTCGTCTCCTTCCCGTCGCCGCATTCTTGCTGACCGCTTGCAGCGGCGGCGCCAACTCCGACAAGGCGGCCGGCGCCAGCACGGCGGCGGCCGGCGGGGGAAAGACGTTCACCATCGCGATGATCGCAAAGAGCTCGACCAATCCCGTCTTCCTATCGGGTCGGCAGGGCGCGGAGGCCGCGGCCGCGGAGTTGACCAAGCAGACGGGCGTGAACGTCAAGATCGACTGGCTGACGCCGCCCGACGAAGACCCGACGCTCCAGGCTCAACGCATCGCTCAGGCCGCCAACGCCGGAGCCAATGCGATCCTTCTCTCGGCGAGCGACGCGGGAAAGCTCGTCGGTGCGGTCGACGAAGCGGTCGCGCGCGGCGTCCCGGTCATGACCTTTGATAGCGACGTCACTGGGTCAAAGCGCTTCTCGTTCTACGGCGGGGACGATCAGCTGATGGGCAAGCAGGTGATGCAGGAGCTCGCGAAGCAGATGGGCGGTAAGGGCAAGATCGCCATCCTCGCCGGAAACCAGAACGCGCCCAACCTTCAGAATCGCGTGCAGGGTGTAAAGGACGAGGCGAAGAACTATCCCGGCATCACGATTCTCAACACGTTCTACCACGCCGAGACTCCGCAGGACGCCGCGGCCGAAGTGCTGCGCGCGCAGAACGCGTATCCCGACATTCAAGGCTGGGCGATGATCGGCGGCTGGGCCCTCTTCACGAAGGCGCTTCTCACGGACCTCGATCCCAACAAGGTGAAGGTCGTCTCGGTGGACGCGTTGCCCGCCGAACTGCCGTATGTCGAGAAAGGTCTCGCCCCGGTGCTGCTCGCGCAGCCCACCTACAACTGGGGCTACGTATCGGTGAAGACGATCTTCGACCACGTGTACTCGCACAAGGACGTTCCGGCGCACGTGCAGATGGATCTCGTGCGTGTGTCCAAGGAGAACCTCGGCGAGTGGGCCCGTCAGCTCCAGGCGTGGGGATTCACCGACGTCGATCCGAAGTACCTCTCGATGAAGTAGCGGCGTCGTTCACACACCCTTCGATTGATTCGCACAATGAAACGTCGTGACTTTCTGACGCAGTCCGCGGCTGTCGCCGGCGTCGCCGCATTGGGCCCTCGGCTCGCCGGCGGACAGTCCGTCGATCCGGTCGCGTCGCTCAAGCCGCTCTCGCCGCCGGTTCCTCCCATCACCGACGACGAACGCCTGGCGCGGATCGAAAAGGCCCGCGCTCTGATGCGCGCCAATGGCATGGCCGCGATGTTCCTCGAGGGCGGCTCCAGCATGTTCTACTACACGGGCGTGCGCTGGGGGAACAGCGAGCGACCGTTCGGCGTGGTGATCCCAGTGCGCGGCGAGCTCGCGTGGGTGACGCCAGGGTTCGAGGAGCAGCGCGCGCGCGAGCTGATCAAGTTCTCCAACGACGTTCGCGTCTGGCAGGAGGACGAGAGCCCGTACCGCGTGATCGCCGGCATACTCCGTGACCGCGGTGTGGCGAGTGGCACGGTCGGCATGGAGGAGCGCGTGCGCTTCTTCATCTTCGACGGCGTTCGCCGGGAGCTTCCGAGCGCGCAGTTCGTGATCGCCACGCCGGTCACCGCCGGGTGCCGCATGATCAAATCGCCCGCCGAGATCGCGCTGATGCAACGCGCCAACGACATCACGCTTCAGGCAATCGGCGCATCGTTCAAAACCCTGAAGGAAGGCATCACCCAGCAGCAGCTTTCAGCGACCGTCGCCGACGCGACGCGACGGCTCGGCGGCGCGAGCGACGGCGCGCTCGTGATCTTCGGGAAGTACACGGCATTTCCACACGGCAGCGTTCAACCGCAGAAGCTTCGCGACGGCGACGTGGTCCTCATCGACGCCGGCTGCACGGTGGACGGCTATACATCCGACATCACGCGGACCACGGTGTTCGGCAAACCGACGCAGCGAATGCGCGATGTGTGGGCACTCGAGAAGCGAGCACAGAGCGCGGCGTTCGCGGCCGCGAAGATTGGTGCGACCTGCGAGTCGGTGGACGCGGCGGCACGCAAGGTGATCTCCGACGCCGGCTTCGGACCCGGCTACAAGGTGCCCGGTCTTCCACACCGCACCGGCCACGGGATCGGTTTGGACGGGCACGAATGGACCAACTTCGTGCGCGGCAACACGACCAAGATCCAACCCGGGATGTGCTTCAGCGACGAGCCGACGATCGTGATTTACGGCGAGTTCGGCATCAGGCTGGAGGATTGTCTCCACATCACGGAGAGCGGACCGAAGTTCTTCACGCCCCAGAGCCCGAGCATCGAGCAGCCGGTGTGACGCCGAAATAGGGTCTGACCCTAACTAGCGGCTACGGCCGTGTGAGCCAGGCGTACGTGGAGTCGATGCGCTTCACGTAGCCCAGCGTCTCGGTGTAGCGCCAGCGTTGCACCGTGGGCGCGATCTGCTCGATGCTCGACCACGCTGGCCCGCCGCCCTTCGTCCTGGCGACGCTGAGCGCGCGCGCGATCGTTCCCTCTCCGGCGTTATAGCTGGCGAACATGAAGCGGTGGCGCTCGTCGTCGGGTACGTCCTTCTGCCAGAGTTGCCAGAGGTACCGGTCGTGCATGACGCCGGCTGCGATGTTCCACTCAGGCTGATCGATCGGCCCGAACTCCGGACGGTGCGACGCGATCTCGCGGTAGGTCGACGGCATGAGCTGCATCAATCCGCGGGCGCCGACCCAGCTCGTAGCGTCCGGCTTCAACCCGCTCTCGGCAAATCCCTGCGCCTTGAAGTACCGCCAGTCGAACGCGGGGCCGAAGTAGCGCTTCGAGTATTTCCTGAACGTGGGATCGAAGCGAGCGCTGACCTTCTTCGCATTGCGCGCGGCCGCAACACGCTCGAGCGCGTTCGCCGCCTTGCCGAGCGTTGACGATTGCGCACTCGACAAGTTCGGAATGAAGGACGAGGCGATCGAGGCCGCGATCGCCAGCCGGAGCGCGCGCATGGGGATCAGCCGATCGCGCGGCCGACGATCAGCGCGATCGAGACAAACAGGGCCGCGATGAAGATCGCGACCGCGATGTTCCCGCGCTTGAGCTCCGCCGGAAAATCGACCTCCGGGGTGAGCCGGTCGATGATCCGGTAGCTCAGATACATGAGCACGACGCCGAGGGCGGCGTACACGAGGTTCAGCACCAAGATCGAGAGTTGCACCGAGTAACCTCTGTGGGAGAGTGCCCGCACAGAACGACGCGCGGCGGGCTCGGCAGGTTTCGCCGCTGCGGCCCGTGCCGCCGGCGCGGCTGCCAGGCTGCGCAATTGATAATATTCGGAATGCATCAGATTTTCCTGCTGTCGCCCGCGCGCTGCGACGGGGAGCGCGCCCGCATTCTCCTCAATCGTGACGCCGAATTCGATCTCGCGCGGCGAATCCGGGCGGATGGCGCGCCAATCGGTGAAGTCTTCAGTTTTCTGAGCGGCCTCTATTTCCGCGGCAAGCTGGCGTACGCGCGCGCGTTCGGCTCGTCGGCGGCAGGACCGACGGCGTACGTCATTACGGCGAATCGGGGTCTCGTGCCACCAGAGACGGTCGTTCAGCGTCGCAATCTCGTTTCGTTCTCGAGGATCGACATTGCCAAGGCTGGGGCACGGCATCGCGTACCGCTTCGGCGCGATGTGGAGCAGTTGGCGGCGAAGCTCGACGCATCGAACCGCGTCATTCTGCTCGGAAGTATCGCGACCGGAAAGTACGCCGATATGCTCGTGGACGTTTTTGGCGACCGCGTGCTCTTTCCGACCGAGTTCGTGGGGCGCGGTGACATGAGCCGCGGAGGATTGCTGTTGCGCCAGGTGCGCGCCGGCGAGGAGCTCGAGTACGCGCCGATCGCGGGCGCGATTCGTCACGGCAAACGGCCGCCCAGGCTCACTCGGATCACATCGGCCGTGTGATCGATCCCGACCGCGGCCGCCGCAGCCGTTGCTCGGCTCGGCATGCCTGTTGCCCAAGGCAATGTCATCGGCATCGGCTTCAGGAGCGGTGGTATGGGCATTCTTACCTGGATCATCGTCGGACTCGTCGCGGGAGTGCTCGCCTCGCTGGTAATGGGCGGCACGGGCTACGGGCTGATCGGCGACATCATCATCGGCATCGTCGGCGCGTTTGTCGGGAGCTGGATCTTCGGGCGCCTTGGCGCTGGCGTGCCGTTCGGCGGACTGGGCGGCGTGATTTTCGTGGCGTTCATTGGCGCGGTCGTGCTTCTGTTTGTGTTGCGGCTCATTCGAAGCGCGACCTGGCGAGCGCCGTAAAGAAATCGGGGAGGCCTGTCGGCCTCCCCGATTTCGTGCGTCCGTCCGGATCAATGCGCCGGTGGTTTGACTCGCTTGCCCCACGTCGGTGGCGGCGGCTCTTTCATCGCGCGCTCCACCGGATGCTCCTGCAGCTGCTTCATCGCTACTTCGACCGCGCGCTCGAGTTGCGGGTCGTGACCGGCGATGACTTCCTTGGGCGTGTTCTCGATGTCGACATCCGGGGCCACGCCTTCGTTCTCCACCGCCCACTTTCCATCGCGCGCGAAGAACCCGCCGCGCGGCGCGATCGCCGAGCCGCCGTCGACGAACGGAGGCGTGTCCGCGGTGTGGACGAGTCCACCCCACGTGCGCTTGCCGACCAGCGTGCCGAGTTTGCGATAGCGGAACATGTACGGCATGAGATCGCCGCCTGATCCCGCCATTTCGTTGATGATCATCACTTTCGGTCCCCAGATGCCGGCGGCGGGACTCGTGAACGGCGTGCGATCGCCGGCGACGTTGTTGAAGTAGCCGTCGAAGTCGCGCTGCAGCACGTCGATGATGTAGTCCGCCGCCTGGCCCCCGCCGTTGTAGCGCTCGTCGATGATCGCGCCCTTGCGATCCTGCTGCGCGAAGTAGTAGCGGTTGAAGCTCGTGTAACCCGGCTGGCCGGTGTTGGGCAGGTACACGTAGGCGAGCTGGCCGTGCGACAAGGAATCCACGACGTGCCGGTTGTGCTCGATCCAGGCGCGCGCTCGGAGCGTCTGGTCGTTCGCTACGGGAACCACGGTCACGTGACGCGCGCCGTCCATCGTCGGCGTGGCGTTGACGACGAGGCTCGTCTGCTTGTTCGCTGTCCCGTCGAGCAGGCGGTAGATGTTGTCGGGCGCCTTCAGATCCTGTCCGTTGATCGCAAGGACATAGTCGCCAACGCGAACGTCCACGCCCGGAGCGGCGAGCGGCGCGCGGAGATCCGGATTCCACTCCTCGTCGTCGTAGATCTTCGTGATCTTGTAGCGGCCGTTCTCGATGGCGAAGTCGGCGCCGAGTAATCCGCCGGGGACCGCGGCCGGCACGTCGGGCATGTCGCCGCCGCGGACGTACGAGTGCCCGATCGCCACCTCGGATCCCATCATGTCGATGAGATAATTCAAATCGGCTCGATGGTTCACGTACGGGAGCAGTGCGCCGTACAATTGCTTGACCTTCGGCCAATCAGCGCCGTGCTCGTTGGTCACGTACAGATAGTCGCGCTGGTTGCGCCACGCTTCGTCGAAGATCTGCTTGAACTCCTGCTTGACGTCGACGTAAGCGCGTAGCTCGGCGTTCACGCGACCTTGTCCGGCCTGCGGCGGAGTTCGATCGGCGTCGACGAGGAAGAGCGCCGGACCGTTCGCCGCGCCGGGCGCCCCGCCACGACCACCACGCCCACCGCCGACGCCACCACCACGATACACGAGCTTGTGGCCGTCCAGGCTCACGTCGTAGTCGGCAACACCGGTCGCGAACGCGACGTCGCGTTTGTCGCGCAGCGTGTATCGGTGCAGCGTGGCGCCACCGCCGGGACCACCGCGACCGCCGCCACCTGCCGCTGCCTCGACATAGAACACCGTACCTGCTCCACCCGGCTTGAGACCCGAGTACGTGCGCTCCGGGATCCCGGGCACGGCGAGCGTGCGATGCTCCAATCCGTCAAAGTCGATCGTGACGGTCGGCATCGGCGCGCGCGGCGCCGGCCGCGCCGCTGGCTCCGTGCCGCCTGCGCTGTCTGGTGCTGCCGCCGCGCCGCCGCGTCCACCGCGTCCGGCCCCGAAGCCGCCGGGAGCTCGCTCGGCACTCGGCGCGGCGCCCTCTTCGTCGCTCTCCGGCAGGAACGGCGACGCGTCCGCTTTGCGCAGAACCGACACGTACAACGCGAACGTCTCGGTGTGGTCGTAGTTCGACATGTCGAGCCACTGCGAGCGCAGACCGTAATCCGTCGAGGCGAGGAACCACAGGTACTTGCCGCTTGCATCCCACGCTGGAGACACGGCGTCGGCAAGACCGTCGGTGATCTGCTTCGTCGCGCCGGTCTCGACGTTCACGACTTCGATCGCGTGATACAAGGAATTCAAATGCTTGGCGTACGCGATCCACTTGCCGTCGGGCGACCACACCGGATTCATCGTTCGCTGCGGCACCATCCAGGGATCGTTGCCAACGGTTTTGGCTTGTCCGGTGGCCACGTCCACGACCCAGAGATGCAGGTTCGTGTCATGGAACATGATCTTCTTGCCGTCGGGCGACCACGACGCCGTGTAGAAATGCCCGGCGGTCGGGATCTTGATCTCGCGCGGCGGCGTCAGACCGTCCTGCGTCTCGATGTAGAGCGCGTACTCGCCCGAGCGATCACTGAAGTACGACAGCATCTTGCCGTCGGGCGACCACGCCGGCTCGTGCTCGGCCGAGGCGCTCGAGTGCGTGATGTCGCGAACGTCGCCTTTCTCGGCGGGAATCGTGAAGATCTCGCCCCGCGCCTCCACGGCGATGCGCTTTCCCGTGGGCGACAGCGCAAGGCTCTGCATGTTCGCCGTTACGTCCTTCCACTGCGGCATCATCCACGGGAAGTCGCCGGCCGCGCTGATGTTCAGCGTGTGCTCTTTACCAGTTTTGGTATCGAGCAGGTGGATGTATCCGGCCTGCTCGAACACGACGGCGCTTCCGTCGGCCGACGCGCCGATCGACTTCACGTCGTAGTCGGTGAAGCTCGTGAGCTGCGTGAGCTTCTTCGTCTCCGTGTCGAAGCTCCACACGTTCGCCACGCCGTCGCGGTCGGAAATGAAGTCGACGACGTCGTTGCTCACCCACACCGGATCCATGTTCTTGGACTCCGGCGTGTTGGGCGCCGAGAAGTGCGACGAACCGCGCGGCGAGCCCGCCTGTGCGACGATGAGGTCTGAGGTTCCGGTCGGCGTCGTCTCGAGATCGTACGTCTTGAGGTCGACGATCCAGATCGGCCGATTCTGGCCCCCGCGATAGTTGCGGCGCTCCTCGTCCCACGAGTTGTTCATGCGGTAGGCGATGTGCCGGCCGTCGGGTGAGATCTTCCCCTGATACGCGCGCGGCAGCGGCAGCGGCGCTTCGACGCCGCCTTCGACCGGCACCGTCCAGAAGCGCGGCGCCGCAGTCGGCGCTTGCGTCGCACGCGGTGAGGCGAAGACGATCGACTTGCCATCGGGCGTCCACCCTTGCACGACGTCCGGCGAGGGATGCCACGTGAGCCGTCTCGGCTCACCGCCTTCCGACGGCACGACGTAGACGTCTTCGTTCCCGGCGTACGTGGCGCTGAACGCGATCA
>DATJHY010000197.1:0-16029 GCA_035493635.1 Gemmatimonadaceae bacterium | reverse complement strand
AGCTCGTGGTACACGAGCGGAACGAGCTCGTGCCACGTGTCCAAGTCGGGGCTGATCTCGGACTTGACGTCTTCCGCCATTCGCGCCCTCTCGCCGACAGGCCGGGCCTCGCGTGACGCGTGTCCGCTTTTCGCGCCGTGTTCCGCGTCTATCGATGGCACCCGCTCTACCCTCGTCGTCAACGAAGATGCCGCGGCGCGCAACGCACCGCAACGGCACGCTGGAGGCTCCATGCGATTTCACCTGCACTATGTCGGGCTGGCCGGCGGCTTGCTGTTCGCGGCCTGCGAATCGGGTACGACGCCAACCTTGCCGCGTGACAGCCGTGCCACGCACGCACTGCACGACGAAGTCGATGATGACGCAGTCGTAGTCGTTGGCACCGGCGATCCAACCGTCGACGTCCCCGCCGTGCAGGCAGCCGTCGATCAGGGCGGAACCATCGTGCTGAAAGGCTATTTCTCCTTCCGCGCGCCGCCGACCAGGCCGGTCGCCCCGGCGCTCACGGCCGCGCCAAAGGCCGCCGAAGTCCGCGTCTCCCGAGCGGTCAGGATCATCGGCGCCCATGTCGGCGGCGAGATGGCCACGATCGACGCCGGGACGATTCCGTTCTATGTCGAAGCCCGCGACTCTGCGGTCACTATACGGGGCCTGCGCTTCGTCAGTCCGATCTTCAGCGCAGTACTCGTCGACGCCGTTGGTGGGCTCGAGATCGCATCGAACCGGATCGAGGGCCTCCAGCCGTTCGCCGGGCTCGGCGAGGCAATTAGCGTTATAACGACGACCGTCCCTCCCACGCCGAGTTCCGCAGGGATCCCTCAGAATGTCTCGGGGCGGGTCACAATCGTTCACAATTTCATCGATGCGACCGGCGGTACGTCGAACGACAACACGCTTGGCATCACCGTATTTAGCGCCGGCATACCCGGAGCCGAGGTCGACTTCGATGTATCGGGAAATACGGTCAACAACACGACCGAGCCGGCGATCAACTTTCGTCGCATCGTCGGGCGCGCCTTCATC
Source organism: Gemmatimonadaceae bacterium (assembly GCA_035493635.1). GTDB lineage: Bacteria > Gemmatimonadota > Gemmatimonadetes > Gemmatimonadales > Gemmatimonadaceae > JAQBQB01. The sequence continues at coordinate 15,006 of DATJHY010000197.1, read as the reverse complement.
GCAAACAATGTCATCGCGACGGGGTCGCTAGCGGGGAATGCAGTACGAAACCATGCGATTCGCGTTGCGAACCTCGGGACATATGTGATCGTTCACAACTCGATCGATTGCGGCTGGGCGGCGTCCGACGCACAAGGCATCGGCGTATTCAGCCAGTTTGCCGCGTGGCCCATCGAACACGCAATCGTGGCCGACAATGATGTCGCCATGTCGGCGCCCGCGGGCACGGCCTTCACAGCGGTCAGCGCTGGAATTGGTGTCTATGGCTTCGCGAACGATAACGTCGCCGAGCGAAACACGATTCGCGGACACGCTCTGGCCGGCCTCTCCATTCCGGTGTTTCCGTTGCCGCCGGCAGTGCCGGCGAGCCCGCACGACAATGCCTTCATTGGCAATCGTTTCGTGAGCTTCACACCGTCATTGGCAGACATCTTCATCGGCCAGCATGCAGTCGGGACGCGCATCGTTGGCTCGGGGACGGTGGTCGATCAGGGCGACGGCACGACGATTTCACGGTGACGAGCTCGAGTCACGATCGAGGCGGTAGCCGAGCCAACGATGAGGGCGCGGAGCGCCATGTCGTTCTATGACCCGGGCGGGTCTCGAACCCGCGACCTACGGATTAAAAGTCCGTTGCTCTACCAGCTGAGCTACCGGGTCGGTGTCACTGAAACTTCGCACTGCGAAACACATTGGACAACTCGGTCGCCCAGAATCCGAAAGCGCCCAGGTGACGCAGACGTGTCACACTCCTAACGCACGCGGTTGTTTGATCGACTGGCGAATGCCCGTCCGAAAAAATCATTGGAGTTCCACACCGGGCGTCGATCCTGATTCGCAATGTCGCACCCCAAAAGAAAAATCATCCTCGCTGCGTTCGCTCCGGCCTCATAGTTGATCGGCTGCTCCATGTTGTCCAAAGGAGTGTGGTAGTGGCTGGCGAACAGTTTCCTGATCGTGTCAGGCGAGAATCCGCCATTCCTCACCTGAACCGCCGGTATACCCTGCTTCACGAACGAGTAGTGATCAGAGCGAATGAACAGGTTCTCTTCTGGCCGCACATCTTCAATCAGTGTGTAGCCGGTCCGCCGTGCGGCGCGTTCGGCATTCTCGCGCAGCGTCGAATGTTCTATTCCAATTGCCGTCAGCTTATTGGTACCGTAGAACACCATGCCGGGCGCGACGTCGATGTTGACATCCGCGACGATGCTCTCCTTTGAAACTGTCGGGTGCTGCGCGAAGTAGTCGGACCCCTCCATGTCACCTATTTCTTCCGCCGTCACGAACAGGAACAGAATCGAGCGACGCGGGGCATGCGGAAGTGTCCTATAGGCTCGCGCTATCTCCAGAAGCGTACCAACGCCCGAAGCATTGTCGAGCGTACCATGGCAAACAGTATCGCCGGAGATCGCCGGGCAGGTTCCAAGATGATCCAGATGGGCGGTGTAGACGACATATTCATTGCGGAGGACGGGGTCGGAGCCAGTGAGCTTTGCTACGACGTTGGCACTCACGAGTGCAGACCAGGTACTGGCCGTGTGAAGCTTGACGCTCCAAGGCAGTAAGAAAGCCTGTGGTTGGCTGGCGTCCGCAGCGGCGTAGACGTCGGTCAATGTCCTCGGCGCATTCTCGAAAAGAAGTTGCGCTCCGTGGCGAGTAAGGGTTGCCCAGCCTCGAAGCTCAGGATAGGCCTCGCTGGGCTGACCTTTGGTGTCAACCCAGGCGAGGTTCCCAGTCGACAGCTCGGTGAAGCGGATCTCCGGAGAGTATCGCCGTTCATCGTCTGGGAGCATGAATTCCAGGATTCCGACTGCACCATGATCCGCCGCGTTCTTACTCTTGACCACGTCGTCGGAGTAGAAGCCACGGAGTGACGTCGGAAACCGAGGCGGAGCGTTGGTCAGAAAAGCGACGACCTTACCATGTACGTCGACGCCAGCGTAGTCGTCGTATGTCAGCTCGGGGGCAGTGACCCCGTAGCCCACGAAGACAACAGGCGCCTCAACGTCGCTCTGCGTTCGCACGAGATCGCCAAAGAAGGCAAAATCGTCAGTGGGCTTGAGCGCCAGCGCTTTCCCATTTCTGAAAAGCGTCAGGGAACTCTTTGCGGCGATGTTGACGGACTTCCGCATCGAGACATTCTGGAACCAAGTGCCGTGCTCCCCCGCCGGCTGCACGGACAAGGCTTCCAGTTGTGCCGCGACGTACTTTGCCGCGATGTCGTAGCCACTTGTGCCTGCCGCGCGACCGGCGAGCAGACTGTCCGAAAGAAACCGCATATGCGCGCGAATGGCGCCGGGCCGAATAGCCGTCATCGCAGTCGCGGCGCTGCTCCGTGCTTGTGCTTGTTGCGCTGGAAGGCGGACCGCGACCAGGTTGATCCACAAGCAAAGCCAAATTCTCATTCCGACGACCCTCGCCACGAGAAATCTCAACAAATAGACCTCAACGGCAGAATGGCGACCAGCCACTTCGCCCGCGTCACGCGCGTGCTCGCGATCAGCTTTGGGAGTCTACCCACCACTCACTTCCTCTCGCCATATCCGCTCTCCCGCCGCCACGCCTCCTCCTTGGCGACGAGCTCCGGCGAGAAGCTCTCGCCGAAATCCGACGCCTCGAACACCTGGCGGATCTCCACTTCCTCGTCGTTGCGGAAGGGCGCCCGCTTGAGCCAGTCGATCGCCTCCTCCTTCGACTTCACCTGCCAGATCCAGAAGCCGGCGACCAGTTCCTTCGTCTCGGTGAACGGCCCGTCGATGACCGTCTTCTGCCCGTTCTTGCCGAACCGCACGCGGGCACCCTTCGAGCTCGCCTGAAGCCCTTCGCCGGCGAGCATAACGCCCGCCTTCAGCAGCTCGTCATTGAAGGCGTCCATCTCCTTGAGCTCGTTCTCGGTGGGCAGGCGGCCGGCTTCCGATTCCTTCGACGCCTTTACGATGACCATGAAGCGCATTGTGGTTTCCTCAGTTTTGGCGGGCCGTCGGATGGCGAGACTGCCGGGCTGGCCCTGTCGCCAACCCGTCGCCGCGCCAACCCGCCAACCCGGTTCATACAGACGTCGAACGATCACGCCCGGAATCGACACGCCGCGCCACGAACCTACTGACTCTTCCGCGGCTCCAGAATCTCCGTCACCCGATCCACCACGTCGTTCCAATGCGCCCGCTCGACCGCCGTCCTCGCCGTGGTCGCCGACGTGCGAGCGTCGCGCTGTATCTCGCGGAGCTGCGCGCGCGCGAGTGCCGGCAAGTCGCTGAGCGGTACGCTCGGCGGCGTGACGAAGGGGATGGGGCGGGGCGGCGGAGTCGGCCCAGCGGGCTGCGCACCGGGCGGAGGAGTCGGAGCCGCGGGCGGATTGATCAGCGCCGCCAGCCTCGTCAGATACACGCGCTGTAGCTGGCGACGAGTTGCGTCCGAAGACGGCGCGGCCCATACCGCTCTTTTGAGATCACTCAAGTACTCGGCGAGTGGATACGCCGCACTCGCATCGTAGCGCTCGGCTTCGGCCATGCGGCCGAGTCGCTGCGCCGAGAGCAACGATGTGATGATTCCGGCCTGGCGCGTGGCCAGCGTGGTGTTGGGACCGATGCGCGAGATGATGTCCTTGGGCGCGAGCCAGTCTTGCGTCGCGATCGCGTTCTCGGCGAGAAAGGCGAGCGCCGCCGTCTGGCGTGCCTTGGGAACGACGGTGAAGACCGCACCGCCAATGTCCGCCGTCTTGAGATCCACGTTCACACCGCCGATCACCGTCGCGACGTGCCCCATCATCCCGGCCCATCGACCGACGGATTCCTCGTACACCTCCTGAAGCTCGGTGTAATCATCGCCGGGCTTCGTGGTCCAGGCGACCAGCTGCGGAATCATCTTCTTGTAATTCATGACCCCGTACGCGGTCGCCTTCACCGGATCGTCGCTTAGATCCTCGGTCTGGTTGCGAGGATCGGCACTTCCCATTCCCTGTCCGACGAAACGGTACGGAAACGGGCCTTTCTGGTTCGTGATCCACTGATTGAGGATCGGCTTCTCGTCCTCGGCGCTCTTCGCGGGAATCACGCGATAGCCCCAGTTGATCGCGAAGTCGTCAAAAGGGCCGACGCGTCGGATGAAATCTTTCGGCTTGAGGCCGTCGCCCGGCTGCGCGACGTAGTTCTGTCGCGCGTAGTCCATGATCGTGGCGCTCACGCCGTACTTGCTGGTGAAGCTCGGGCTGCGCAGCGAGTCGACCGGAAAGCTCGACGAGGCCATCATGTTGTGCTGCAGGCCAAGCGCGTGTCCGATCTCGTGGGTGATGACCTGGCGCATCGTCTCGCCCATCAGCTCTTCCGGAATGTCGAGCGAGCGCGCCATCGGGTTCGCGACTCCCGTCTCCATGATCAACCAGTTGCGATACGACCGCATGTGGTTGTGATACCATGTGATCTCGGAGTTGATGATCTCCCCCGAGCGCGGATCGTGCGTGTGAGGCCCGGTCGCGTTGCGCACGAGTGACGCGGCCCACCTCACCATCGAGTAGCGGGCGTCGTCGGGATCGAAGTCGGGGTCCTCCTCTTTCGTCGGCGCGTCCCTGGCGATGATCGCGTTCTTGAAGCCAGCCTTCTCGAACACCTTCTGCCAGTTCTCGACGCCTTCCTTTACGTAGCGCTTCCACCTGGTGGGGGTCGCCGGATCGAGATAGTAGACGATGGGCTTGACCGGCTCGACCAACTCGCCGCGCGCATACGCCGCCGGATCCTTCGGCTCGAGGCGCCAGCGCGTGATGAACGTCTCCGTCGCCGCCTTCTGCTGATCGAGTCCATAGTTGATGCGGTCGACGTTGAAGAAGCCGACGCGTGGATCGAAGAAGCGCGGTCGCATCGGCAACTTCGGAAGCAGCACGAACGACTGCCGCGTCTCCATCGTCACCGTGCCGCTGTTGACGTCGGCCGGCGGCGTGGCCGCGTCGAAGGTCTGCACCTGGCGCACTTCGATGTTGATCGGGAAACCTCGGATGCTGCTGATGAAGCTTCTCGCAGGGTCGAAGCGCCGCACGCCGTATGTACGACGCCCTGCTGCACCGAGTCCCGAGGTCGCTGGATTGTCTGTGCTGAAGAAATCGGTGACGTCGATGACATAGGCGTTGCTGTCGCGCGCGAACGCGGCGATGGGGAACGCGCCGATGATCGCGCCGTAGTTGTTCTCGGCGACGCTCTTCGCGATCGGCAGCGTGTCGTCGGCGACGGCGTCGGGGCTGATGCTCCTCAGCAGCACGCGATCGTTGGCGCGCTCCCAGCGCACCAGGCGCTCGTTGAGCGAGCTTCCCGCACTCTGGAATCCGCCGGCGCCAGCGGGCACCCCGGACACGCGAGTCACCATGAGGAAGTCGCGTCCCATCAGCGAGTCGGGCACCTCGAAGAAAAAGCGCTCGTCAACCTTGTGAACGGTGACGCCGCCCTTCTCGGTGTGGGCACGCGCGGTGATCACTTGCGCGTAGGGACGCGGGGCACGTCTTGCGGCGGGGCCGGGTTGCTGGCCTTCGCCCTGAGCGGGCGGTTGTTGCTGCGCCGGATTCTGAGCGCCGGCGTGTGCAGCGAACGCGGCGAGGGACAGGAGAATGGTGGCGAACGGCAGGCGGGATCTCGACATATCGGCTCGCGTACCTGGAGACGCGACAACGCTATGTCTCGGCATCCGATAATGCGAGCCCTTACGGGTGCGCACCGCGAGCCCGAAGTCCCGCCTTGTCGAAACTCGATTGCCGTGTAGGTTGACGGCCATGCCCGCCGGTTCGGATCGGTGATCGGTTTTCTGCGCGACTCGCGTCTCAGCCGCGGCAGGCTCGTGCGGCTGTTCCTTGCGTTGCTGGCGTTCGTCGGCACACAAGCCGTGTTCGTGCGCGCCGCTTTCCCCCATGTCGCGCGCTCGGTGGCAGTTCGCATGATCGACCAGAACGCTGACGCACAATCGCAGTCATCGGTGTACGAAGGCCGGCTGCCGTCGCGCGGCGTCCGTCGAGGCGGCCCGACCGTTGGCCCCTCCGCGCCGAGTGCCCCCGAAGCGATCGAGTCGGTCGTGGAGACGCGATCCGCTCGAGTCGTGACGTCCGGCGAAGCACCACCGACTTTCGTCCCGCCGCCGCTGTTCCATCCTCCTCGCGCGCGCTGAGCCCTTCTCTCGCCCCGGACTGCACCGGTTCGGTGGCGCGTCATGGACTCCAACCCGTCGCCTCGGGCGACAGGAACAATGCGCGCAACAATGCAACACCGCCTGACGGCGCTCGCCGTCGGTTCTCCGAACCGCCTGCTTTTCGAACGGGCTGCGGTCGCATGGGAACAGGAGGCCCGACGGTGAGCGCCTCTGACTCGATGAACCCCTTCGGCGGTTGGGATGACACGCTGCCGGTATGTGTGACCCAGGTCATCCGGCGCTGGACCACGATGCACGATCACGAGCCGCCGTGGGCGGGGATGTCGCGCGACGATGTCCTTGGCATGATGCGGCCGCTCTTGAGCGAGTTGCTGAATGAGGCGCGTGATGTCGACCATGAACGACGCCGACGCCGGCTCGTCATGATCGCGCACGATCACGGCGCGTTTCGTTCGTCGCAGCGATGCTCGGAAGCGGACGTCCTCGCCGAGCTCGTGCTCGCGCGCGAGGCCGTGGAGCTGTCGCTGCGACAGGCCGGCATGAGCGCGCGCGCGGCGAGAGAGATGCTCGCCACGCTGGACGCGGAATTCGCGCTCGCGCAGCGGGCGTCCGTACGAGGCTGGTATCGCGGTCGCATGCGCGGCACGATGATGACTGGAACATGGTTCGACCGATTGCTCGAGGAGCTCGAGTAGCTGGTGGGCGGCGGCGCTGCGCGCGGAGTGAGTGGGCGGAAGTCCCATTGACAGAATGCGGATTCGGAGCCACTATGCCCTAGACATCTAGGACAGATTCCGGTTACCATCTCATCGCCGCGCGCGCCCTAATACGCCATGCCTGCCACCGATCGGCTCTACGGTACCCTCGACGCGCTCGTCCTCAAGTCGCTGACCCTCGAGCCGCGTCACGGCTTTGGCATCCTGCGCTGGATTGCCGAGCGCACCAGCGACGCGGTTCACGTCGAAGAAGGCTCGCTCTATCCGGCGCTCTACCGGATGGAGCGCGACGGGTGGGTCGAATCAGAGTGGGACGTCACCGAGCAGGGAAGGCGGGCCAAGTTCTATCGAGTCACCGCCAAAGGCCGACGCCGACTGACCGTCGAGACGCGCGACCTCGCCGCGTTCATTCGGGCGATCGCCCCGGTACTGCTGCCCGCCGAGTCGTGAGATGAGCCGCGATCGTCGCGTCAATCGCACCACATGGTCATGGCTGAGTCGCCCGCGCGTGGAAGACGAGGTGAGCAGCGAGCTCGCGTTTCACGTCGATATGACGATTCAGGCACTGACGGCCGCCGGCATGTCAACGGCCGACGCGCGCGCCGAGGCCGTACGCCGGTTCGGCGACATCGCGGTCGTCGGCACGGAGTGCCGGCGATTCGCCCGTCAGCGTGATCGGAACCGCTCGCGCGCCGAGTACATCAGCGAGCTGCGTCAGGACGCGACGTTCGCGCTGCGCCAACTCGCGCGCGCCCGTGGATTCGCCGCCACGGCGATGCTCACGCTGGCGCTGGGCACTGGCGCGACAGCAGCGGTATTCAGCGCGCTCTATGCGGTAGTGCTCAAGCCGCTGCCGTTTTTCCAGCCCGACCGGGTCGTGCAGATCCTGCCGACGAGCGAGCCGGAACTGGGCATCGTGTCGGGCGCCGAGTTCTCGGCGATGCGGGAGCGCCGCGACGTGTTCGCCGAGGTCGCTGGCGTGCGTTACGGAGGCGGCTTCACCCTCGTGGACGGCGACGTCCCGCAGGTCATCGGCGGCTTGACCGCGACGGCCAACTACCTTCGCGTAATCGGTGTAACGCCGGCCATCGGCCGCGGCTTTCTCGCCAGCGACGACGTGCCCGGCGCGCCGCACGTGGCGCTGGTGAGTCACGCGTTGTGGCGGCGCCGCTTCAACGCAGACACCGCGCTCGTGGGGCGGACGCTGCACCTGAATGAGGAGACTTATACAATCGTCGGCGTCCTCCCTCCATCGCTCGACGTGTTGGCCCGCAACGACGAGATCTGGGCGCCGCTCCAGTTGACGCCGGAGCAGATGTCCAACAATCGGGGGCGTTGGTTCCGCGTGGTGGCTCGGCTCGCGCCGAAAGTGACGCTGGCGCGAGCTGCCGACGCCGCCAGCCGGGCGATGCGGCTGTCCGCGAGGCAATCGTCGCGCGCCGCGCCATCGGAAGGCGCGATCGTCCGTCGGTATCTCGACGGCACGGTCGGGAGCGCGCGCCACCGCCTGCTCGTGCTGCTGGGCGCCGTGAGCTTCGTACTCCTGATCGCGTGCGTCAACGTCGCCAACCTGTTGCTGGCGCGCGGCGCCGCCCGCGCCCGTGAACTGGCGATCCGGGCGTCGCTCGGCGCTGGCCGCGGCCGCATAGTTCGCCAACTCCTCGCCGAAAGTGTCGTGCTCGCGCTCGGCGGCGCGGCCGTTGGTGTGCTTATCGCCTACGGTCTGGTAAAGGGCGTCGTCGCGCTCGCGCCGGAAGGCGTCCACCGTCTGGATCAGGCGCGCGTCAACGGCGTCGTGCTGGCTTTCACCTTCGCGGTCGCGGTGGTCACGAGCCTGGTCGCCGGTCTGGTTCCGGCACTGCGCGCCGCGACACCCGCGTTGCAGGATGCGCTGCGCGAAGGCGGGCGCGGCTCGGTTGGTTCCGGCCGGCGTGACGTCACGCGAGCACTCCTCGTGCCGGCGGAAGTGGCGCTCGCGATGGCGTTGCTCACTGGATCCGGGTTGCTGATTCGCACCGCCATCCAGTTGCAGCGCGTCGACCCGGGCTTTCAGCCGTCGCACGTGCTGACGTCGCGCGTCCTGTTGCCCACTGCGCGCTACACGGATCCGGTCATGCCGACGCGGGCATTCATACAGATTCGCGACGCGGCGGCTCGGGTGCCGGGCGTGCGTCGCGCGTCACTGGTCAGTGTCGTGCCCCTGTCGCAGAGCTATCTGAGAACCGCCATCGCAGCACAGGGCCGCGGCGCGACTGAGGATGACCGGGTCAACGTGGACATCCGATACTGCTCACCCGACTTCTTCGGCGCGATGGGCATGGCGTTGCTCAGTGGACGCGATTTCGCCCGCACGGACGATTCGACGGCGGCGCCGGCCGCGATCATCAGCGCTTCACTGGCGCGTCGGCTGTGGGGGAGCGAGCGCGTGTTGGGCCGTCGCATCGACGCAATGCGGATCAAGCGGGATACGCCGAACTGGATGACGGTGGTGGGCGTGGTGTCCGATGTCCACGACGAAGGACTCAACCTTCCGCCGCGGCCCACGCTGTACATGCCGTTCACGCAAATGCCGGCCGGCATGTGGATGGCGACGGGCAACTCGATGGTCCTCGTCGCGAAGACCGATCCACCGCCAGAATCGATGCTGCGCGCACTGCGCCGCGCCGTAATGAGCGTCGATCCGCTGCTGCCGCTCACGGACGTGCGGACCATGGAAGATCTGCTCTCGGAGTCCATCGCGACAGCGCGGTTCAACACGGTGCTTCTGAGCATACTCGGCGCGATCGCGCTCGTGCTGGCGAGCGTAGGCGTCTACGGTATCGTGGGCTACTTCGTCAGCCACAGCACGCGTGAGATCGGCGTCCGAATGGCGCTCGGCGCCGGGCCCCGACAAATCTGGCGGTTGGTGCTGGACCGCGGACTTCGCCCCATCATGTTGGGCGCGCTCGCAGGGATGGCGCTCTCGCTGACGACGGCGCGGCTGCTGCGCGAGCAACTCTACGGCGTCACACCGCAGGATCCGTTGACGCTGGCCGCGGTGGTGGTGGCGCTGTTTGGCGTGGGGCTGGTGGCGACGATCGTGCCGGCGCGTCGCGCGATCGCCGTGTCGCCGGCCCGCGCGCTGGCGGCGGAGTAGATTCGCTCGGTACCGAGCTTTGCGTTGCGATCCGCCGCGTCCACGCCGAGCCTGTACTCCGTCGATTTACGGCATCCATCCATGCGCGACGAGCCGGTTCCGCTCACGGGGCCATCACTTTGACCATCGCGTCGAGCGAGCCGCATCGAGTTGCCGTTCGCGATGCCGGACGTCAGACATTCGTTGAGCCGCGCATTACGGACCATGATGCGCATTCGGTAATAAGAACACGGCGACGGTACGGCACATGTCAACTGGAGACCTGCGGCTCGCCGCACGAGCGCTGTCGAGAAGCCGCGGCTTCGCCGTGACGGCCGTTCTGTCATTCGCCCTCGCCATCGCGCTCAACACGACGATCTACAGCCTGCTCGCGGCGCTGATCGATCCGCAGATCGACGTGCGCAAGCCGGAGCAGCTGTACTCATTGCGGTTCTTCGGCGACTACCATCACCGCCTGCCGCGCGGGGCCTTGGAGTCGGCGCTCACGTCGGGCGTTCCCGGATTGACCGGGATCTCCGGAACCAGAATCGCAGGCAAGGCGGCGACCGTCGAACACGGACAGCAGGAATTCGACGCCAGAGTGCTGAACGTGCGTGTGAACCTGTTCGCGGTGCTCGGCACGCGCGCTCTCGAGGGGCGGCTGTTCACAGAAGCCGACGCCGCCGCCGGCGCTCCGGTAGCAATCGTCAGCGACGGACTCGTGGCGCGGCTGTTTCCGGACGGCGCGCTGCCGATCAACGCCACGATCGCGGTCGACGGCCAACCGTACACGGTCATTGGTGTGGTGCGGCGCAGCACGGTCCTGAGCGAGCTGAGCGCGGACGCCTGGCTGCTGCCGTCCGGCGCGGACCGAACCGTTCCGGTGAACCTCATCCGGCTCGCTGATGGCGTCGACCCCAAGAGCGTCGGCTCACAGCTCGAGGTGATCGCGGCCCGTCTGGCGGTGGCGGCCGGCGACAAGCCCAGTGAGGCCCGCCTTCGAATCGTCGTCGGCGCGACGCGACAGTTCCGCGTCGGCAAGTTCCACTGGGCGCTGGCCGCCGGCGCGCTCGCCGTGCTGCTCGTGGCGTGCAGCAACCTGGCCAACCTGCAGTTTGCGCGAGGACTCGCGCGGAGCTCGGAGATGGCTCTCCGCTCCGCGCTCGGCGCGACGCGCGGCGATCTCGTCGCGCTGGTCATGTACGAGGTCGCGCTGCTCGCGGCCGGCGGTTTGGTACTCGGGCTCGTGCTCGCCTACTGGGGCACGCGCCTGATCCGGGCGACGATCCCGTCCACGATCGCGGGATACCTCGTCGCGCCGAATGTGCATTGGGAGATGCTCGGCGTGGCGGTCGCGGCGACGCTCGTCTGCCTGGTCATCGTGGGGCTGTGGCCGGCATGGCGGATTGCCCGCGCCGATCCGAGCGCGATGATCCAGAGTCGCGCGGGCACTGGCGCACATCGGCATCACCGGCGCCGGTACGCCGCGATGATCGTGGTCCAGATCGCGCTCGCGCTTCCGTTGTTGTGCGGCGCGGCTCTGGTTTCGCGCTCCGACTGGCGGCTCGAGCGGTCGCGGTTCCTCGTCGAGCAGTTCTTCGGCTACGATCCCACGCCGATCGTGTCGGGCACCGTGACCATCGACGCGGACCGCGGCGCGCAGGTCCCGGTCGCGAACGTCGCGTCGGACCTCATGTCGCGGATGCGTGCGATTCACGGAGTTCTCGATGCCGTCGTGATCGGTAGTGCGAAGCCGCTCAAATGGTCGGTGACGATCCAGGATCAGTACGGCTACGAACGCGAGTTCCCCGCGCCGATGTGGGAGGCGAGGCTCGTCACGCCCTCGTACCTGCGGACACTCGCCCGTCCCCTGGTCGCTGGCGCCGACTTCAATGAAGGGGCGTACACCGTTCCCGAAGTGATCATGGACGAGCCGACCGCGCGCTACCTGTGGCGCGGGGGAGACGCCGTTGGACGCCTGATCAAGTTCGGCGACGCACGCTCGGACGCGCCATGGGCGCGCGTCGTCGGCGTGTTCCACGACCAGATGGACACGACGACGCTTCGTCTTCGCGACCCGGCGTTTGGGCGGCATCTTGGCTCGGTGTACCGAACGTTCACGCCGAGCGATACCGGCGTCGTCGGCGGGCTCGGCCTGGACATGACGGTATTGGCCCGCGTGCAGGGCGATCCGCACGCTATCGCCGTGCAGATGCGGCACGTGCTGTGGACGATGCCCGGCATCCGTTCCTCGTACGTACTGCCGCTCGAGGACCGATGGGGAATCACAGATCAACGAACGGCGGAGCGGTTCGTCGCCCTCATCTTCGCGATCTTCGCGGTGCTCGGCACCGTGCTCGCCGCACTTGGCGTGTACGGCATCGTGTCGCATTCGGTGACGGAGCGCCGGCGCGAGTTCGGGGTGCGGATATCGCTCGGCGCCACCACGCGTCACGTCCTCCATGATGTGCTGCGCGAGGGAAACGTGGTCGTGCTGCTCGGAATCGCCGGGGGGCTGTTCTTCACCAAGCAGCCGGTGATGTGGCTGATGCCATTCCTGAACGGGAAGGACGACATGTACGACGCGCCGCTCTTCGCGGCGATCGCGATCGCGCTGATGGCGACCGCCTGGGTGGCGGCGCTCGTGCCCGCGCTTCGCGCGACTCGGATCGATCCAGTCGACGCGCTCCGGAACGAGTGACGACAGCGCGCCGGCGCGCTGCAGATTATAGCCACGAAGCCCAGCGGTCGGATCATTGCAGTCGGCGACCGTCGTCTGCGACGTGTCGTCCGTCTCGTCGCACAACCGCAGTGGACCTTTCACCGGAGACCCGTATGCGTCGAATCTGGGGCGGTGGCCTGCGCGCGCTACTCGTGTGCGCCCTTCTCGACAGCGCGGGCTGTGCGCTTCCCGGCCTGCTCAAAGAGAACACGCAGAACGTTCGCGCAAGCACCCAGGGCATTGCGGAGAACACACGAATGGTGCAGCAGTCCACGGCGGTGACGCGCGAGCTCTTGCCCGCAATGCAGGGACTTCGCGCGCTGGAGCAGCCGATGAACCAGGTTGCGGGACTGGGACCATATCTGTCGTCGGTGGCCGCGCTCGGGGCGCCGATGTCACGGGTAGCGGCGCTCGAGACGCCGATGCGCGATGTGGCCGCGCTGTCGCCCGACATGCAGTCGGTGGCGCGGCTGGCGGATCCGATGGCCCGCGTCGCGGCAATGCGCGCCAGCCTCGACGCGGTCGGCGCGCTGGACGCACCAATGCAACGCGTCGCCGCGCTGCAGCCGGAGCTGCGCGCCGTTGCGGAGCTGCAGGGCTCGATGCGCGAGCTGGCGGCACTGCGCGAGCCGATGACGCGCGTGGCGGAGCTCCGTGAACCCATGGCGCGTTTGGCCGCGTTGGCGCCGGTGGGCCGTCCGCTGGGTCTCGTGCTGTTGGGCGTGCTCGGACTGGCGCTGTGGGGTGTTGTGACGTTCATCGCCGTGCGGCTGGCGGTGGCGAGCGCGATGGATCGGGCGGCGCAGCAGCGGCGATCGTGATTGAAAAAGTGCTCTTGAGCGAAACCGTCTTCATTGCGGTTGTCGTTCTCCTCTGAGATCAGCGCAGATTCGAGGTGGATGTGGCGATGTGGTCTGACCAGGGCTGCCAGGAATCGGCCACACCGTTCGAGGCCGATTGCGGATACACCTCTCGCGCGGCACCGTTCAGCGATGCCCAACGCACTCACGCCCGCGGCGCTCCGCGTCTTCATCTACGACCATCTCCTCGCCGCCGGCCTGCCGCCGTCGACTGGCGAAATCGGCGCACACTTCAGCGTCAGCGCGGACACGGCCCGCGCATCGATCGCCTCGCTCAAGATCGGCAAAACCGTCGTTCCGCACCCGGACACCGGGGAGATCTGGATGGCCGGCCCGTTCGCGGCGTACGCGAGCAGCTACCGCGTTCACGGATCGCGCGTATCCTGGTGGGCCAACTGCGCGTGGGACATGCTCGGCGTCCCGCGCCTGGCGCGCGAGCGCGTGCGTGTGGACACGCAATGCACCGATTGCGGCGAGCCGATCACCCTCGATGTGGACCCGGAGCGCGGCGTGACGAGTAACACGCGCGACATGGTCGTGCACTTTCTCGTTCCGGCGCGGCGCTGGTACGACGACATCGGCTTCACGTGAGCGACGATGTCACTCTTCCGGTCGGAAGAGCACGTATCGCGATGGCTCGAGCGCGAAGGACGCGAGCTCGGTGCAGTGGCGCCGCTCGAGCAAGTCTGGCGGCTGGCCTGCGACTGGTACACCGACCCTCGATCGCCCAGCTGGCGCCCGCGCACGCGCGATGAGTCGCAGGCCGTGCTGGCATCGGTCGGGCTCACGGGGCCGTTCTGGGAGTTGCCCTAGCCCAACCCGCCAGCTCGCGATCTTGTCCTTCGTCCGCGCCGGCTTAGCTTCCGCGCACCATTCGCTCGAGCACACCGATGAAACACGCATACACCGCGCTCGTCCTCGCCGCAGCCATCGCGCCCGCGGCCGCACAACCATCGTCGCCCGGAACGGCCGACCCGATCGTCACGCTCACGCGCCTCGCGTGCGGAACTCCCGGCGCGCCGTCAGACGTCGGGCGCTTCTCGGATACGTACAAATTCACGGGCCTGAAGGTGCAGATCACGTACAGCTGCTACCTCGTCCGTCATGGCGACGATTACATGGTGTGGGATACCGGGTTTGCCCCCGGCGCCGGCCCGACCGCGCCCAAGACGAGCCTCGCCGATCTTGTCACACAGATCGGCGTCAAACCGGAGCAGGTGAAGTACGTCGCCGTCAGTCACTACCACGGCGATCACGTCGGTCAGCTCGCCGAGTTCCCGCAATCGACGCTGCTCGTCGGCAAAGGCGATTGGGAGGTCGTGAGCGATCCCAAGGTTGCGACGACACTCGGCGCGCCGTTCGCGCACTGGGTGAGCGGCGGCGGGAAAGTTGATCCGGTCACCGGCGATCGCGACGTCTTTGGCGACGGAACGGTCGTGATGCTCGACATGCCCGGGCACACGCCAGGCC
>DATJHY010000196.1:0-17969 GCA_035493635.1 Gemmatimonadaceae bacterium | reverse complement strand
ATCGAGCAGTCGCTAATGCCCGGCGAGACCGGTAAGCGCTTCGAGTACGAAACGGCGAAAGCCGCCGGCGACGACCTGTCAGGGCACTTTCACGACTATGATTGGGCCGACGAGGTGCTCCACGCGCAAATCGGCCGGCGCATGCTGCGGCGCGACGGGATCACGAGCGAGCAGGCAAGCGAGCGTGCGCAAGCCGTGCACGAGCGAACGTGGGCCGCGCTCGAGCAGTACAAATCACTGGGCGATCAGCGGAACTGGTGGCCGCAGTTCGTCAGGCGGGTGCTCGGGCACGAGAGTGCGATGCCCGAGCACCCGAGCGCCGGTCCGCCTCGGATTCTCGCCGAGTGAGCGGCCGCGTGACCGCTCACCGTCTCCCGGCTCGCCGTCATCGGCGCTCGGCCGGTACGATCTCGACTTGCCGCCGGACGCCGGCGCGATACGTGAGGATTTCCGTCGCCATGCCGATCGCGCTCTCGGTAAGCCGGCGGTGCAGGTCGTCGACCGTCGTCACGGGGACTCCGGCCACGCTCACGATCAAGTCGCGCGGCGCGATGCCGGCGCGTGCCGCCGGGCTCGTATCCTCAACGCTCGTGACCAGGACGGCGCCCGGCGCGGACAGATGGTAGCGGTCCGCCTGCCGGCGCGTGAGCCGGATGGTCTGACCCGCGATGCCGATGTATGCGCGACGTACGCGCCCGTCGCGAATGAGACGCGATGCCACGAATTCCGCCGTGCGCGACGGAATCGCGAAGCAGATGCCCTGCGCGCCGGCGATGATGGCGGTGTTCACGCCGACGACGTCGCCACGCGACGAGACTAGCGGTCCACCCGAGTTGCCGGGATTGAGCGCGGCGTCTGTCTGAACTACATCTTCGATCAGCCGGCCGGATTCCGAGCGCATCGTCCGCCCGAGCGCGCTCACGACGCCGGCCGTGACGGTCGCCTGGAATCCGAGTGGATTGCCGATCGCGATCACGAGCTGCCCGGGTCGCAACCCCGCGGAGTCTCCGAGGGTCGCTGAAGCCGGCGCCGACTGATCCACCTTGAGCACCGCGAGATCGGTATCCGGATCGTCCCCGACGAGATGCGCCGGGTGCGTACCGCCATCGCTCGCGGTGGCGCGAATGGCCTGAGCGCCGCGGACGACGTGGCTGTTGGTGAGCAGAAAGCCGTCGGGCGTGAAGAAAAAGCCGGAGCCCGACCCAACGTTCATCCCTCGCTGGCGGCCGCGCGTGCTCGGCGTGGCGACCTCGAGGTGAACGACGGCCGGACCGACCCGTTCCACCGCTCCAATCACGGCTCGCGAATACGCGTCGAGCAGAGGACCATCGTCGTGGGGATGCGCCGACGGCGAAGCGGCCGGCTCGGCGGTAGAGCCTTCGGTCGAGATGAGTTTGAACATCGTGGCAGGATTCTTGTGAAGGCCGCGAGAAGAAACGGGGTCAGACCCTGTTTCTGCTGAAACAGGGTCTGACCCTCTCTCAGCCTAGTTAGAGAATCCTACTCTCGCCGAGAAGCCCCGGGATGCAGCCTCAACCGCTGCACTCGCCAGTTGAGCAGCTCGGCGACGTACAGCTCGTTCTCCGACGGACACGCGATCTCGTGAATCCAACCGAACTGCTTCGGCTCCTTCCCCGCCTCGCCGAGCACACCGAGGACTTTGCCGTCGAGCGTGAGCTTATAGATGCGACCGGGCACCGCGTCGGCGCTGTACAGCACCTGGTTCGGACCGGGAGTGATGCAGATCGCCCACGGCGCCCCTGACACCGAAAGCGGGTTCGAGCCGGCGCTCGGCATCGCGCCGAGCATCACGTTCACTGGCTTGTCAAACGGGACGTCGATCGTGAACTGGCGGAGAAAGTTGCCGTCGGGGTCGAACACCTGAATGCGACGGTTGGTGCGATCGGCGACGTACACGTTGCCGCTGGCATCGCTCGCCATCGAGTGCAGGATGTTGAATTGCCCCTGGCCGCTTCCACGCTCGCCCCACGTTTTCACCCACCGTCCGTGCTTGTCGATTTTCACGACACGCGAATTGTTGTAGCCGTCGGCGACGAACAGGTTGCCGGCCTTGTCCCATGCTACGTCGGTTGGGCGGTTGAACGAGCCCCAGCCCGGGCGCGGCTGCTCGCCCCGCGCCGGCTCGGCTGGCGGGGCTTCCACCGCCTCGGCACGTCTCCCCAGGACCATCAGGACCCGGCCGGCGGGACTGAACTCGATGATCATGTTCGTGCCTTCGTCCACCGCCCACAGGTTTCCGTCGGCGTCGATCCGCACCGTGTGTGCGAACGCGAAGCCATACAGCTCCTTCCCGATCTCGCGGATGAACGAGCCGTCCGGTCCGAATTCAAAGAGTTGTGATGCGACCTCGCCGTGGACCGTGCCGCGGCTGCCGGTGCGGCTGAAGACGTACAGATGGCGGCGCGCGTCGAGCGCCACGCCGGCCACCTCGCCGAAGTAGACGTTGGGTGGGAGCTTGAGAAAGTCGGCTGTCGCGTCGAACGGGATCTCGGGAACGCGCGGCGCGCCGGCACTCGCCGGTTGCTGTGCACCAACAACAGCGGCCACGGAGAGTGCCGTGGCCGCATACTTCAGGGTGATTTTCATGGCTCGCTCAGTGCGACGATGACGACACCTGACTCGCCAGCACCGCGCGAAACGCGGCGGTCGCTTTCTTCATCTCGGGCATCGTGCCGAAGGAAATGCGCGCGTAGGTCGGCACGGCCGGGAACGGGCGGCCGATCGCTACATTGTGCTTCACGCATTCCATCTTGAACGCCTTGGCATCGCGCCGCACGTCGACCATCATGAAATTCGCTTCGGCCGCGTGCACCGTGTAGCCCGCGGACTCGAAGAAGTGTCGCGTGAATGCGCGCGCCTGCGCGTTGCGGCGTACTTCCTCGGCGATGTGGGCCTTGTCGCCGACAGTCGTCATCGCCGCCACCAGCGCGAGCTGATTCACGTTCGAGCCGAGCAGCCAGGCCGACATCTTCTTGAGCGTCGCCGGTTGGCCGACCGCATAGCCTGCCCGCAGGCCCGCCATTCCGAACACCTTCGAGAAGGTGCGCGTGACGACGACACGCGGGTTCGCCAACGCGAGCGGAATTGCCGTGGCGTAGGCGGGATCGGCCACGTACTCGTGGTACGCCTCGTCGATCAGGATCGTCGTTTCCGGCGACGCGCGCATGACGTGCTCGACGTACGCCGCCACGTCGCTGGCGCCGTGCACCGTCGCCGTCGGATTGTTCGGGTTGCAGAGATACACCAGCCCTGCTCCACGAGCGGCGTCGGCCGTCGCGTCGAGATCGGTCGCGAGGTTGGCATCGACCTTGGGCGCGTTGATCGGATGGCCCAGGAACTTTGCAAAATTGCCCGGCGCCTCGAACGTGGGCTCAGGGGCGACCAGCGCGCGCTGCGGCGACGTATACGCGTACACCGCCGAGCGAAGCAGCTCGCCCGAGCCACAACCGAGGATGAAGTTCTCGGCCTTGAGACCGTGCACCTTGGCGAGCGTCTGAATCAGATCGTCTTCGCTCTTGACCGGATAGCGATTCGAATCGGTCAGGTGCTTGACGATCGCATCGAGGGCGCGGCGGCTCGGCCCGTCGGGATTCTCGTTGCTGTCGATGCGGATCATCCCAGGCCGCGTGGCCAGCAGCCGATCCGCCCGGCGGGCGTCCACGCCGGAATCGGGTCCTTGCTGAGTGCCTTGCTGTGCCAGAAGCTCCTCGTGGCCTCGCCACGAGATGAGCGGCGCGGTAAGGATTCCGGTGGCGCCTGCGCCTACGGTGGCGCCAAGTGTCGCGACGAACGAACGGCGTGAGACGGGCATGGCGAACTCACGGTCGAGGGCGCGACCATTATAGCGCCGACCGAGTCGGTTGGGAATGCCGTAGTGCCGGCTTCAGTTCGCCATCATGAACACGACGCTGTCGAGAAGAAGCGAACGTTCGTGATGGGTTTCTCGGCGCGGTAGATGAACGCCGAGTTGCCCGGCAGCAGCTTGAGCTGCACCGGCGTGAGCACCTTGGGAAGCGTCGTGTGCGCCTCCTGCCGGGCCATCTCCCACGCATCGTCGACCAGCTTGGTCTGCCGTTTGACGAGATCGGCGACGTCGTAGTGGCTGGGCAGCGTCGCGAGCTCTTCAGCCCACGTGCCCCAGTGCGCCAGGATGCGTGCGTTGTAGTTCGTCTGCGCCGCCCGCAGCGCGTCGACCTGGTCGCGCGTGAGCAACAACGAGTCCGACTGGGCGAAGATCTCGTTGTACCAGTTGGGCAGATTGCCGCAGTATCGCCGAACAATCGCCGCCGCGTCGAGCTTTACGCCGGCGCCACGGCGGCCGGGCGCGAGAATGCGATCGAGCTGCTGTTCATCGATGCCGCGGCTGAAATCCATGCTGACGTCCAGCGTCACGCGGAAAGGCACGCGGATGCTCGTCGCCGAAGGGCGCGTGTCGCCGAACCGCGGATTGACGTCGTACCGATATTGGCGCGTCGTCGAGTCGAAGCCGCGGACGTAATACAATACCCGATCCGGGAACGCCGGCGAGCCCCAGCCGTGCAGCTTGTCGCCGTGGAGGAGCTGATCGATCCCGCCGAGCGGGTTGGCGAGGTAGAGCGACATCGACTGCACGCGTAACTTGCGCAGGCTTCGCATCACGCCGAACGAGGGAGCGATCGTCGCGTTGAGGGTAGACGACCACGGCCCCTCGCAGCTGTTCCGGCCCGCGGCGACGCCTCGCTGCCGCTCCAGGCATCGACGCGCGTTGCCACTCGTCGACGCGATCAAGCGGTCGAGCGCGCCGACCGTCGCCGGGTCGGCGCCGCTGCCGGGGGCGAACACGAATGCGCGGTCGTTCGCGAGTCCGTCGCCGTTGACGTCGCTGCCGACCACCGGCGTATAGGGAAGGCCGGAGCTCACTTTGCCGGCGAGTGTCATCCACAGCCACTTCGTCTGCAGCGCGGCCTGCAGCGTCAGCTCGTGCGTTGGCGTGAAGTCACCGCGCGCCGAGGTGGTCGCCGACGGGTCGCCGAAGGCGGCACCGTCGAAGCCGCGCGCCTGCGATCGCGTCTGCGTGAACGTGTACGAGCCATCGATCAACCAATGCCCACCAATCAGAAACGCCGTCGGCCGCGCGCGAACGCTCACCTGACGCGCCCAACCGTGGAGGTCGGACGTCCTGCTCAGCACAGGACCGTAGGATGCGCTGCGGCGTGCCGCCACAGCGGAGACGGCTCCGGTGGTGGACACGATGCTCCCCGGAGAAACGAATACGGGCCGGTTGCCCTCGTTGGCGAGCGCGAATTGCGGCGTCCCCGCGAAGTTCAAATCGACGACACTCGGCTGGTCCACGTTGAGCGCGTACGCCGCGTCCACGGTGTATGAGATTCCTTTGATTGCCGAACCCCACGCGAGGTTTCCGCGCCAAGCTCTTGCCGGCTGATAGTTCCGATCGAAGAGATGCACCGCCGGTGCGACGTCGGCGAATCCCGACGCGGGCGTACCGATGCACTCGGTCGGAACGGCGCCTTCATTGCCGGCGTACGCCGACCAATCGGGCACAGGCACCGCGCTGCCCACGCACGTGATTCGACGCACGCCGCTCGGCAGGCCCGTCGACGCCGAGGCGTCGGAGAGGAGCGCCGGGTCGAGTGATTGGCGGAACTCGCCGAATCCGCCGCGCACCACGCCGCGAGGCATCGAGTAGTACGTGCCGATGTTGGACATCGTCATACCGGTATTCGCCGGCCGCGCCCTGGTCGTCGACAGCCAGTTGAAGCCGATGCGCGGGCTCACGTGCCAGGTGTTCGGCGCGTCGTCCGTGCGCTGGCCGAACAGAGTCTCGATCTCCGGGTTGTAGGCGGGCACCGAGGTGTACACGTTCCCCTCGAGTCGCGCGCCGTACAGCAGCGAAAAGGTCTGCGATTTCGCCCACTGGTCGCTCGCCGCGAGCACTCCACTCCACTCGCCACCCGAGCGCGTCGGGGTGAAGAGGGTTCGCGTGAACGTGGCAGGCCGATTCGCCTGCAGGTCGGCGAGCGAATTGAAGGAGAAGGACCCAAGTCGGTCGGAGGCCGGATCCTGCGAGAATCCGTCGAGGCGCGATTCGGCGTAGATCTTTCCCCGATGCGCGGCGTGGCCCCGCCAGTAGAACTGCGTCTCGTTCGTCGTCTGCCAGGTCACGGTGCGCCTGCTCGACTCGAGCAGGCTGTTGCCGGCAAACGCCAGCGAGGCGATGCCGCCCGTCCCGTCGTCGAATTCGGACGACACGAGGACCCGCCCGTCGGGCAGCCGAAGGTACGGCGAGTTGGTCGAGCGCGACACCGAAAGGCCGGTGTGAAAGTCGGTCAGCTGGTCCTTGAGTTTTCCAAAATACGCCGAGTAGATGAACTGTCCGCCCGCGTTCAATTGCGTACTCTCGCCGCCGTGCGCCGGAGTCGCCGTGGGGCCGAACGACAGGGCACCCCGCCGCGTGTAATCCGCGAAGCCGGTGACGCCCCACGTGGTGTTCTTTGGTGTGAAGGTGCTGAAGTCGAACAGGGGTCGGTCGATCCGGCCGAGGAACGCGACGTGATCCATGACGCGAGACGACGGAACTCCGGCGCCGCCGACGGGAATTCCGAGCGCGTTCAGCGCCGCAAAAAGCCGCGTCGCCGAATCACGAGCCACGCCGGCGTGCTGGAGGACGTCCACGTCGGCGTCGGTGAGCGATACGGCGTCGGAGGTCTGGCGCTTGTACTCCAGGCCGCCGTTGTAGACCCACCGATCGAGGTTCGTGCTTCCCTCGGTACCGGCGTTGAGATCGACGGCGCCGTACGTCGCGCCGGAGCGACGCGCCACGACGTCGGCGCTCTGCATCTGCGGCGCGTCGAGCGTAAGAAATCCGCGGCGTTGTGTGAACTGGCCGCCGGGCGAGAGCGTGACTTGCGTGAGCGCGCCACTGAATCCGCCGCGCGCCGGATCGTACGTCGACGTCGAGACTCGCGTGCTCGTGCTCGCGCCACGCGGAACACTGCCACCGCCGAATGCGAGGCCGTTGAGCATTGTGCTGTTCTGCGACGGCGGTAATCCGAGTACGGAGATGCCGCCGCCTGGTGTAGCGGTCACGCCGGGCATCGACGCGGCGATCGCGTCGAGGTTGCCAGCCTGGTCGGGCGCGACGCGGCCGTTCACGCCGTTCGACACCTGCTCCGCCGCGCCCACGGAGAGCCCGAAACTGCCGGCATCGCGCGGTGGGCGCTGGCGCCGAGCCTGTACCTGGACTGCCGCGAGCTGCTGTATGGCCGGCTTGAGCACCGCATCCACGGTGAACACCGAGTCCGAGCCCGCGCGCGTGACGCGCTTGCGGAATGCCAGCTTGGTCGGCGCCGCCACGTGCACCAGATAGTCGCCGGTGCCCCGTTCGAAGACGACCTCGTACCGGCCGCTCGTGTCGCTCCTGGCGAATTGAGTGTTGCGGTCGGGCGCCATCGTCACGGCGATCTCGGCGCCGGCGACTGCCACGCCCGAGTCCGTCGTCACGCGGCCGCGAATGACGTCACGGTGAAGCTGGTATGCCGGCGTTTGCTGGGCAGCGGCGGCCGCCGCTGTGGCCAGCAGGAGCGCGGCCCATCGTATGACTCGTGGCATCAGAGGATGATCAAGAGAGTTCACTCCTGAGCCTTCAATCTAGGGCCGATACTGCGGCGCGCGAGCGCCTGCATTGGCCACTTCGGCCGAACTCAATCGGCGCGCCTGGATCTATCTCATCCACTCGACTCCGCCATAGATGCCTCGGCCGGCAGCGGGCTTGCCCGAGGCGTCCAGCCATACCGCATTCGCGAGGTTCTGCAAGTCGAGCGTCAATCGGTAGGCGCCGCGACGCCACGCGACCCGCGCGTTCCCGGTCGCGTAGCTGTCCTCCAGCGCGCGACGGGCGAGTGTCACGTCGATCTGCGCCATGAGGGCGCGGTCTGGCGGGCTGGTGATGCGGGCACCAACCTGTCGCGTGACTGGACGCAGAGCGTATTTGCCGACGAGAGTCTCGCCCTGGGAGGCATCGAGTGAGATACCGTCCGCGAACAGCGAGGCGCGCACGCCACTCGCCGCCGGCAGGTCGAGTGCCATCTCGAGACCATGGTACGTCGCTTCGCCAACGTTCATCGTCTGCCAGGGCACGCTCGCCGATGCGCCGGCCGGCTTCACCCAATCGATCAGGTTCGTCGCACGGCGCGTGAACCCGGTCACGTCGAGGCCCCAAGCGCCCGCCGAGGCGCGCACACCTAGATCGCCGGTCCAGAAGCGCTCGGGTCGAAGGTTCGGGTCGCCGCGATTGGATGGATCGGTGTAGAAGCGCTCGGTCCACGTGGGCGCGCGAAAGCCGGCGCCGCCGCTCGCGTGTACGTGCAGCCGGGTCGCGAGCGACGCGCCGACACTCACTGACGGAGAGAAAAAGTCGCCGTACACCGAGGAGTGGTCCCCACGCGCGCCGGCGTGCACCGTCAGGCGCGTCGGGACGCCGGCCGTTACCTCGCCGAACAGGGCGCCGCGCCACTCACGCCGGCCGCCAAGGCGGGCGCTCGAGAGCTGGTCGTGGACGCCTTCCGTGCCGACGGCGAGGGCGACGGGGCCGGCGGTCCGCGTGCCGACGAGGCTCGCGGCGCTCTGCCAGCTCTCATGACGATTCTCATACAGCGCCGGATTGCCCCGAACGAGGACATAATGGTCCTGATGCCGCCGCGTCGAGCCGGCCAAGCCGACCGTCCACGTGCCGATCGTCTCGTCCCACCGCGAGTCGAGCGTCGTCGTGGCCGTGCGCTCGATCGAGTTGTATGGCGCGTAGAAATCGGCGGCGCCGAAATCGCGAACGCCCAACGCGAGGCTCGTCCGCACAATGCCGCCCGGCGTGGGCGATGACACCGAGACGCGGCCCTGGCCAATGCGGTAGTCGGTGCCGTCGCGGTGCCCATCCGACTTGTCGAAGTCCGCGGCGGTCGCGAGGGTGAACGCGTCGCGGGTCATGCCGGTCGCGAGGCCGCCACCAACGCTGCCAAAGCTGCCCGATCGAGCGCGCACGTCACTCGACTGTGAGCGTCGGGTGACGATGTTGATCACGCCACCCACGGCGTCCGGCCCATAGAGCGCCGACCCGACTCCGCGAAGGATCTCGATTCGCTCGACCGACGCCAATGGGACGGCGAGGTCGAGTGTGTAGTGCGCTGACTGCACGTCGGACACCCGAATGCCATCGACGAGCACGACCACCTGCTCCGAAGAGCTGCCGCGAATCGAGACGTCCGCTTGCGCGGCCGAGCGCGCATATACGTCGACGCCCATGGCCGAGGAGAGGACGTCGGCGACATTGCGGGCCGGCGACCTGTCGATTTCCTCGCGCGTCACGACCTGAACGCTGCGCGCGCCGTCAGCGGTGTGCGTGCGCGACGCGACGATCGTCACGGTGTCGAGCGCGGAAGGCTGTCGCTGAGCCACGAGCGGTGCGGCTGACGGCAAGGCGGCGGCCAGCAATACCTTGCCGGCCCAGCGCGACGAGTGTGCCGAGGTTGCGCGAGGTCTTCTGTTCATGGAGGAGTCGATTTGGCGGACAAATGCAGCGAGGCGGCCGGCAAACTCGACGGGACGGCCAACCGCCGCAACGACACGGGGACGAGCGGGCGCTTTCCGGTGACGGCCGATTCGAGTTTGCGCATACCCTGTCGCGGTTCGACGCAGACGCACGCCTGCCGGAGGGGGGCGAACGGAAACTATTTGATCGAGCTTGAACTTCTCTTGTCCAGAATCACGCACCGTACGCCCGCTCCGACGTGGGACGCGTCGTACGCGCAAACTCGAGGTGGCGCATGCTCATTTTGGCGTTCGTCGGTGGCATCCTGACGATTCTCAGCCCGTGCATTCTGCCGGTGATCCCGCTCGTCTTTGCCGCGCGCGGTCGCGCGTTTCTCCGTGAGACGATCCCGATGCTCATCGGCCTGGCCGCCGCGTTCGCCGCTTCGGCGGCGATCGGCGCGGGCGCGGCGCACTGGCTCGCGTCGGCCGCCGCGGTCGGACGAATCGTCGCGATCGTCGTCGTCGGCCTCGTCGGCGCGGCTCTGCTGCTGCCGCGGCTGGCGCAGCGCCTCGTTCAGCCCGTCGTCAGTTTCGGAGCGTCGCTCTCGAGTCGGGCGACGCCGGGCGGCGACGCTCGCGGATCGGTGGCCGCCCGCGTGATGCTGGGTGCGGCGATCGGCATGTTGTGGGCTCCCTGTGCGGGACCGATTCTCGCCCTGTTGGTCGCGGGAACCGCCCGGTCACCGTGGCGCGAATCGGTGCAGGCGCTGTTCGCGTTCGCGCTCGGCGGCGCGGTGTCGCTTGGCGCGGCGCTGTGGCTCGGCAAGCGCGCCGGGGCCCGCATGCGCTGGGTGCACGTGTACGAGGAGACGATCCGTCGCGCCACGGGCGGCGCAGCGCTCGCCTGTTCGGTGCTCGTGGCGACGGGCTGGGACCGGAGCGTGTTTCGCCTGGCGGACTTCGTGTCGACAGCTCACGCCGAGACGCTGGTGCTCCAGCGATTCTCGCCGGCGCAGCGGCCGATGACCGTGGAACCGGACGTCGCGGCGATCTTCGCGCCGGCGAAGGCCGCGCCGACACGCGCGATCCGCGGGCTGCGCACTGAGGCGCGCCCGATGCCTGGCTTCGCCGGCGCCACGACCTGGATCAACTCGGGGCCGCTCACGCTCGACTCGCTCCGCGGCAAGGTCGTGCTCATCGATTTTTGGACCTTCCAGTGCTACAACTGTCTGAACGCGCTGCCCCACGTGAAGGCGCTGTACGAGAAATACCACAAGGAAGGGCTCGTGGTGATCGGCGTTCACACGCCCGAGCTCCCGCAGGAGCGCGTCGTGGACAACGTGCGGCGTGAAGTGAAGCGCCTGGGGATCGCGTACCCGGTGGTGGTCGACAACGACTACGCGATCTGGAACGCCTATCACAACCAGTACTGGCCGGCCGCGTACTACGCGGACGCCAGCGGTGAGCTTCGGTTCAGCCATTTCGGCGAGGGCGCGTACGACGAGCAGGACCAGGCGGTCGCGCGGCTCCTCGGTGAGGCGAGGCAGCGCAGCCGGTAAACGCCTTGCACTCCGCGAGTCGGGGGCGCGGTGAGTTGTATCGGCGCCCCGAACCCGCTAACGTGCTGCCGCGATCCTCTTTATGGAGCTCTGATGCACGATCAGGCGGCACTCCCGCTCGCGGCTACGGTCGCGCACCATTCCGACTTACCGCCGGTCATCGAGCAGGACTACGCTTCGTACGATGCCGAAGCGCACGACGTGTGGCGAACGCTGTACCAGCGGCGCATGTCGACGCTGCGCGATACGGCGAGCCACGTGTTCCTCGACGGCATCGAGCGCATC
Organism: Gemmatimonadaceae bacterium; assembly: GCA_035493635.1. Lineage (GTDB taxonomy): Bacteria > Gemmatimonadota > Gemmatimonadetes > Gemmatimonadales > Gemmatimonadaceae > JAQBQB01. Next base: position 6,582 of record DATJHY010000196.1, on the reverse strand, counting down.
GGACTGGACGCTGAGCGCGTGCCGAATCTGGCCGACGTCAATGGCCGGCTCGCCGCGCGCACGGGATGGGCTGCCGTCGGCGTAGGCGGATTCATCCCGGCCGCGCAGTTTTTCCGCTCGCTGGCACGCAGGCGCTTTCCGACGACACTCATCGTTCGACCGCGGGCGCAGCTCGACTACCTGCCCGAGCCGGACATCTTTCACGACGTGTTCGGTCATGTTCCGCTCCACGCCGATCCGGTGTTCGCGGACTTCCTGCAGCGCTTTGGCGCGCTCGCCGCTGCGTCGTCGTCCGACGCCGAGATCACGCGAATGGCGCGGCTGTTCTGGTTCACCGTCGAGTTCGGGCTGATCCGCGAAGCCGGCGCCGTGAAAGTCTACGGCAGCGGTTTGATCTCGTCGCACGCCGATGCCGCGAACGCCCTGGGTCCGCGCTGCGACCGGCGGCCGTTCGAGCTCGACGCCGTACTCGCGCAGCCGTTCGAGATCGATCACGTGCAGGACGTGCTGTTCGTGGCCGACTCGTTCGACCAGCTGTTCGAGGCGGTGGAGACCATCGCCGCTTCGCGCGAGTAAGAGGGCCCGGCAGTCGACGATCGCTGGGCAGGAATGAACCTCCACGAACCCGCGCCACTCGCCGTCGGTTCCTGCCGCAGACGCACCAGATCCACGTGACTTGAGAGCGCACAGGGAGGGTATCACCCTGTGCAGGCATACAGGAATTCTCATTTCGTGGAGGCGTGATGATACAAGCGGTAAAGGCGCGATTCGCCGGCGCGGTATTCGCCGCGGCAGTGAGTGTGATCGCCGCGTGCAGCGATTCGGGAAGCACTCAGCCACTCGATCCGTCGAGGTCGCAGTCGGGCGGACTGGGAGGTGACACGGCGCACAGCGGCAAACCCGGAAGTCCGGGCGCGGTCGGCGACACTGGGAAGACCAACCCCCCGACCGACTCGTCGGCGATCCCGAAGCCAGTGGCGAACTTCACGCTCGATGTCGCGGTGCTCGGCGGCTCGATCAGCGCTACCGACACGCTGCTGAGTGGTCCCCTCCCTGGAGTGCGGATCGATGTTTACGAGCAGACGGTGACGTTCATACCGGGAAATGGAGCCGACACGGCTCGCCTGGGCGAGGCGCTGATCACCAGCGGCACGACGGATGCAACGGGGCACGTCGTGTTTCCGAAGCTCAAGGGCGAGTCATACATCATCAAGGGAACGGCTCCCGACGGCAGCGGCTACCAGCCGTTCAAGGGCTTCTCGCCGGTCCCGTACACGGACAAGATCTCGATGACGTTCGTGATGAGAAAGTAGTGAACGAGCGAAGCGGATCGAGTGAAAAGCCCGGCGGCCAGTGGCCGCCGGGCTTTCTCGTCTCGCGTACCGTGCCGCGTCGTCGCGCCTCGCCGAGCCGGCCGATGGCCGTCGATGGTCAGCCTGTCGGCGGGCGCCGCGCATCGAGCGGCGCGGCGTCGAGTGCCCGAAGTTGAAGCCCGACGCGCGCCTTGAGCGCCGCGTCCGGCGACAGACCGGCGGAGATGTCCTGTTCGACTTCGGCTCGCAGCGCGGCGAACTGCCGATCGCCGGCTCGGCGGCCGAGCATGTCTTGAATCGAGCTCGTCGCGGATGATACGGGGACCCGCTTGGCCACGAGATCGACCAAAGTCACGAGAGCGCTCGTGAGTGCGTCGCTGCCGGCGGCAGATGCCCGCTGGAGTCGTCGCAGCTCGTCGGCACTCACCCCGGCATGCAGCGCATTCGCCGCCGCTCCGAGCAAGGCGAGGTCGGTCGTGCCGCCGAGCGCGCCGCGCGCGTCGCCCAGCTCGCGCGTCAACGATTGCACGGCGCGCAGAATTCGTTGATCGTCGGCGCCCTTGAGCACGCCCTCCGCGGTCTTGTCGACGAGCGGCGCGACGGGCAGGCCGACCGTGCGGGCTGAGTCGATGAGCCGCAAAATCGCCGAGCGCGTCGCCGGCGCGAGGCGCTCGGGGAGTACCACTCCCGGAGACTGTCCGCGAGCAGCCGACGCCGACGCGACGAGCGCCGTGACGACGATCGGGCCGATCTTCATGTTCCGCGCACCATGACCACCGAGTTCGGCACGCCGAAGTCGTCACCGCCGGTCTGCGGCGCGGACGGGTCGCGGGCGATCTGGCCGTCGACCACGTACGCGTAGTTGTAGCGGCCTTCGGGGAGTTTTACATCGATCTCCCATGTGCGGCCGTCGACCGAGCGCTTCATCGGCAGCGCGGTGGGGCTCCAGTGATTGAAGTCGCCCACGATACTGACGCTCGCCGCGGACGGAGCGACGACCGAGAAGTGCACCGGCAGCAGCGTCGACACCTGCGTCGGGTTCTGCGGAGTGATTGCGACGGTCGCGACGGTCCCCGGCCAACGGAAGACCGCCAGAGTGGCCGCTGATCCGGCAGCGGCGCACACGATTCCCGCGGCGATCGCGGTTCGCAGCGCGACGAATCGCCGCGGCCGGAGCTCGAGGTCGCGCGAATCGGCATCGCGCTCGACCGCGCCGAGGACGGCAGCGCGCCACGCCGGCGACACGACTTCCTCCTCGCGCAACAGTTCAACGGCGCGCTCGAGCGCCGGTGGGACCCGGCCCTGTCCGTCGTCAGGCATATCGATCCTCCTTCAACAGAATCTGCAACCGATCGCACGCGCGCTGCACCCGCATCTTGAGCGCCGACACCCCCAGGCCCGTGGCCTCGGCCATTTCCTCGTATGTCAACTGCTCCACGTGTTTCAGCAGAAAGGCCTCGCGCTGCCCCGCCTCGAGCTGCGCGAGCGCGCGCTCGATCGCGTCACGCAGGTCGCGATCGGACCCCTCGACCGCCGGCGCCTGATCCAGCGCCGCGTCGTCGAGCACCACACGCCTCGTGCGTCGGTGCCGCTGGAGCAGCGCGGTGCGGCAGCGGTTTACCAGAATGCTCATCAGCCACGTGCGGAAGCTCGTGCGTCCGTCGTATCGGGCGAGCGCGCGGTGCGCCCGCACGAATGCTTCCTGTGCCGCGTCCTCCGCATCTTCGTGACTGCCCAGCATCCGACGCGCGAATCGCAGGCAAGCAGGCGAATGGCGGTCGACGAGCATCGTGAACGCGGCGCCGTCGCCGGCCAACGCCGCCTGCACGCACGCGGCATCGGTCATCTCTGGTGAGTGATACCCCTGGACGACGCGCAGCGTCACCGGACGAGTCATGCCGACGCCGGAGCGCTCAACGGACGATCAGGAGTCCCACCGTGCCGTTGAATTCGTCCTCGGCAACCGGGAGTCCCGGCGGGGCGACCCAGCGGTCGCCGTTCACACGCATGTTGACGTGATAGGTTCCCGGCGCGAGTGGCAGCGTCGCCTCCCACACGTCGGGGGAGACCTGGTCGAGCGCGACCGGTCGCCAGCCGCCAAAGTCGCCGGACAACTCGACCGTGCGCGCACTGGTGGCGTGTATGGTGACGCGATAACGGCCGGAATCCGCCGCCTCCATCCGAAACGAGCTCGCCGCCGGGCGCACGTGGGGCGAGGGTCGAGGGCGCGAGAGTGCCGCCGGCGCGACGCGAAGAGCAAAGCTCACGAATGGCGACCGCATGCTTGACGCCGATGCGAGCGCGGACTCGTTGCCGGCGGCCGCGACCAGCGCGAGCCGGGGCGCGACCGCGACCGTCGTGGTCACGCGTCCCCACGTGCCGGCGGTCACTCCGGCGAAACGTGGCCGCATGCCCAAGCGCGCGTCGATTGCCACGCGGCTCGAGGCCCAGCCGAACCGCCCTTCTATTTCCGTCCAGTGCAGGTCACGGACACCGGGGACGCTGTCGGTCACCTGCCTGGTGCCGCTGATGGTGTCCCACTTCGCATGCACGGTATCCCACAACGTCTGTGTGACGGTCTCCAATCGCGTGGTCGCGGAGCTTTCGATGAGCCGCGCGCGCCGGGTCGAGCTCGTCACCGAGACAAGCGCGCGGCCAAACGGTCGCCACAATCCAACGAGCAGCAGTGGTTTGACCTTCCCGCCATCGACTTCCCGCCCCTGCTCGGCGCCGCCGCCGACCCAGGCGCCACCCCCGAGCGCAGCGATCGAGAGCGCCGACTCCAAACGCCGTTCACTCTGCGATCCACCAAGCCACCCGCGGTTCTGGTGAACCTCCGCGGACGTCGACCACCGGAATGGTCCAACGACCGCCGGCGCGACCGATGCGGCAACCGCCAGATTCTGGAGCTGCAAGGTTCCGCGTCCGCTACCGAGGAGCAGACCGTCGCCCGCGAGTCGAGTCCAACGTGTATCGATCTGGGCCGACTGCCAGAGCGCCGACGCCGGCCGCCACGCTGATCCAGGCGAGCGCTGCAGCAGTGTGCCCAAGCCCGTTCCCGAAACCGCCTGGCCTCGAGCAGACGCTCCGATGACGAGAGCCAGCATCGTTGCACGGCGAGCGCAAGTCGCGAGACGCACTGAGCCCCCTGGTGGAGATGAAACCGGACGTGATACGCCTATTCGGGTATACCTGCGGACCCAGGTGCTTCGTCACACACGACACGCCTTCGAGTTTCTTGAACCGACACCGATTCCCATCAACTGCTCGGACACTCTCGTGTCGCGTCGACCCCTATCGGGGCGGCTAGTAAATGTCGATGACGCCGGCTGGGTTCCGCGAAGTTGGGCGAACATCAGGTGTAGGAGCCGGTGACGCCCGGTGCGTACGTCATCGACATCGAGATCGTCGGATCACCGCGAGCTCTCCGCGTCACGCTGTCGCAGCCCGCAGAGGGCGCGGCCATTGCGCGGTGAGTGCGGCCGGCATCGCAGGACCGCAGTTCAGCGCAGGACGCCGGTCAGCCAGTGCGCGACGTTGAGAGCGAATTGGGCGTTTTGCGGCGCAAACGGCGCGTTCATCCCCATCGGAGTCCGCCGTGGCCCTGTGACTTGGGCCGAGAACATGGCAGCCTCGCCGAACGCGGCGACGCGTCCGCGGCTGTGCACGAGCAGTGCGCCCTGTAACAGGCCATCGCCGGCGAGCGACGCGACGCTGTCGCCGAACTGCCAGGCGACGCGCGGCATCCAGACGCGGGTGTGCGCACGGAAGGTGAAGACGGCCCACGCGGAATCGGCGTGTGCCGCGCCCAGACGGAACGCCGAGCCCGTGAACGTCACCACTGAATCGACACGTTCGTCTGCGCCTCGTCCGTTCGTGACCAGAACATCGCCGAGCGAACGATCGGAGCGTCGGTACGTGATCAACCCGCTACCGCCGGGACCAGGACCGTTCGCCTCAGGGAATGCGAATCCGTTGATCCAGTACACGCCGAACGCCCTTGCCAAGTCGGCCACCGCACCCGCGAACGGCATGTGATCGGCGATGAGCCAGAGCGATCCGCCGGTTCGAACCCATCGCTCGATGCTCGCGATCTCGGCGGAGTCGAACGCGGCGAGGACCGGCAGGCGCCAGTCCTGGCCGCGCGCGTTGGACGGATGAAGCGCGTTGGCCACCACGAGCACGCGGACACCGGCCAACGTCGCGGAATCGTAGCGTGCCGCGCCCGGGCGCACGACGTAGCCGTCGGCGCGCAGAAGCTTGGCGAACGGCAGGTACCGCGCACCCATCGTATGAAAATTCTGATGAGCCTCGTCGATCACGACGACCGGCCCGGTACCTGCGGCGTACGCCGGATGCGAGAGGTGCGGCGGAACGTATGCGGAGTCGACGATCTGCTGCGCGCGCAGACTCACGCTGCCGCTCGCGATGGTCAACAGAATCGCCACGGCCCGAGTCCGTCGTGCACAGAAAAAGGCTTGCATCGGTTCGCTCCAATTCGACGGCGCATTCATCCTACACCGGCCTCATGCCAGGCGCTCACCCGACTTCCGTGAGAGTTCGCTCAGGGCAGGCACGCGGCTACCGGTGACCAACGTCGGCGCTGTGTGAGTATAGCCAATAGGACCACGATTCACCTCGATGGAGGCCTCACCAAATGTCCCACAAGCGTCTCGTCCCGTTGCTCATTGTCGGCTGTGCGGCGATTGCGATCGCGTGCGGCAGCGACACGTCGCCGACCGGATTGAACCGCGCTCCGCTCTTCATCACCAACGGACCGGACAGCGGGAGCCAGCCAGCTCCTGACACGACCGGGCCCCGATCGACGACGCCTAGGACTCTCACTGGCACGGTGAACGGGATCGGACCGGCCGGGGATAGCGCGAACTACTCGAAGGTGGCCGGCGCGTCGGTAACGATTCGTCTGCCCGACGACTCCGCAGCACACGTCCGGGGTCAGACCGTGGCCAGCGCGGTATCGGACGCGAACGGCCATTTCTCACTGGGGCAGGTCGCCCCGGGTGGGTACATCCTCGAGGTCCTTCCGCCGGCGGGCAGTCCGTTCAAGAGCACATCCTGGGCATTCTTGATCGGCAGCTGGTCGCCGAACGCCGTGGAACTCGGAGTCTGGCTGCACCGCGCGCCGTAGTCGGCAACAGCACGCGGCGCGACTGAGCGCTCAGTCGCGCCGCGTGCCAGCAGTTCAGTGTACGAAGACCGTGAGCCCAAATCGGGCGCCGACGTCGTATCCCTTGAGGCTCTCGCGTGG
>DATJHY010000195.1:0-12104 GCA_035493635.1 Gemmatimonadaceae bacterium | reverse complement strand
GTCGCGCGCTTGCCGACGGTCGTCGGCTGCGCCGCCTGCAGGTGCGTCGATCCCAGCGTCGGCTCGCTCCGCCACTCGCGCGCGAACGCGGCAAGCGCGCGCACCACGCCGAGGATGGCGCCGCGGAGGAGCTCCAATCCGCGACGCATGAGGATCAGGTCCCCGTTGTCGGTGACGTACGCGCTCGTGGCGCCGTAGTGGATGAAGCCGCGCGCCGCGGGCGCGGCGTCGCCGAACGCGTGTACGTGCGCCATCACGTCGTGACGGAATCGGCGCTCGTACGCCGCGACCGCGTCGAAGTCGATGTCGTCGAGGTGCGCCCGCATCTGCGCGATCGCCTCGTCGGGGATCGGCACGTCCAGCTCGCGCTCGGCCTCGGCGAGCGCGAGCCAGAGCTGTCGCCACAAGCCGTGCCGCACGGCGGGCGACCACAGCTCCAGCATCGCGCTGGAGGCGTACCGCTCGGCGAGCGGCGACGAATAGCGGGTCGATGGCGTCATCCAACTCCGAATACGGTCATGCCGAGTTGCCCCTGTCGTTCATAGATCACGCGCAGATACACGCGCGAACCATAGCGGTCGATCGCCTGCTGCACATCCTGCGCGCTGCGAATGGCGGTGTTGTTGATCTGCAGGATCACGTCTCCCTGTTGCAGGCCGGTCTGGTCAGCGACCAACGGGCTCGCGTTGTACACGAGCGCTCCGTACGCGCGGCGAAGTCCACGCTCGGCCGCGATGGCCGGCGTCACGGTCACCAGCTCGAGCTCGCGGAGCACCTGCACCTTGGGCGCGGACACTTCCGGCAGATCGGCCACGTTCACGCTCACGTCGAGGTCGCGGCCGCCGCGACGAATGTGGAGCTCCGCCGGCGATCCGACGCGAAGGTCGAGCAGCGCTGCCTGCCAATCCCACTGATTGCGAATCTTCCGAGTGCCTTCGGCGACGAGCTGGTCGCCCGGCTGCAGGCCGGCCTTGTCGGCCGGTGATCCGGGCGCGACCGTCCCAACCACCGCGCCCTGCGTCAGCACGTCGCGTGGATTGGTCGACCTGGTCTGCCGGAGCCGTACGCCAATCCACGGGCTTCGGATCTTGCCGTGCGTGAGCAGATCGTCCACGACTCGCGCTACTCGATTGATCGGGATCGCGAAGCCGAGCCCCACCGAAGCGCCCGTCGGCGTGAAGATGCTGCTGTTGACGCCGATCACTTCGCCGTCGGCATCGACGAGCGGGCCGCCCGAATTGCCGGGATTGATCGCGGCGTCGGTTTGAATCATGTCGAAGTACGACGCCTCACCCTCACTCGGCGCGATCAGATTTCGTTGCGTTGCGCTGATCACGCCCACGCTCACGCTCGGCTCGCTGTTGCCGAGGTAGAACCCGAACGGGTTGCCGATCGCGACGGCCCATTCGCCGATCACGAGATTGTTCGAGTTGCCAAGCTTGACACCGGGCAGACTCTTGGCGTCGATCTTGAGCACCGCGACATCGTTCGACTCGTCGGCGCCGAGCAGACGGGCGGGGTAGACGGTGCCGTCCCGCATCATCACCGAGATCTTGGTCGCGCCGGCGATGACGTGGGCGTTGGTGACGATGACGCCGTCCGTGCGAACCACGAAGCCGGTTCCGAGGCCCGCTTGTGTCCGAGGGCGGCCGCCGCCGAACAGCATGTCGAAGGGATCCTGCGGCGAGTTGTCGACCGCTTCCGTTTGAACGGTCACTACGGCGGGCGCCACTTTCGCCACCGCCGCCGTGATCGCGTTCTGTCGGCTTTGCGAGACCTGCGTGTTCGTCGGAACCTGAACGCCGGAGGCCTGCGCGACGGACTGGTCCGGCGGACGCGAGCATCCGATGGCCAGCGCGAAGAGAACGAGACGGCTCGAGTTGAACATCACACGACGGTCCATGCGGCATGCTGCCGAGAAAGGTCCTGGAGAAACCGATCGAGTCCCCGGTCGGAGAGTGGGTGAACGAGAAGCGTACGCAGCACATCGGTTGCCACGGCGACGCCGTCGGCGCGGGCATTCGCGCACGCGGCGAACTGCGCGGCATTCGACGGTCTGAGCGCGATCACGTCCGCCTCGCTCGCCGAGGCGTCGAACACCGCGCGAAGATCGCTGATCACGCCGATGGCGTCGTGTCCCGCAGCGTCGAGATCGTCCATGGCCACGACGACCGCCGCGGCGCCGGCGCGCGCGGCGAGCAGCGCCTGCGCGGCGCTGAAGATCAGCGTGGCGGCCACGCGCACGCCGTCCGCCGCGAGACGATGAATCGCCTCGATCGCGTCTTCGACGAATGGCACCTGCACGATCACGTTGTCGGACAGCTTCGCCAGGTCGCGCCCGTCGCGATACACGTCGGCGGCGGTCAGCGCATGAACGGTGACGAGGACCGGGCCTTCGACCAGCCGCGAAATCTCGACGAGTCGCTCGCGCTCGTCCTCGACCTCCTCGGCGCGCGTGAGTGCATGCGTCGTGAGCACGCCGTCGATGAGCCGGCGGCCGGTCGCCCAGCGAACGTCGTCGAGATTCGCCGAGGCGAGGTAGATCTTCATGCGCGCGGGAGGTAGAGGCTCGGCGGGTAAACGACCGCCTCGAGAAAGAGCGCGTGCGCGGGGGCGGGCGGCGACGTCTCGGCGTTATCCGCCGCATCGAGCAGCCGCGCAAAATCGGCGAGCGGCCGGCGGGCCGTCGCAATGTCCAGCATCGTTCCGACGAGGAATCTCACCATGTGGTGCAGAAAGCGGTTGGCTTCGATCTCGAACACCAACCCGCCAGGGCGGTCGTGCCAGCGCGCGTTGGTCACGTGGCAGCGATGATCGTCGCGGGCGGGCGCCGTGCCGAGCACGGCGAAGCCCCGAAAGCAGTGCTCACCCGGCAGGTGGGCAGCGGCCGCATCCAGAGCGCCCCGATCCAAGGGCTGCCCGACTGCGAGCTCGTACCGACCACGAAACGGAGAATGCGCCTCTTCGTCGGTGCCGACGAAGTAGCGATACCGCCGGCTCACTGCACTGTAGCGCGCGTGGAACTCCTCTCGCATTTCGGTCGCCGCGGCGACCCAAACATCCGGCGGCAGAATCGCGTTCAGCGCGCGCCGCAACTTCTGAACGTCTCCCGCCCACCGTTCCGGAACTCGAATGCCGACTGCTTGTCCGCGCGCGTGGACGCCCGCATCGGTCCTGCCGGACCCCAGCGCGGCGACCGGACGATCGCACAACCGCGTCAGCGCCTCTTCGAGGACACCCTGTACGGTGCGCTGCTCCGGCTGGCGCTGCCATCCACTGAACCCGGCCCCGTCATAGTGCAACACGAGTTGCACGGTGCGCTCGGCCATTGCTGGAAAACTACCAGCACCATGAAGGGTGTCAAGCAATTGCGCAGTGTTGTGATACGCGCAATTGACTTTGCACGCGGCGTGTACTCACATTGCCCCTGCGATGCCGCCACGCACGCTCTCCTCCCTCGCGCACGCACTCACCGTCTCCGCCGATCCCGACGCCGCGCTCGCCGCTCTCGGCGAAGCGCTCGCCGAAGTGGATCGCGTCGCGCAGCTCGCGCTCATCCACTACGATGAACGCCGCGAGATGCTCGCCAACCGCGTGCTCCTCAGCGGCGGCCGCGCCACGCGCGTCGCCCTCGATACCACCTTCGATCATTTGCCGGAGCGTGAGCGCACGGCGATCGCCGCCGGTGGCCAGCTCGTGGATTTTGGAGACAGCGCCGACGAATTCGCGCGGCTGTTCCAGCTGGACGCCTTCGGCGAAGCAGGCTGGTTGAACGTGCGCGGACTTCGCTACGAGGGCAGACTCAGCTCGCTGCTCGTGCTGTACGAAACGCGAAAGCTCTTTGGCGCGCGCACCTCGGAGCGGTTCCTGCCCGCGATCGCGCTCTTCGAGCTCGCCTATCTGCGCTTTCTGGAGCGCGAGGCGCGAGAGGAAGCCGTGCGCACGCTCGAAGACGTGACGCAACGCGTGCATGGCGACTACGAGCGACGCCTCGTCGAGCTCGAATCGCGACTGACGCAGGCAGCCAGGTTGAGCGGCGACACGGCGCGCGTCGTGATGCTCGAGCGCGAGCTGGCCCAGGCCACCGAAGACGCCCGCCGCGCGCTCAAGCGCGCCAGCGCCGTCGACGCCACGCTTGGCTCGGCGGTGGAGCAGCTCGAGAAGGCGCACGTCGAGCTCCACAGGCGCAACGAGTCGCTTCGCCAGAAGACGCGGACGATCTACCTCATCGACAGGGTGCTGACGCTCGACGTCTCGACCGACGACCCGAGGCAGCTCGCCGACGGTCTCATGTCGCTCGTCGGCGACGACATGCACGCCCAACGCTGCTCGCTCATGCTTCGCGCGCCCGATGGTGAATCGCTGTACATCGCGTCGGCTCGAGGCCTGGCTCCCGGCATCACGGAAGGCGCTCGGGTGACGATCGGGCAGGGAGTCGCCGGTCGCGTGGCGGCCAGCCGTGAGCCCCTCCTGGTGCGCGACGTGACCGAGGCCAAGCAGCACCCACTGCTCAGAGACCAGTATTTCACGACCGGATCGTTCATCAGCTTCCCGTTGGTGTACCACGATGAGCTGGTCGGCGTGGTGAATCTCTCGAACCGCGCCATGCAGGGCGTGTTTCAGGAAGAGGACGTCGATCGGGTGCGCCTGCTCGGCCTCGTGATCTCGCTCGTCGCCTCGAACGCCAAGCTTCCGGAACGCCTCGTCGAGGCGCTCAGTGTCCGGTAGCTCGGCCGCCAATCCGGTCCTTGCCGTCGTGCGTCGTCTCACGGCCGGCGAGTCGCCCGACCCCGACGAGCTCACTGCCGCGTTCGATGTCGTATTGACTGGCGACGCCACGCCGGCGCAGGTCGCCGCGCTTCTCGTTGGACTTCGTGTGAAAGGCGAGACGCCCGTCGAGCTCGCGGCCGTCGTTCGGTCGTTCCGGCGCGCCATGGTCGCGCTCCCCGCCGACGATCCCGAGGACCTTGTCGACACCTGCGGCACCGGCGGCGGATCGATCAACACGTTCAACATCTCGACGGCCGCGGCGCTGCTCGTCGCCGGATCCGGCGTCCGCGTCGCCAAACACGGGAATCGCTCATTCACCACACAGTGCGGCAGCGCCGACGTGCTCGAGGCGCTCGGCGTCTCGATCGAAGTGCCGGTGCACGTCATGGAGGCCGCGCTGCGCGACGCTGGCATCGTGTTCATGTTCGCGCCGCTGATGCACCCCGCCATGCGCCACGTCGGTCCCGTCCGGCGAGAGCTCGGCGTGCAAACGGTGATGAACCTCGTCGGGCCGCTGGCGAATCCGGCGCGTGCCGGCCGGCAGGTCGTCGGCGTGTCCGACGTCCGCAGGTTGCCGCTGCTCGCCGGCGCGCTTCGCGAGCTGAACGCGCTGCATGCGCTCGTCGTGCACGGCGAAGGTATGGACGAGATCTCGCCGTTCGGAAACACGCAGGTGATCGAGATCCGGGATGGCAGGGCCGCCGAGTGGACGATCGATCCGACTCGGTATGGCTTTGGCCGGGGCACTCCGGACGACGTCGCCGGAGGTCCGCCGGCGGAGAACGCGGCGACCGTGATGCGAGTGCTTCGCGGAGACGGGACGCCCGCGGCGACGGCGGCGGTCGCGCTGAACGCTGCGGCCGCGCTCTACGTGGGCGGAGTGGTTGACGGCTACGACGCCGGCGTTGAAGCCGCGCTGTCGGCGATAGAAGCGGGGGCCGGGCTCGTGGCGCTCGACCGGCTCAGAGTCGCGTTCGCGCGCAACTGACGGCGCGAAAAGCCGCGAGCCGGCGCAAGACCGTGATAGGGTCAAACCCCGATTGGGGTCTGACCCTATTTAGACAACCGTAAATGGAGTCTGACCCCATTTAGAGGTCTTTAATAGCGGCGCAGTACGCCGACGACGATGCCCTGGATCGTGATGTCGTTCTCGTGGACGTACATCGGTTGCATCGTCTCGTTTGCCGGCTGCAGTCGAATGCGCCCGTCGCGCTCGCGGTAGAATTTCTTGACCGTGGCCGACGATCCGTTGAGCAACGCGATCACCATTTCGCCGTTGTCCGCCCGTTGGCGTTCGTTGACGACGACGAAATCGCCATCCCGGATCTGTTCGTCGATCATCGAGTTGCCCCGGACGCGCAGCACGTAGTGGCTGCCGGCGCGGCCGACCAACGCCTCGGGAACGGAGAGGGTCTCGTTTTGCTCGAGCGCCTCGATTGGCATGCCGGCAGCCACGGAGCCCAGGAGGGGAAGCTCGATCGCGCGCGGCGTCGCTTCGGTTGGCAGAATCTCGATCGCGCGGCTCTCGTTGTAATGCCGCTTGATGTACCCCTTGCGCTCGAGATTCGTGAGGTGCTCGTGCACCGTCGCCAGCGAGTTGTAATCGAAGTTCTCGGCGATCTCTTCGAAGCTCGGCGCGAAGCCGTTTTGCTCCGAATATGCCGTTAGATAGTTTAGTATTTCGCGCTGACGCTTCGTGAGCGGCATGGGGCGACACCTGTTCCGCGTATTTATGGTTGTTCGTACGGGGCATATTCCCGAACAAGCCCCGAATACACATTATCCGAAGAAGGACCGAAGTGCAAGGATTGGGTGCGTGGACACCGCCGGGCGGGACCCTCGGCGAAATCGTGGCCGAAGCCGCGCAGCGAGCTGAAGCCCTGCATTCCAGAACGGCCGAGCTCGCGGCGCAGGCCCGCGACGCCTCGCCGCCGCCGGCGTTCGCGCCCGCGCTGCGCGGCAACCACGTGGCCGTGATTGCCGAGGTCAAACGCAAGTCGCCCAGCAAGGGATGGATCAATCCTGGTCTGTCCGCCGGCGAGCAAGCCGCTGCATATGCGTCCGGCGGCGCGGCAGCCGTCTCGGTGCTCACCGAGCCCGCGCACTTCGGAGGCTCCACTGACGACCTTCGAGCGGTGCGCGAGCGAGTCAGCCTGCCGGCCCTCAAGAAGGACTTTCACGTCGACCCGGTGCAGCTGCTCGAGGCCAAGGCTGCTGGAGCGTCGGCGGCACTGCTCATCGTCCGGGCTTTGTCTCACGACGCGCTGCAGCGCATGACGGACGCGGCCGCCGGTTTGGAGCTCGAATGTCTCGTCGAGGTGCGCGATGCCGAGGAGCTGGATCGCGCGCTGGCCGTCGGCGCGGAGGCGATCGGTGTGAACAGTCGCAACCTCGAGACGCTGACGATCGACTCGGCCGCCGCCGAACGGCTCATCCGGCTAATCCCGAACGGAATCGTGGCCGTGGCCGAAAGCGCCGTGTCGAGTCGCGAGGACGTGGAACGCCTGGGCCGCGCCGGTGCCAACGCGGTGCTCGTCGGCTCGGCAGTGTCGGCGGCGAGCGATCCAGCCACCGCGGTCCGCCGGCTGGCCGGCGTGGCTCGGAGCGGGCGTGGCTGAGATCAAGTTCTGCGGCCTCACGCGCGCCGTCGACGCGGAGTATGCCGTCGCACTCGGCGCGGCTTACGTGGGTGTGATCCTCGCGAGCGGGCCGCGCCTTCTCACCATCCCTCGGGCAGCGGAAGTCCTCGCGAACGTGCCTGACTCGGTAGCGCGCGTCGGCGTGTTTGCCGACCAGACCGTAGCGGAGATCGCAAAAGCCGCGGAAGCGCTCGAGCTGTCGGTCGTGCAGCTCCACGGCGGTGATCCGGGTCGGGTTGAGCAGATCCGCCAGTTCTTTGATGGCGACATTTGGCTCGTCCACCGTGTGAAAGACAGCGACCTGTCGGGGCCGGCCGCCGAGCTCGCGACGCGCGGCGACGGGATCGTGCTCGATACGTTCGTCCCAGCGATGCTGGGCGGATCCGGGCAGGCGATGGACTGGGACCGGCTGGCTCCTCGGCTCGATACGATTCGACACTCGAAGCGTCTGATACTCGCGGGGGGCCTCCGGCCGGAGAACGTGGCGCGCGCGATCGCGGCAATCAGTCCGGACGTCGTCGACGTGTCGTCCGGAGTCGAGGCCGCTCCCGGAATCAAGGACCACGAACGCATGACAGCTTTCCGCGACGCCGTTCTCGAGGCCTCCATTTCGACATGACAACGGTAGCTCACGATCGTTTCGGGGCATTCGGGGGACGGTACGTTCCGGAAACACTCATTCCGGCGATCGACGAGCTGGGGCGGGCGTACGACCGCGCGCGGCAGGACCCTGCGTTCGTCGCGGAGCTCGACCACATGCTCACGACGTACGTGGGGCGCCCGTCGCCGCTCAGCGACGCGCCCCGTTTCTCGGCGCTCGTCGGCGCACCCGTGTGGTTGAAGCGCGAAGACCTGAACCACACCGGCGCCCACAAGATCAACAACACGGTGGGCCAGGTGCTGCTGGCGCGGCGCATGGGCAAGCGGCGAATCATCGCCGAGACCGGGGCTGGGCAGCACGGCGTGGCCACGGCGACCGTATGCGCGCGTTTCGGCCTCGAGTGCGTCGTCTACATGGGCGAAGAAGACATGCGGCGCCAGGAGCTGAACGTCTTTCGCATGCGGCTCATGGGCGCGAAGGTCGTTGGCGTGTCGAGCGGAACGCGCACGCTCAAGGACGCCACGACGGAAGCGATTCGCGATTGGGTGACGAACGTCCACGACACCTACTACATCATTGGTTCGGTCGTCGGGCCGGCGCCGTACCCGCGCATGGTGCGTGATTTCCAATCGGTGATCGGGCGAGAGGCGCGCACACAGATCCTCGAGGCCACCGGTCGACTGCCCAAGACCGTCGTTGCCTGCGTGGGCGGCGGCTCGAACGCGATCGGCACGTTTCACGCTTTCGTGGGTGACGCTGGCGTCGAGCTGGTGGGCGTGGAGGCGGCAGGGGAGGGACTCGAGTCGGGACATCACTCGGCGTCGCTCGCGCGCGGCCGGCCCGGCGTGCTCCATGGATCGTACAGCTATCTGCTGCAGGACGAGCACGGACAAGTGCACCCGGCGCACTCGATCTCGGCGGGGCTGGACTACCCCGGCGTCGGCCCGGAGCACTCCTACCTCAAGGACACTGGCCGCGCGCAATACGTGGCGGTCGCCGACCGAGAGGCTTTGGAGGGGTTCCAGCTTCTGAGTCGTCTCGAGGGCATCATTCCCGCGCTCGAGACCGCGCACGCGGTGAGCTGGATCGCGTCGAACAAGGGCCGCTGGCGCGCGGACGAGCCCGTCCTGCTTTGCGTGAGCGGACGTGGCGACAAGGACGTCGCGCAGGTCAGCGCGATGAATCTTCTGGGATCGTGAGCTCGCCGAGCGCATCGACAGTCGCGCGCGCGGCGCCGCTCACGCCCGATCAGGCGCCGGCCGAGCCGCTCTCCAACCCGGCGGTCGAGGAATTGATGCGCCTGCTCGCGAAGGCCGCGCGAGCGCACCAGCTGTATTTGCCGAACAACCCGATGTACCGCCGCGCGATCGACGCGCTCCGCGCCGGCTTCAAGGCGGTGTGGACGGAGATGAGCGAGCTGACGCTCGTCGTCGACGAGAACGACTTTCGTGTGTATGGGCGAGTCGTCTGGGGAGACACGACGAACGCGAAGACCCTCGACAGCCTTCCCTGGCTGTTCTACAAGGACGGGATTCGCGAGCTGACGATGCGGGAAGGATTCGAGGAGGTCGAGGCGGTCACGCTCCTCGAGATCATCCAGCGCGCACGACGCGCGACCGCGGACGATGACGACCTCGTGGCGCTGCTGTGGGAAGCCGACTTCTCGTTCTTGAATTACAGGAATGTCGATCTCATGGGAGAAGGGGCCGGCGACGAGGTCGCCGACGGCTCGACGGTCGGCGAAGTAGCCGCCAGCGACATCGCGGGCGGCGTGCGCGAGGCGGTCGAAGAATCGCGCCCGGCGGGCGTCGTGAACGTCGCGGATTTCGACACGGCGCTGTACTACCTCGACCCGCCAGAGATCAACTACCTGCAAAAGGAGCTCGAGCGCGAGTATCGGATCGACCTTCGCTCGTCGGTCACGTCGATACTGCTCGACATCTTCGAGAGCCAGCAGACGTCGGCGGTCCGCGGGGAAGTGATCCAGTACCTGCGCAACCTGCTCGTCTTCTCGCTGGCCGCGGGAAACTTTCGAGCCGTCGCGCATCTGTTGCGCGAATCGAAGGTGACGCTCAATCGGTGCACGACACTCACGCCCGAAGAACGCTCGGTCCTCGCGCAGATCGGGATGCGCCTGAGCGCGCCCGAAGCCTTCACCCAGCTGCTCCAGGCGCTCGACGAAGCGCCAACGCCGCCATTGCCCGACGAACTGGCCGAGTTGTTCGACCAACTGGAGCCGACCGTGCTCGCGGTTGCGTTCCAGTGGCTTGGCAAGAGCGCCGATGCGAACGTGCGCGTCGCGCTCGAGAACGCCGCCGGCCGGCTCGCCGCGGCCAACACCTCGGAGCTCGTTCGGCTCATCGCCGATCCCGACCCCACGATTTCGGCCGAAGCGATTCGCCGCTGCGGCGCGCTGAAAGCGCAGGCCGCGGTGCTGTCGCTCGGCAAGGTGCTGTCCGCGCCCGATCCGGCACGCCGTCTCATGGCGGCGCACGCGCTCGCCGAGATCGGTTCGACCGGCGCGCTCCAGGCGCTCGAGGGCGCGGTGCACGATTCCGAGCGCGACGTCAGGATGACCGCCGTGCGCGCGCTGGCCGCGCGCGCGCATCGCGCCGCGCTGCCCAAGGTCGAGGCGATCGTGAAAGGGAAACCGATCCGAGACATGGACCTCACCGAGAAGATGGCGTTCTTCGAGAGTTACGGCGCACTGTGCGGCGAGGAGGGCATCGCGCACTGTGACGCGATCCTGAACGGGAAGGGATTCCTTGGCCGTCGCGAGGACCCGGAAATGCGGGCGTGCGCGGCGATGGCGCTCGGACGCATCGGGAGCCCGAGAGCCATGGATTCCCTGCGCAAAGCGGCGGGCGAGAAGGACGTCGTCGTTCGGAACGCAGTGAGCCGCGCGCTCCGCGGCCCATCCGCGAGCGCATGACCGTGACGCATACAGCCACCGAACCCGCGAGCGGCCAGCAATCGTCCGGCGACGAGTCATATCTTCGACGGGCCGGCAGGCAGTTGATCTTCGCGATGTACGGCGCCCTCCGCGCGGTCAAGTTGTACCCCGTGGAGAACGCGGCCGTGCAGAAGGCGCTGGCCGACGTAGCGGCCCAGAGCCGGGAGATCCTGGCGGCGGATCGAGAGCTCGAGATCCGGATGTCGGGCGAGTTCATCTTCGTGAATCAAACGCGCCTTCGACTGGAGCTCGACAACTTCGCCAGCTTCAGCCACCTGCTGTCGCTGTTCCGCGCCGCCGGCGTCGGCACGCTCACGATCGATGCCAAGGTCGAGGCCAAAGACTGGCTGATCTTTCTCTCGCTCCTCCAGGCGTCGCCGAACGACGATCCGGAGGGCAGGCTCGTCGAGATGCAGCAGAAGCTGGAGAGCGCCGGGGTCACGTCGTTCTCGCTCGGGCCGCCCCACGAGGCGGATGAAACGAGCCTGGAAAAATCGAAGGAGCGCGCCAAGCGAACCTACGCGCAGGGCGTGGCCGCCACGCGCGAACTCATCACCTCGGTTCGCATGGGTGGCTCGCCGACCGTCAAGAAGATCAAGCGGGTCGTCCAGGGCATCGTCGACCAGATTCTGAGCGAAGAGACTTCGCTGATCGGCCTGACGACGCTTCGCGACTACGACGAATACACGTTCACCCACAGCGTCAACGTCTGCATCTTCGCGGTCGCCCTCGGAAAACGGCTGGGGCTCACGCGGATGCAGTTGTACGACCTCGGCATTGGCGCCCTGCTGCACGACATCGGAAAGTCACGCGTGCCGTCGGAGGTGCTGAACAAGGTGGAAAAGCTCACTGACGACGAGTGGCACCAGATCGCGGACCATCCGTGGATGGGTGTGCTCTCGCTGTTTCAGGTGCGCGGCGCCCAGGAACTTCCGTACCGCGCGATGATCGTGGCCTTCGAGCACCACATGAAGCACGATCTCACTGGATACCCGAAGACGATCCGCGACCGCACGCTGAGCATGTACAGCAAGATCGTCGCGATCGCTGACGGATTCGACGCCGCCACGACGCGGCGTGCGTATCAGACCACGCCGCTCACGCCGGCCGACGTCCTGCGCGAGATGCGCGACAATCCGCG
>DATJHY010000194.1:0-14593 GCA_035493635.1 Gemmatimonadaceae bacterium | reverse complement strand
CGCCTCTTCGGCCGTCACCAGGTTCCGCAGGTCCGACTTCATCGCGGTGATGTAGGCCTTCGACTTCGTGTTGGCGAACTTCGGAATCGCGATCGCGGCCAAGATGCCGATGATCACGACCACGATCAGAAGCTCGATCAGCGTGAAACCCTTGCGCATTTTGAGCATGTCTGCTTTCCCAGAGAGAGGAGGAGTGATGGGGGGCAAACTGTCACAGCACCGGCGCAGTGAAGTGCAACGCGTGGACCGAAGGTGCCTGTTGCCGCTAACCCGTTCACCCGTAACGATTTCAGGAATTAGCGCGGCGTACCGCCCGTCGATTTCGCTGTCGACTTTTGCACGGTGTCTGGCAGTTTGCCACGGGTTCCCTCCAGCGCCACCATCGAAAGCTTGCCGCTTTGGTCGATCCTGCGCGACGCGACTCGCGCCGAGTCGATGTCGTGAATCAGCTCGTGCAGGCCGCGGAGCAACCCGCCCGCACGGACTGCCTCCAGCGCGTAGTGCTTGGCCGAGTCGTAATCCCCTGCCTCGAACAGACACAGGGCGTACTGCGTGCGACCGATCGGGAACTGCGGATCCACCTCACGCGCCCAGCGATACAGCGGAAGCGCGGCTTTGCAGATGCCGGACGTCCGATACTCCTCCGCGAGCCCGAACGCGAGATACGGATCGTACGGAAAGAGCTTGAGCCCTTTTCGATACTCGGCTTCGGCCAGTCGCTTCTTTTTCTGCTCCAGATACCAGGAGCCCAGCACGTAGTGCGTTCGGTACGAATCCGGCGCATCGAGCACGGCATGCGCGAACAGTGTGTCGTTGTCGCGCCAGACGCGGGTGCGAGTCACGCTGCGCGCCGCCCCGGCGATGAGCACCGTGGCGCACGCAGCCTGTGTCATCAAACGCGTTCGCGCTGCACGCGGCGAGGCTCGCATCCGTTCGGCGACCACGACCGCCGTGCCGCCGATGACCAGCATCGCGCCCACACTCGGCAGGAACAGCGTTCGTTCGGCCAGTACGATGCCGGCCGGCAGGATGAAGTTGCTGGACGGGAGCAATGCGACGCAGACGATCGCGATCCCGAACGCGACGACGGGCTGCCGCCTGCGGAGCAGTACGCCGAGCGCGAGAATGCCGACCAGCAGCATGAGGCCGGGCAGTTGCGTGATGCTCACGCCTTGCGCGATGTCGATTTCGGGCGGGCCATAATCCGATGACAGCCGCGCCGGCCAATACAGCAGCCGGATCCACTGCGGCACCACGCCAAGCGCCGTCAGCGCGCGGTCGGCGCGCGAGATCCGTAGTGCGCTGAAGGGCAGGAACGGCTCGAATCCTCCGAGCGGCCGATCCGAGAGCACGAGCGACCGCGCGGCGAGGAACGCGACGGCGAGGGCCGCCAGTCCGAGATAGAACGGCCGGAGCCGTGCAACGCGATCGCGCAGCGGTAAGCGATCGTCGATCACCGTCAACTCCGCGGCGAGCAGGATCCCCGGCAGCACGATGCCGTGTTCCTTGGACAGGCAGCCGAACGCGTACAGCAGCGCGATCCACGCGATGGTGGACGGCCGAAGCGCGCCATCGCCCCGCGTGCGGTCGTGCACGTAGAGGATGGTTGCGCCGAGGAGCCCGAGCGCGACGAGCATCTCCGCCTGCCCCACGACGTTGGCGACCGCTTCGACGTGGACGGGATGTACCGCGAACAACGCGCCGACGAGCCACGCCGCCCAGAGCGGCAGCAGCCGCCGCGCCAGCAGGAACACGAGCACCGACACCGCCGCATACAATAGGATGTTCACGGCGTGGAACACCGCCGGATTCCCGTGGCCGATCGCCCACTGGATCTTGAAGGCGAGGATCGTGATCGGCCGGTACCCGTCGCCCCCCGCATTCTTGGGCCAGTAGGAGCTGGCGAACACCTGCCACCAGTGGTGCAGCGTGTGCGTCGACGGCTCGTTCTGGATGATGTAGCGATCGTCGTAGGTGTACTGATTGACGATGCCGATCGCCGAGGAGAGGACGGCGAACAGCGCGACCGACGGACCGGCCAATCGACGCCAGCGTTCCATCATGAGAGTAGATTGAATTTCGTGATGTGCCAGAGCGCTGCCAGCCCGTCCCTCCAGCCGATCTTCTTTCCCTCGGCGTAGGTGCGGCCGGAGTAGGAGATCGGCACTTCGAAGATCCGCGCGCTGGCGCGAGCGAGGCGCGCCGTGATCTCGGGCTCGAATCCGAACCGGTCCGCCGTGAGGCGCGGCACGAGCGACCGCGCCAGATCGCCGCGAATCGCCTTGTAGCACGTCTCCATGTCGGTGAGGTTCAGATTCGTGAGCATGTTGCTGTACGTCGTCAGGAGACTGTTGCCGACCGAGTGCCAGTAGTACAGCACGCGATGCGGCCCGCCGAGAAAGCGCGATCCGAAACACGCATCGGCGCGTCCGTCGATGATCGGCTCGAGCAGCGTCGGCCAATCGTCGGGATCGTACTCGAGGTCCGCATCCTGGACGATGACGATGTCGCCCGTGCTCATCCCCAGCGCGTGGCGGATCGCCGCGCCCTTGCCGCGATTCTCCGGGTGGCGCAGCAGTCGATCGATCTTGCCGTGCTCCAGCAGCGTCTCGAGAATCGCGTGGGTGCCGTCGGTCGAGTGGTCATCGACACAGATGATCTCCTTGTGCAGCGGCGTCGCGCGCACCTGGTCGATGATCAGATCGATCGTGTCGCGCTCGTTGTACACCGGGACGAGCACTGACAGGCGTACGGTCGCCGGGTCGAGCGGCGTCCGCGCGCGCAGCGTGAGCCGTTCGCGGCTTGGGCGAGTGGACGAAGGCACTGCGGTCGGGGCGATTTGGATGTCGGTCATCGAAGCGTCGTCATCGGGCGCGCGAAGATCAAGCCGGTCGGCGTCGTTCACGCTTCGACCCCATACCGCGACAGCTTGCGATACAACGTCGACGGGTCGATCCCCAGCACGTCGGCGGCACGCGACTTGTTGCCGCCTTCGCTCTGCAGCACCCACATGATGTAGGCGCGTTCGACCGCCTCCAGCGTCGGGTTCGGCGGCGTGCGCGTGGAGACGAGCGGCTCTGCCCGGCGCTCTGTCACTCGCTCGGGAAGCGCCGCGGGAGTGATCACGATGTCTTCGGTGAGGATCACCGCGCGCTCGAGCGCGTTCTCGAGCTCGCGCACGTTGCCGGGCCACGCGTACTCGACGAGCGCGCTGCGCGCGGCGTCGCTCAGCCGCCGCGGCGGCTCGTTGCGCGCCTCTCCGATCCGATGCAGGAAGTGATCGGCCAAAACCGGGATGTCGTCCTGCCGCTGCCGCAGCGGCGGCAGGTGCAGGGCGATCACGTTGAGGCGGTAATACAGATCGCTCCGGAAGTGACCGGCGCGAATCTCTTCGTCGAGGTCGCGGTTCGTGGCGGCCACGACGCGGGTGTCGACCGGGATCGCGTCCGTGGATCCGACGGGAATGACCTCGCGGTGCTGAAGCGCGCGGAGCAGCTTGACCTGCGTCGCCGGCGTGGTTTCTCCAATCTCGTCGAGGAAGAACGTGCCTTTCGTCGAGGCGCCAAAGAGTCCGATCTTGTCGCGAATCGCGCCCGTGAACGAACCCTTGACGTGGCCGAACAACTCGCTCTCGAGCAGGCTCTCGGGCAGCGCGCCGCAGTTGATCGACAAAAAGGGCCCCTCACGGCGCGCCGACAGCTCGTGGACGTAGCGCGCGATGATCTCTTTTCCCGTTCCCGACTCGCCCTGAATGAGGACCGTCGAGTCGGTCGGCGCCACCGTTTCGACAAGCCGGAGCACGTCGAGCCACGCCTTGCTGGTGCCTACCGGACGCGAGACGCCATGGCCTTCGGCGCGCCGAATCGCCTGTTTCAGCGACTTGTTTTCAACCCGCAGATTGCGGTGCTCGGCGGCACGCTTGAGGATTGCGACCAACTCGTCGTTGCGAAACGGCTTCTGGATGTAATAGAACGCGCCTTCGTTCACCGCCTGCATCGCCGATTGCAGCGTTGCCTGCGCCGTCATCAGGATCACCGGCACGTCGGGGTCCGCCTGCCGCGCCGCGGCGAGAATCTCGACGCCCGTCACGTTCGGCATGCGAATGTCGGTGAGCACGATGTCAGGGCTCATCTCGGTGATTCGCTCCAGCCCCGCCTTTCCGCCGTGCGCGATCTGCGGCGCGAACCCTTCGTTGCGCAGCAGGATGTTGAGAGAATCGAGAATCCCCGACTCATCGTCGACGATGAGCACGCTGGGCTTGAGTGGTGTGTCGATCACGAGATGCTCCCGGCCCCCGCCGCGTGGGCGCGCGGGAGAATGACGGTGAACTTCGTTCCGCGCGATCCGCTGTCGACGAGCACGAGCCCGCGATGCGCTTCGATCGCACGATGCACGACGGCCAGCCCGAGGCCGGTGCCGTTCGATTTCGTGGTGAAAAACGGGTCGAACATCCTGGCGCGCACGTCGGGCGGAATTCCCGGCCCCGCGTCGCTGACGCGGAGCGAGACCGAATCGCCGTCGAACGCGAGGCCGTTCGGCACCGGATCGAGACTGCCGCGCGCCACCTCGATGCGGACCTCGCTGTCCGGCGGCGCGGCCTGCACGGCGTTGAGCGCGAAATTGAACACGGCGCGATGCAACAGGTCCTCATCGCCTTCCAGCTGCACCGTCTCATTTTCGGGGGCGACGCACGTGACGCGAATGCTCGGATCGCGATCGGGGTGCGCATGCGCCAGCGCCGCGGCCCCGCGCGCGATCGCGACCAGATCGACCGGCGTGGTGCGCGCCATGCGTACGCGAGCGAAGTCGAGAAACTCCGAGAGCAATCGCGAGAGTCGGTCGGACTCGCGCATGACGAGGGCGCCCAGCGTCCGCTGATCGTCGGAGACCGCCGGCATGCGCGAGATCTGTTCGACCGCGCTGCGGATCGAGGCCAACGGATTCTTGATCTCGTGCGCGAGGGAGGCGCTGAGTTCGGCGATGCCTTCGAGGCGCTCCGTGCGAAGGCGGAGGGCGTCCATCCGCTTCTGATCGGACAGGTCCTGGAAGATCGCGGTCGCCGTGCGGCGGCGACCGTTGCCGTTTTCGTCGGTATACGTCGTCGTGACGCCGATCGGGAACCGGCGCGCGGCGGTCGCTACGATTCCTTCGCCGCGCGTCGTCCTGATCCTGGATTCCGCGGCGCGCTTGATGGCGAGGCCGAGCTCCGGGGCAACGGTCGACACCGAGTCGAGCACGGGCTGGCCGACGCGCGTGATGAGCTCGAGCCCCAGTAGCTGCTCCGCGGTCGGATTGGCATAGAGGAGGCGGCCGTCCGTATTGACCGTGACGACGCCGCTTCGAATGTTGCGCAGGATGTCGTCAGCCTGGAGGCGCGTCTGCTCGAGGGCGGCAACGAGAATCGCCTTGCCCTCGTTCGTCTCGCGCAGCCGGGCGCTCAGGTAGCGGATACCGAGCGTGACGAGCGCGATGACCGTGAGCTGCATCCACACGCCGGGCTCGAGGAGCGGCGAGCGGAGCAGGACGACGACGTCGACGAAGTAGAAAACGATCCCGAGACCGGCAATGACGAGACCGCCGCTCGCCGGAACGAGTAGCGACGCGGTCGCGATGACGAGGATGTAGAGAGCGGCGAACGGCGACGACGTGCCGTTCGTCAGGTGCACGACCGCGGTGACGAGCAGCAGGTCGAACACCGCCTGCATGTAGATGAACGCCCGGCCATACCGCTTCTGATATATTTCCGCGTACCCCACCGAACCCACGGTGACGACGGCGGAAATGGCGAAGGCGAGTGAGGCGATGAGTGTCTTGTGAGCGTCGACCGTCGTCCAGGTGGACACCGCGGCGATGAAGATCGCACTCGCCAGACACAGACGCCCGATCAGCACCCAGCGGAGCAGCCGCCGCGGGTCGAGGATGGCTCGAAGCGCCGGATCGGACGAACGAGGGGTCAGGCGCACGGGCCAATTCGTTGCAATGTGCGAGAGGTCGAGACGGGTGGCGATCGTTGCAAACTGCTATAGCCACAGACGATCCCGCTTCCGGACCGTTACAGCGCTTCCAGCGAGGTAGCCCATGGATGAACTGATGTTCTTGAACGTCACGCCGGACCTCGCGATCCCTCGGCATGAGCTCGAGTATCGCGCTACCCGATCCAGTGGGCCCGGTGGGCAGCATGTGAACACGTCGTCCACGCGCATCGAGCTGCTCTGGAATCTCACGGGTTCCCAAGCGATATCCGATGAGCAGCGCGAGCGACTGCGGATCAAGCTCGTATCACGGCTCGATTCGGACGGGCGAGTGCGCGTCGTCGCCAGCGGCCGGCGGAGTCAGCGCCAGAACCGGCGCGAAGCGGACGAACGGTTGGCCGCGCTGATCAAGTACGCGCTGCGAGTGCCGAAGAAGCGGCGTCCAACGAGACCGACGCGCGCCGCTCAGGAAAAGCGCCTCGCCGAAAAGAAGCGGCGCGCCGAAATCAAGCGCGAGCGACGAGCCGAGCTCGATTAACTGCCACCGAAACGCGCTCGATTGCTCGCCTCGCCGATTACAGAACACATACACGACAACTGGGTCAAATAGGGTCTGACCCTATTTATCTGCGGGATAGTGCATCGAATCGCTTCAGTCGACGGCGGTTTGGTGCCGCGCTTTCAGGACCGCGAGCGCGTCACGCGCTTGCGCGGCCGCGGGATGGTTTGGGAATCGCTCGATCAGTCGCCTCAGCTCTACCAAGGCGCGACCCGGGTCGTTCAAGGGACCCGTGTACAGGTCGACGAGCCGATGGGCCACGTACACGTGCTCGCCCGCCGAGCACAATTCGGCGCGCTGAACCTGGCGCAGCAGTTCAGCCGCACGCTCCGCGTTGCCCCGCTCTCGGGCATACAGTTCAGCGGCGCGAATGCGTGGGGTCGTCGCCGCCGGATCGGCGTCGATGATCGCCTCGAACGAGGCCAGCGCGTCGTCAACACGGCCCTGCATGACGAGCGCCTGTTCGCGTGAATACTGCTCTTTGTACGGAGTACTCGTTCCATCCAGCGCAATGCGCCGAATGGTGAGCTCGACCGCCTGCGCGCCCCGCACCCCGGCGGCGAACGTCGCGAAGCCAGCAGCGATGCTGACGACGAGGGTCACGGGATTCAACATGCCGTAGAGTCCCAGGACCATAGCCGTCATCCCGGCGACGAGCACGCCGTGGCCCGCGGCGGCCAAAAGGACGAAGGCATCCGGACCGTGACGGTCGAAAAGCGTCGGCTTGTACTCGGGCGGCTGCTCCACGGGATCTCCTCCCCTCTCTCCAAACCAGTTGAGGGCCGTCTTCGGCCGGTCGAATACGTGGAAAGGACTGCGCTCGCTACCAGTTCGTTTCGGCGCGTGAGCGCCGACCGAACTCGCCCGGGATGGGTGACCCGGCGCGGACGATGCTAGCCGGCGGCGAACGTCACGCCGCGGAGGTGTGCACCACGGCGGGGGACTCGACATCTCGCGTGTCAATGTTCCGTGAGGGAACGCGCGCGACGGTGTTCGGTTTAGTTTTTGTCGGGAGCGAGCCCGACGGCACCTTGACGTGACCAACGGCGGGCGTAAGTCCTTCACGGGCGGGGGAGCATCCGGGAGATGGGCGGCAGCGGCGGACGGTCCGCGGCGACTCTTTCGGCGAACACGATCGACGATCATCCGGGGGCACGTCGTTTGCCCGCCTGAGCAGGGCCGACCGCCCGAACGATCGGTTGTTCGGAGTTCGGAACGACTTTTTGCTGCGGCTTGGTCCGCGGGGCATTTCATGGCTCGACTGCGTTTGCGCTTGGCGGCTGTCGTCTCGCCGCTGCTGGTGCTCGCTGTTTCAATTCCTGCCCGCGCGCAGGAGTACTTCGGACGAAACAAGGTCCAGTACGAGACCTTCAACTGGCGCATCCTCAAGTCCGAGCACTTCGACAACTTCTTCTATCCGCCCGAGTCGACGATCGTGCACGACGCGGCGCGCATGGCCGAGCGGTGGTACAGCCGCCACTCGGACACGTTTCGTCACGCGTTCGACCGGAAATCGCTCGTCTTCTACGCCGATCATCCAGACTTCGAGCAGACGAACGTCATCAGCGAGCAGTTGAGCGAGGAGACGGGCGGCGTCACGGAGTCGAACCGCACGCGCGTGATCATGCCGTTCACCGGCATCTACGCCGACAACGACCACGTGCTTGGCCACGAGCTCGTGCACGTGTTCCAGTACAACATCGCCGAAGGGACGCCGGGCGGCGGCTTGATGCGGCTCGACGCGCTCCCGTTGTGGCTCATCGAGGGCATGTCCGAGTACTTCTCGCTCGGACGCGAGGATCCGCTCACGTCGATGTGGATGCGCGACGCGGTGATGCGGAACAAGTTCCCCACGATCAAGCAGCTGACGACCGATCCGCGCTATTTCCCCTATCGCTATGGGCAGGCGCTGTGGGCGTACGTCGGCGGCCGCTGGGGCGATCGCGCCGTCGTCGACGTGTATCGCGCGGCGCTGCGCCTCGGATGGGACGCGGCGCTCGTCCGCGTACTCGGCGAGAACCAGGATTCACTCTCCAAGGACTGGGCGGCGGCGAATCGCGCGATGTTCCTGCCGCAGCTCGCCGGCCGCACGCATCCGGACAGCGTTGGCAGCTCGCTCGTGAAGCTCGAGCGCACCGGCGATATCAACCTCGCACCGACGCTCAGCCCCGACGGCAAGCTGTTCGCGTTCTTCTCGAGCCGGAATCTCTTCAGCATCGACCTGTTCATCGGCGACGCGACGACCGGCAAGACCATCAAGAAGCTCGCCGGTCCGTCCAGCGATCCGCACTTCGACGCGCTGAGCTTCATCAACTCGGCGGGCGACTGGTCGCCCGACGGCAGCCACTTTGCGTTCATCGTCTATGCGGAAGGCCAGAACGAGATCGCGATCCTCGACACCAAGTCGTCGAGCGTCGAGCGGCGCATCAAGCTTCCGAACATCGGCGCGGTGAGCCACGTATCGTGGTCGCCCGACGGCAAGTCGCTCGCGTTCTCCGGGCAGGCGGGCGGCATCAGCGACCTCTATGTGATGGACCTCGGCAACAGCACGATCCGGCAGCTCACGCACGACAAGTACGCCGACATCCAGCCCACCTGGTCGCCCGACGGCAAGATGCTGGCGTTTGCGACGGATCGCGGCCCGCAGACGGACTTCAACACACTCAAGTACTCGGCGCTCGAGCTGGCGACCTACGACATGACCAGCGGGCAGATCAACGTCTTCGCGCCGTTCGCGCACGGCAAACACATCAACCCGCAGTTTTCGCCCGACGGCAAGAGCCTGTTCTTCGTGTCCGATCAGGACGGCTTTGCCGACATCTATCGCCTCGAGCTGGGGAGTGGCCAGGTCTTCCGTGTGACGCACGTCGCGACCGGCGTGAGCGGCATCACGACGGTATCGCCGGCGATCTCGGTGTCGCGCCAGACAGGACGGCTGCTCTTCAACACGTTCTACAATCAGGGGAACGAGATCCGCGGACTCGATGCCTCACAGACCGTCGGCACACCAGTGACGCCGTCGACGGTCGCCGACGGCGCGCAGCTTCCGCCGCCGCAGGTGACGCGCAGCCTCGTCATGGGCTATCTCGCAGATCCGACGACCGGCCTGCCCTCGGGCGCCGATTTCAGCGTCGTTCCGTTCCACTCCTCGTATGCGCTGGACGCGATCGGCCAACCGAGCATCGGTGTAGTGGCGGGGGGTCCGTTCGGCACGGGCGTCGCCGGCGGCGTGTCGATGATCTTCGGCGATCAGCTGAGTGACAAACAGATCTTCGCCGCGATCCAGGCGAACGGCACCGTCAAGGACATCGGTGGCGCGCTGCAGTACTACAATATGAAGTATCGCTGGAACTACGGCGCCGGCGTGCAGCACATCCCGTATTTGACTGGATACGTATTCCTGGACACGGCCACGGTCCAAGGCGGAGGCGGCTACAGCGTCAATCAGCTGCTGCAGCGGATCTACATCGACCAGGCGATGATGTTCACGCAGTACCCGTTCTCGAGCACGCGCCGGCTCGAGGCCTCCGCGAACGTCACGCACTATGGCTTCGACACGGAGATCTTCACGACCGTGTTCAATGGCGCCAACGCGATCGTCGACGAGCACCAGACGTCGCTACCGAACCAGTACAAACCGGTATGGTTCGCCGAGCCTTCGTTAGCGTTGGTGGGCGACAATTCGTTCGCGGCGTTCACATCGCCGGTCCAGGGCGAACGATACCGGCTGCAGTACACCATGACGACCGGCTCGGTCACGTATCAGACGGCGCTGTTCGACTATCGTCGGTATTTCTTCCTTCGTCCGTTCACGTTCGCGATCCGCGGACTCTCGCTGGGCCGGTACGGCACCGGCGCGGAGGATCGCAACACGACGTGGCCGATCTATCTGGGAGAGGAGACCCTGATGCGCGGCTACGGCTACGGTTCGTTTACCGGCGACGAGTGCGTCGTCGAAGGCGGCAGCGCGGCCCAGCAGAATTCGGGCTGCCCCGTGTTCGATCGTCTGTTCGGCAGCAAGGTGGGCGTGGTCAATACGGAGTTCCGGATACCGCTGTTTGGCACGGAAGGATTCGGCTTGCTCAATTTCCCCTTCCTGCCGACCGAAGTATCGCCGTTCTTCGACGCTGGCGTGTCATACACGAACGAACAGGGACCGGACTTCCGCCTCACCCGAGCGGCGAACAAGGCCGTAACCTGCAACAGCGTGTCGAGTGGCACGATCACCTCGACGCAGTCCTTCTATCCGTGCGCCGATCGCATTCCGGTGTTCAGCACCGGCGTGTCGTTCCGGTTCAACCTGATGGGCTACGCGATCATGGAAGCGTACATGGCGCATCCCTTCCAGCGCCCGACCAAGAACTGGGTCTGGGGATTCCAGCTGGCACCAGGCTGGTAATCGACCGAACGAAGTCGCAATGTTCGAACGACAACGCCCGCGCTGATGCGCGGGCGTTGTCGTTTTCTAATCTCCGTCGCCGCGGCGGCACCGCGGCCAATCTCACAAGCCGTACAGCGCCGCGTAGACCCGCATGTTCCGCTGCACGATCCGCACGTAATCCCTCGTCTCCGCATACGGAATGCGTTCGATGAACAGCTCAGGGTCGGCGGCGCCTGCCTTTTTCGACCAGCGGTCGACGCGCGATCCACCGGCGTTGTAGGCCGCGAGTACGCGAGGCAGCGCTCCGTACTCCTTCACCATTGCCGCCAGGTGCGCGGTGCCAAGCTGCAGGTTGGCGTCAGCATCGAGCAGCAATGCGGGCGACCAGACGGGGAAGCCGAGTGATCTCGCGATGTCCTGCCCAACCGACGGCAGCACCTGCATCAAACCGCGGGCACCGGCAACCGACACCGCGCGCGGTGTGAAGTTCGATTCCTGGCGAATCAGCCCGGCGATCAGCGCCGGATCGAGCCCCCGAGCCTTGGCGTTGCGGGCAAGCTCTTCGCGATCAACCAGTGGAAAGAGAAAGCGGTAGAGACGCGGGTCGCGCACGCCCTGATCCGCGAGGCGCTGCGCAAGGCGGATCGCGCGCGATGGCTGGCCAACCGACACGAATGCGTCCGCCGTTGCGAGCACGCGATCGGTGGATCCGCGCGCGGCCGCCTCGAGAGCGTCGAGCTCGAATCGCTCCTCTGCGTCCATGCCCAGTCGATCCAGCAGTTCGATGCGCGCGACCGCGCTGTCAATCGAGGGTACGCGAGTCAGTTGCCCGGCGGCTTCTGGGCCGCTTGGAGTCCACGAACGCTCACCGAGACGGCGCGCACTCGTGAAGGCGTAGTACGAGAGCGGGTCGTCGGTGATGATTGCACGCCATCGCTGGCGCGCGAGCGTGGGGTTCTTCGCCGACGACCACGCGCGACCACTCCAGTACCGGGCAGCCGTCGCGTAGTCGGAGCGCGGCGCGCGCGCGTACAGTGAGTCCAGCTCGCGCGCCGCCGTCCGCGGATTGCCGCTCGCGATTGCAATCATGGCGGCGTGAAATCGCGCTGCCGAAGCGCGCGGACTCGTTGGGTATGTGCGATAGAGCCGTTGAAACGTGGCGCGCGCCTGCCGGTCGTCGCCCGCGTCCGTCGCAAGATCCGCGAGGAGATACAATGCCATGCTCGCGACGCCGGCTTCCTTGGGATAGCGCGATACGACATCTCGCAACGCCGTGCGGGCCGCCGTGGCAGATCCCTGGGCGAGCAGGATCCGAGCCCGTTGGTACCCAGCCTGCGCCGTGAGCACACCGCGCACCTGCGACAGTTGTGACAAGGCGTCGCGACTGCGGCCGAGGCGCGAGAGCACTTCCGCGTAGAGCATGCGATCGTTATCCGTCACGAGCTGCGACTCGCGCAACGTCGCGGCGTAACCCTGTGCCGCCCGCGCCGCCGGTCCGGATACCGCGGCACTTCGTGCGACGATCAGCTCATCACTCGCACCAAGCTTGCTCGACGCCTTGTCGAGAACGTCGATCGCGCCGCGGGCGTCGGCCGAGCCGCTGTGGGCGCGAATGAACGACACGAGCTGCGCGGTGATGGCGCCGCGCGACGCATCGTCCGCGGCCGCGGTTAGTCGAAGCCGAAGCGCCTGCACCGGCTCGCCAATGGCCGTATACTGCGTCGCCGCGCCGAGCAGATCGCCGAATCGCTCGCGCGCCTGCGCCTCGGTCCAGGCAACGCGCGGCTTTGCGGTGGCGAGCGCCACGCGCTCGAGTCGCTTGGCGCGCGCCACCGAATCGCGCTCGCTTCCCGCGGCGCGGAGCTCGAGCCAATCCTCGATCCGCGGCAACGCCTCCGCCGCGCGCGCATACGTCGCCGCGGCGCTGTCGAATTGTCCGTTACGCTCGAGCGCGCGTGCCAGCAGCACGAACCGCGTCGACCGCGACGCGCGATCGCCGGCGTCGCGCGCGGCGGCGGTGGCATGAACGAGCGCCGCGGTATCCGCGTTCCGCTCGAGCGCCGAACGCGCCAGCAACTCTCGACCCGCACCGCCGAATGCCGTGTCGATCCACGGCGCGCCTCCGATCAGCCTATCGACCTCGGGCCACCCGGCCCAGCCGGCCGCGGCGCGGGCTGCGACCATGAGCGCGGCCGGCGAGCGCTGCGCTGGCTCGCGAAGCTCGGGCGTGATGATCTGCGTTGCGCGCCAGGGATGCCCGGAGTCGATCGCCGCCTGCGCCCGCGTCAGCACATCGCTCTGCGCGATCGCGTTCGCGAGCGCGGCGTTCTCGGCCCGCGACACGTCCGCGTCGCGTTCCCCATCCGCTTCCCCGACCTCGGAGCGTCCGCCACACGCGAACGTAAACGCGGTAAGCGGGAGGAGGATCGCAACGCGGAGCGCCGCGCCAATCGCGCGGGCTACTTCTTCACCCCTCCCGCCTGCACCGCGGCCGACGGCTTGTCGACGAGCCAGTAGTTGAACCACTGGCGCAAGCGGCTCAGGCGATCGACGAGCAGCCACGGCTCGCCCGTCCGCGAGAGGTCGTGATTGGAGCGCGGGTAGCGAACGAACTCGGCCGGCACGCCCTGCTTCTTGAGCGCCATGAACCACAGTTCCGCGTTCCCGATTGGCGTCCGGTAGTCTTCCTCACTCTGCACGAGGAGCGTCGGCGTCTTCACGTTCTTCACGTGCCGAATCGGTGAGAGTGTGTCGTACATGACCTGATTCTCCCACGGCTTGCCGAAGAATTCGCCCTCGGTGAGGCCCTGCGCGTCCGACGCGCCATACCAGAAAGTCCACTCGCTGATCATGCGATCCGTCTCGGCGGCCTTGAACCGGTTCGTCTTGGTCGTGACCCACGCCGTCATGAAGCCACCGTACGATCCGCCGGTGACTCCCATGCGCGTTGAATCGACGTCGGATCGCTTTGCGATGACATCGACGGCTCGCATCAAATCTTCAAAATCCCTGTCGCCCCAGTCGCCACGGCTCGCATACGTGAATTCGGTGTTCGTACCACTCGATCCACGCGGGTTCGTGAACAAAACGAAGAATCCGGCGCCGGCGAGATTCTGGAATTCGTCGAACCAGTTCTCCCCGTATGCGGAGTGCGGCCCACCGTGGATGTACAGCACGACCGGATACTTCCGGTTCGCCGTGTACCCGTACGGCTTCATCAGCCACGACTCGATCTCCGTTCCACCAACCGATTTCACGAGCATACGCTCGGCGTCGGCCCACGCCACCTCGGAGTTCACTTTGTCGTTGAACGACGTGAGCTTGCGCTCGCCGGTGCCGTCGGCGTTGGCTATGAAGAGCTCTGTGGGATGCGTGAGGTCCGTGGAGACGTAGACGACGTGCTGCTGCGTCTTGTCGAAGCTCACCGCGCTGACCTGACGGCGTCCGCCGAGTATCGTGGTGATCTTGCGAGTGGCGGGATCGATCTTGTATACGCCCCGACTCCCGCCCGTCGACGTGATCATCGCGATGCGGCCGTCATTCAGCCAAACGATCTCGCCGGGCTCGTATTGCCAGGATCCGAGAATATCCTCGGGCTTGCCTCCGTCCGCGTTCACCACGAACAGGCGTTGATTCTTGAAGCGGGCCGGCTGCCCGACGAATGCGATTCGCTTGCTATCG
>DATJHY010000193.1:0-10386 GCA_035493635.1 Gemmatimonadaceae bacterium | reverse complement strand
GCACGCGCACCTTGGTTGCGAGCTCGGCTTCGTCGCACCCGTGCTCACGGACGACGGGCCGAGGCGCGACACGCCGTTCGCACTGATCGCCGATTCCATTCGCGCCGTCGTGAGTCGCGTGCCGGCCGGCACCTGGGTGGCGGCCGCCATCGGACGCGAAGTCATCAAGGACACGTCGGCGCGGCGCGCCGCGCTCGACCGCGTGGCGCCCAACAACCCGGTGGCGATGCTGCTCACCGGCGGCCACGGAATGGTGCTCAACTCGGCCGCGCTCCGCGTGCTCGGCATCGACGACAGCGTTCGCGATCCGCTCGGTGGCCGATACGAGCGCGAGCCCGGCACCGGACGCCTCACCGGCTCGCTCCGAGAGTACGCGATTTTCAGGACGATGCGCCGGCTGTGCTCCATGGATCCCGAGAGCACGCTGGTGAACGGACTCCGCAGCAATGGCCGCGTGATGGCTCGGCAGGGCATCACATCGGTGCAGAGCTTCGTGAACATGCTCGAGCCATCCCTTGGCCTGCGCGTTTTCCGCGCCGCCGAGCTGCCGCAACGAGTGAGGCTCATCCCGATGCCGATGACGACGCCTACTGGCCGCGACATGGGGGAATGGCAGGCTGCGCTCGCGTCGTTCATGCCGATGACCAATCCAGCAGGCGGCACCGTCACTCTCTCCGGCTTCAAATGGATTCTCGACGGCAGTCCGATCGAGCATGGAATCGTACTGCGTCATACGTACGCCTCGCGTCCGGGCTACTTCGGGATGCTCGATCTGCCACCCGATACGATTCGCGCCATGCTTCTGGAAGCACGCGCCGCGCACCAGCAGATCATGCTGCACACGGCCGGCGACAGCACCGCGGCTCTCGTGCTGTCACTGCTCGAGCAGACGGGCGGGGCGTCTGGATGGTCGCGCGAGCGGGTGAGGATCGAGCACGGACCTGGACTGCAGCCCGACCTGCTCGACGCGGCTAAACGGCTCGGCGTCGTCGTCGTGCAGAACCCCCTTCACCTCAGAGGATCGCGCGCGCAGCTCGCCGAGATCTACGACTCAGCCGCGCTGGCGAGTCTGGCGCCGCTGCGGTCGTTGGTCGAGCGCGGAATTCCCCTGGCGTTCGGCGCCGATCAGAATGGCGAGGGGATGAGTCCATTCCTCAACATCATGGTTGCCACCACTCACCCCGCGAATCCCAAGGAGGCCCTGACGCGCGAGCAAGCCGTCATCGCCTACACGCGCGGTTCGGCATTCGCGGAAAATGCCGAGCGCGAGAAGGGAACGCTGGCTCCCGGGATGTTGGCAGATCTCGTCGTCCTCTCTCAGAACATCTTCACCGTGCCCGCGGCAGCACTGCCGGACACGCATAGCGTGCTCACGATCATCGGTGGCAAAGTTGCGTACGACGAGCTGACCAGCGCGCGTGCTCTACCGCCGCGCGACCGACGATAAGCGAAGCCCAGAAGAAGCGATCAGGGCTTCGCCAACACCGACTTGGCGAGTCCTGCTTCCTTGCTCTTCTCCTGCTCGACGGAGAAGGGCGCGGTCTTCACTCGCGTCATGATTCGGAGGCTGAACGCGGTATTCCCCTTCAAGACCCAAAGCATGGGGCTGTCGGCCGGGAACAATTGGTAGAACGCGTTGTCGCCGAGACCGGATGCCGGTTCAATCTTGATGGTCGTGATCACGGTATGCATCGCCGCCTGAAATGCTGCGGGCGCGTGAAAGACCAGCACGACGCGACGGCTATTATCCGAGGCGTCAGGGTCATTCGACCAGACGCATCCGCGCGGGCTGGCTGCGACAAGGCGCTTGCCGGTCGTGCCCGACACTTCCAGCGACTTGGCTGCGTCGGCGGCGCTGAGAAAGGTGCACGCCTCCGGTTCGCCGGTTGCCAATGGCGCGGGATGCGACGCGGCCGGAATGAATCCCGTGGCGGCTGACGCGAGGAGAAGCAGTGCAGGGCTGACGATCGAGACGATTCCGCGGTGAG
Organism: Gemmatimonadaceae bacterium; assembly: GCA_035493635.1. GTDB lineage: Bacteria > Gemmatimonadota > Gemmatimonadetes > Gemmatimonadales > Gemmatimonadaceae > JAQBQB01. The sequence continues at coordinate 8,398 of DATJHY010000193.1, read as the reverse complement.
CGTCCATGGTGTGTTTCGCGGGAGTCGAGAGTTGCGGCAACGATACGCCTCGACGCCAGCCAGCCGCAAGCGATCACGGCCATCGCGACCGACCTTGCGCCGCGCGACCGGCTGATCCCACTTCATTATGGAAGTGAGGCGCGCCCGATAGATCGATCACTCGCCTTCATCGCGGAGTCCCCGTGCGTCCCTGCAAATGCGCCGGATGGCGCGAGCGCCTGCTGATCCTGTCGACGATACTTTCGTTTCCACATCTCGAAATCGCGGCACAGGCGGCAACCGCGCGCGCGGCCGCGGCACCCGTTGTGCGAATGGCGGACGGTTCGGTGCAGGGCATCACGCTGCCGAGCGGCGTGCGGGCGTTCCGCGGCATTCCGTTCGCAGCGCCGCCGGTGCGCGATCTACGCTGGCGACCGCCGCAGCCCACGGCCAAATGGCAAGGTGTCCGCGCCGCCGACCGCTTCGCGAACCAGTGCGTGCAGGCACGCGTGTTCGCCGACATGATGTTTCGCAACTCGGGCGTGAGTGAAGACTGCCTCTACCTGAACGTCTGGGCTCCGGCGAGCGCGCGCGCCCGCAGCGCCCTTCCCGTGCTCGTGTACTTCTTTGGCGGCGGGTTCGTGGCGGGCGATGGATCGGAATTCCGCTACGACGGTGAGAGCATGGCGAGCCGCGGGATCGTCGTCGTGACGACGAGCTATCGCCTGGGCATCTTCGGCTTCTTCGCGCACCCGGAGCTCACGGGCGAATCGCCGCAGCACGCATCCGGCAACTACGGTTTGATGGATCAGGCGGCGGCGTTGCGCTGGGTGCGCGCGAACATCGCGGCATTCGGCGGCGATCCACAACGAGTGACGATCGCCGGCGAGTCGGCAGGATCGATGTCAGTGAGCGCGCAGATGGCCTCGCCTCTCGCCAAAGGCCTGTTCGCGCGCGCCATCGGCGAGAGCGGCGCGTTCTTCTCATCATCCGGCCCGATGCCGACGCGCGCGCAGATCGAGCAGAATGGCTCGCGCTTTGCCGAAGTGGTCGGCGCTTCGTCGCTGGCTGCGTTGCGCGCGCTATCGGCCACCGAGCTGCTCGAGATGTCGGCGCGGCAAGGCATGCCACGGTTTGGCACGGACGTCGATGGCTACTTCTTTCCGCAATCCCCGGTCGAGATCTACGCCGCGGGTCGGCAGGCGCACGTGCCACTGCTCGCCGGTTGGAACTCGGAGGAGTCGTCGTGGCGCGCGCTGACGCCGCGAATGCCGACGCCCGACTCGGCGAGCGCGGTGCTGGCGCGCATGTTCGGCCAGAGGGCGGGAGAGGCTGCGCAGTATTATCCGGCGCGCGATTCCGCCGAGGCGATGCAGTCGTTGACCGACCTGGCAAGCGATCGCTTCATCGCCTACTCGACGTGGAAGTGGCTCGACATGCACGCGGCGACGAGCGGGCAGCCGGTGTACCGCTATTTGTATGCGCGACCGCGGCCGGGTGCGCGCGGCGCCGTCCACTCCGCCGAGATCGAGTACGCGCTGGGCAATCTCGCGACGAACAAGGCGTACGCGTGGACGCCAGACGACGCGCAAGTGTCCGCGACGATGGCGTCGTACTTTGCGAATTTCATCATGACCGGCGATCCGAATGGCCCGGCGTTGCCGAGGTGGCCGGTCGGTGCTGTCAGCGCGAACGGCGAGGTGCAGCGCCTTCGCATCGACGTCGAGCCACGCATCGAGGCCGAGCCGCGCGCGCGGTACCGTTTCCTCGACGAAGTTTTCGCTTCAGCGCGACCGTAGGCTCGCCGCCTCGAAACTCATACGCGCGACTTGGCGATCAGACGCTGGGCGACGTCCTCGGCAGCCTCCAGCGCCCCTTCCAGATACCCGCCGAACTGACTCGCCGCTTCGGATCCGCCGAACAGGAGACGACCGTCCCACAACCCATCGAGAGCGTGCGGTCTCGGCGGCGAGCCGTCGTGGCCGCTCGGCACGTGGTCGGCCGGCGTCGCGGTCAGCATGTCCTCGGACCAATCTTGAAAGATCATGTATTTGGGATTCCGCATCTCGGTTCCGAACAGGCGGCCAAGCTGTTCCCGCGCTGCGGCCAGAGTCTCGTCGCGGTAGCGGTTCCGGCTGCCGGGTGGCGTGCCGAGAAACCCGAACAGCGCGTATGGTCCCCCTCGCGCGGGCGATGCGTCGTGTATTTCGACCATCGGTCCCCGGTGGCTCATCGCGTCACCGGAAAACCCGGCGTCGCGCCAGTAGGGGCGGTCGTACACGGCGAGAATCTTCGCCTGACCAGCCATCCAGGTAGGGATGGCCGCGAGCGCACGGCAAACGGTCACCGGAAGTTCCGGCGAAAACGCAATCGTGGCTGCCGCAATGCGAGGTGGCAGCGCGAGGACGACTTGGTTGGCACGGATGCGCCTGGCTTGGCCATCGCAGTCGACGCCGACAACAATGCCATTCGATTCATGCGTCAGCGATGTGACGGTGACACTCAACGTGACGCGGTCCTTCGGCAAGTTGTTCGCGAGACCGCTCGTCAGGCGTCCCATCCCGCCGTCGATCCGGCAGGAGCCCTGCATCGAGGCGAAGCCCGCGTTTCGGTGAACGCGACCGAGATGGTCCTCGGCAACGATCTCACCATCCGAGAACTGGTCGAAGACGTCTAACCGGAGCCGGTCCACAAGGCCAGCCATGCGGGACTGCACCGGCCAGAACCAGGCCGGTCCAAGGTCGAATGCGGCGCCGTCAATGACTGTGGAGAGGATGCGGCCGCCGAGGCGGCCTCGCGCCTCGAGGAGCGTGTATGCCGTTCCGGCGCGTTGCAACCGGTCGGCGAGTGCGAGACCGGACAGGCCGCCTCCTACAATTGCGATTTCCGCATTCAACTTCATTGTGTTCCTCAGGGGCATGCCGTCGTTGCATTCCACGCGCCTGGAGCAGGGAGGCTGCCGGCAACCTCCCTGCGTCCACGCATGCTCAACTCAGGCGAGCGGCGAATACCTCGGCGATCGGCCCGGCCGACGCGGGATTCTGTCCCGTGATCAGCATGCCGTCCTCGACCACGTTCGGCTGCCAGTTCTTCTCCGAACGAATGAAGATGCCGCCGTTGGCTTTGAGCATTCTCTCGACCGAGAACAGGAGATGTCGCGAGAGATCGAGCTCATCATCTTCGACGTCGGTGAAGCCGGTGACTTTGCGTCCCTTCACGAGCGGCTCGCCGTTGGGCTTCTTGGCGTCGCGAAGGCTCGCCGGGCCATGGCAAGGGAACGCGACCGGCTTGTCCTGCGCGATCGTGTCCTCGATGATCTTGATCACGAGCGAGTTGCTGGCGAGGTCCCAGATCGGGCCATAGCCGCCGGGGAAGAACACGCCATCGAAGTCGCGGTAGTTGACGTCGGTCAGCTTGACGGTGTTCGTGATCGCGCGCTGCGCGACGGGATCCTTCTCGAAGCGCTCGGTGTTCGGGGTGGAGAATGGCGGCTCGGCGCTGGCCGGATCGATCGGCGCGGCGCCGCCCTGCGGTGAGGCCAGGATAACGTCGAAGCCGCGCTTCTTGAACAGGTAGTACGGGGTGGCGACTTCGTCGAACCAACTGCCGGCTTTCTTGCCGCTCAGCCCCATCATCTCGTGCGAGCTGAGCACCATGAGGACGCGCTTTGGCATTGATCATCTCCAATCGGGTTGTGGGTCCTATCTATCAGTCGATAGGTAGAGGCTGCACAATAGGAGGTTGCGGGCGGTGGGTCAAGCCCCTATCTATCGACAGGTAGAACTTCATTAGGTGATCGAAGCGCCGGCGATCGTGCCGCCGGTGAATCCATCCGGCTCGCGCGTGCTGGAAACCGAGGGACAGGGAATTTCATGAAGAAGGCAATTCTGGACGCGGCTGAGACGAGGGCCCGCCGCGGCGGGTACAACGGCTTCAGCTTTCGCGAGCTCGCCGAGGACGTCGGTATCAAGAGCGCCAGCGTGCACTATCACTTCCCCACGAAGGAGCACCTCGCCGAGGTGCTGACGCATCGCTACGTGGATCGGATGGCCGAGTATCTCGGAGATCCGGCCAAGCTCGCGCCGCGGGCGGCGGTGAGGCACCTCGCGAACGCGTTTGTCACTGCAAACGAGACGGACGATCAGATGTGCCTGTGTGGACTGTTCGCCGCGGAGAGCGGTTGTCTTCCGCAGCAGGTACGTCCCGAGGTCACTGCCTTCTTCGATCTGATCGCGAAGTGGCTGGATGTCGCGCTTCGACCCGCGGAAAGTGCGCCCAAGGCGCTGGAGATCATCGCGGCGCTCGAGGGCGGAATGCTCATGTCGCGCGCCAAGCAGGATCCCGCGATACTTCGGGCGATCGTGTCGGCCACGGTCAAGCGGGTGCGGGAATAGTCACCGACAAAGGCCTTCAATGCACTGGGTGACCCAATGCGGGATCAAGATCAGCCGCGCCGCGACCGCATGCCTGATCCGCCGCTTCATCGATCAGGACGCGACGTTCGTATTTGTGAGCGCTGCCAAGGTCGCGGAGACGGCATGCGCACTGGGCGGCGTCGGCTTCCACGCGCCCGTCTCGTCAGCGGCGCGTTCCCGCTGGTCGAAAGCGACGATATAGCGATCGTCGCGCGTTCCGCGTTTCTCTACGACACGATGTACGCGGGACTGGCGGCGCGCCGGAGATCACGCGACCGGAATTAGAGTAGTCTAACTAGCCCCCGGACGCGGGACGGTCGAGCACGCTCGTCGGCGCCGCGATGGTGATCTCGCGCACAAGTCGATGCCCGGCAAACGTGTCGTCGCGGGCAGCATACGCAGCGACCGACGCGCGCTGCGAGCTCAGCGGCATCGACTCGGCAAATCCATCACCGTCGCGCTTGACAGTCTTCACAAGCCTGCGGATTATTCCGAGCCCGCCGCCGGGCTGCTGACATTTTCCAACGTTCGACCGTCAGGAGCCACGGCATGGCCGACACTCCCGCCCCAGAATTCCTCCGCTTCGTGACGGAGGAGCGGCGCGCACAGCGACTGTCGGCTGCGCAACCGGCGTTGGCGGACGGCGCTGTCTCGGAGCCGATCGTCGTCAGCGGCGAGCAGGCGAGCGCGCTATTGCGCGTTGCGGCGAGACGCGCCGCCGGCTTGATCCGGCCGACAAGGCGCACGGAGGTGGTGTGGGTTCGCGGTGACAGCGAGCTCGCGATCAACCTCGCCGCCATCACGGTGAACATCGCCGCGGGGATCATTACCGTGACGATTCCGGTCCGATGCGACCAGACAGGGAGCGCGTCGGTCGACGTCTTCTTCGCCGTCGGGTCTCCCGTTCAGCCGGCGGGGCTGTATGCCTCGACGCTGCGACGACCGAGCGGACCGCCACTCATCGTCAGCGTCTGGGGCGAGGCATTGGTCGCGTTCGCGTGGCAGTGCGTGCTTGGCATGGTCAGCGGAATCGCCGGCGCGACCGGCAAAGACGCTCGCGGCAACGTGCTCGTCCCCGTCGAGATGTCGGCATCGGAGCGCGGGCTCCAGATCGTCCCGATGGCGCGGCATCGTTTCATGGGCTCGAGTGGGCTCAAAGTCACGACCGCGGCGGGCACGCCGATCGCGCGGCCGAACGAATGAGCATCGGGACGTCGGATCTCGGCGTTCTCGGCAACCTGGCCGTCGCGCTCGGACTGTTCACGCCGTCCGGCGATCCGAACCCGAGCTGGTTCGGCAACCCCGAGGAGTCGCTCAAGAACATTCTCGCGAACGATGACCAACGCGCGGCGATCATCGCGTTCGTCGACGAGGCGATGGGCGGCGCCGATCGCACCACGGATCCGCACGGCGTCGTGTGGCTTCCGATCGTGTCGCTCGACGATCCCGATCTCACCGTCGCGATCACCGTCGACGACAAGCAGCCCGACGGCATCCACATCGGCGTCGGACTGCTCGTGCGCACCACGAATCCGACGTCGCAGACGTCGCTCGGGGTGCCGCTCTTCCGCGCGAAGAAGAACGGTGGGCCGAGCAACCCGCCGTTCCTGCTCGGGACGGCGGGCGGACGCATTCACATTGCGACGTCGATCACCGTCGACAGCGCGCCACCGACGCCCGGCACGGCGCGGCTCGGTGCGATAGGCCTCGACATCGACGTTCCGACGTCGCCGAGCGATCCGGTGCCGCCGGTGTTCGGTCTGAGCCTGACAGGATTCCAGCTGCCGGGCGCGACGAGCCCGCGCGACATTCGCGTCGCGGCCGACGGGCTCGACGAGCTCGACGACGCGCTGCTTGATCTCGTGCTGTCGCTCGTGCGCACCCAAGCCGACGCGGCGGCGCCGACGTCGCCAATCGGCGCGGTCGGCGGTCTGCTCGGGCTTCGCAGCGCCGACGCGATTCCGGACTTCCCGATCACGCAGCTTCCGTCGCAAGGGGTGCACGCCATCGCAGGCTGGCTGCACGACGTCATCACGACGCCGGCGAGCCGGGCCGACTGGATTGGCTATCTCGCCTCGCTACTCGGCGGCACGCACGTTGGCGATTCGGCGCAATTCTCGCTCGGCGGCGCGACACTTTCCATAACGCTAAAGGTCGACACCGGCCCCACCGGCAATGCGCGCCTCTCGCCGGCGCTTGGCGTTTCGCTGGGCGGGACGGCGGCGCGCGTCGAAGCCCAGGCGGATCTGTTCCAGATCGACCTCGTCACCGGATCCGCCGTTGCGCTGCCACGGCTCGGCATGTGGGCGGCAGCGGGGGAGCCGGGCGTTGGCAATCGTGTACTGGACGTCGCAGGTCCGCCGATCGCGCAGGCCGACACGTTGCGCATCGGCTTCGCGCTGGACGCGCAGCGCCGACTCACATTCGTGCTCGCGGCCGACGGCGTCGTCCTCGGCTCACACTCGTACGCCACGCTCGATCTGACGTCGCCGGACGCAGTGATGGATGCCGTCGGCAACACGGTGTCCGACGTCGCGAATCAACTGTTGTCGAGCGTCGGTCCGGCGCTTCCCGTCGTGCGAGCCCTGTTGGGACTCGACGCGCCCCCCGGTGTGACCGCGGTGACGCTGCCCGCGCTGATGACGGATCCCGTCGGCGCCGTCGGCGCCTACTGGCAATCGCTGCTCGCGATTCCCGCGGCGGCCACCGCGGTGCTCGGCACGTTGCGCGACGCGCTGGCCGACGCCGGGTCGGTGTCGGGCTCGATCACCGGCACCGGTGCGCTGCTCGATCCGTGGCGCGTGCCGCTCGTTGGGCCACTCGGTCTCGAGGTGTCGATCGATGGTTCGATACTCCGCGTCGGCGCGGCGGTGGCGACGAGCGTCGACTCGCTCGGCCAGCGGTGCACCGTTGTCGAGACGCGGATCGCGGCAACAATCGCGGAAGTAGATCTCGCGTCGAAGCACGGAAAGCTGTTGCCAAGCGTGGACGGGATCCTGTCGGCGCGTGAGCGCGGCGCCAATCCGCCGCGCGTGGTCCTGCCGCTCGACGGCGCTGCGATGCTCAGCGCGAGCGGCGTCGGGCTCAGGCTCGGATGGACGCCGACTGGAGGAATGAGCGCGGGAATCGAGGCGCCGAATCTCAAGCTCACTCTCGGCGGCGCCGACATCCCGATCACGCTGCCGGTGATTGCCGCGGACGGCACAGTCACGCTTCCCGCGGCGGGGTGGGACGGCGTCGAGGCCCTGGTCGGGTATTTCGCCAACATCGTCGGCGGTGTCGTTCGCGACATCGCATCAGCGCTTGGGTGGGTACCGCGTGTTCCGGTCGCGGGCGGACTGGCGTTCAGTGGCCCGCGACTGCGCCTCGCCGATCTCGTGACCGGTCCGGCCACCGCGCTCGAGAATTGGCTTCCCGAACTGCTGCTCAGCGACGTTGGGCCAGAGGCGCTCAGCCTGGTCGCCGATCTGTTCGCCGGCTCGGGGGCACTCCATGGCGTATTGATCGGCACTGGTCATCCGGACGATCCCTACCGGCTGCCACTCGCCGACGCGATACCGAACATCGCCGTCTGGTTCCCGCCCGAAGGGCTCGAGCGCTCGCTCGTTCTCGCTCCTGAGGGCCTGCGACGCTGGAGGCCGGGGGATCCTGGTCTGAGTGCCAGGGCGCTCGCGACGGCGCTTTCGCAGGAAGCGCTCGTCGCCGCCGACGTGCGCGCGCTGGTCGAGTCGCGCGACGTCGCCGCCGGACTCGATGCGATTACCCTGCGCTGGATCGGCGGCGACGGACGAATCGTTCCGCCCGCGACCGCTCCCGACGGCGTGACGGTCGTTCGCGCCGGCGTCGCGGTCGGGCAGCTCGTTGGCCAACTCGATCTCGAGGATTTGACCGGTCGCATTCCAACGACCACGGTGTACGTCGCACTCGGTGCGTCGGCGTGGCCGGATGCACCGGCCGATCGGCGCGTCGATCTCACGACGCCGCATCTCGACGCGTCGATGTTC
>DATJHY010000192.1:0-20833 GCA_035493635.1 Gemmatimonadaceae bacterium | reverse complement strand
CTGGAAGGTTCCGACTCTTCCCGATTCCGCACTCTCTCTTCCCCGGTCGCCCTATCCTTTCGACTCTTCATCGATGACTTGCATCGCCACCGTCACGAGCCGCTCGAGCTCCTCGTCCGACGCTTTGGGCAACAGTGTCTCGGCCCAGACGTGCTCGTCGCTTCGCGCGTAGCGTGCGAACAGCCTCCGCGTGAACGCGATGAGCGCGATGCGCTCGAGGTCCGCCCGATGGCGCGCCTGCGTGGCATCCTGCTGGTCGCGCAGCAGCGCCTCGAACCGATGAGCGTTTCGTAATGCCTTGGCGGTGAGCGACGCCACGACCTGGCAGAAGCGGACGTCGGACTCGGAGAACGGCTCGGCGTCGCGATCGGTGCGGAGGAAGATCGCGCCGATCACCGCGCCCTGCCATTGAATCGGCACCACGACGATCGAGCGCACGTTGCGCATGCTCAGCGTCGCCTTGATGCTGCGGAGCGCCGGATCGGTGGCCGCGTCCGGAATGAACACCGTTTCACCTGACTCGAACGCGCGCTTGAGCTCCGGGTAGCGATCGAGGTCGACGACGAGATTGCGTATGGCCGGATCTTCGTAGCTCGCGACGAGGCGTACTTCCTGGTGTTCGCCGGAGAGGAAGATCGCGCAGCGGTCGAGCCCGAACGCTTCGCCCAGCTTGCGGGCGATGGTCTGCAGGATGTCGACGAAGTGCAGCGAGGACGAGATTTCCTGCAGGATGTCGACGATCGCGACGAGATGGTCGCGCTCGCGCTGCAGCTCGGCTACGCGCCCGCGGAGCCGGCTGACTTCCTCATCTCTGCCATCGGACGCCGGCGTCGGCAACGGAGGAGCCGGAGGCGGTGGACTGGGAGATTCCGCTTCCTGAGGATGGACGGGTATCGGTTGGTCGTTGGTCTGCGCCATCTTCCGCCGCAAGGTGCTCGTTGAATTCGTCGCTGTCGAACCGGACGACCTTGTCACGACCCGTTTCCTTGGCGACGTACAGCGCGTCATCCGCGGCGCGCACCAGTACGTCGCTGTTCGCGATGCGCGGATGCGGCCATGCCGAAACTCCGAAGCTCGCCGTGCGGCGAATCGACGTTCCGTCGAACGTGAATGTATGTGCCTCGACCTGTTTGCGCACCCTTTCCGCGAACGTCACCGCCGCGTCGAGCACCGTGCCCGGCAGGAGCAGCATGAACTCTTCTCCGCCATAGCGGCCGGCCCGGTCGATCTCGCGCACTTCGTGGCGCAGGATGCGCGCGAACTGCTTGAGCACCGCGTCGCCCGCCTGGTGTCCGTACGTGTCGTTCACGCTCTTGAAGCGGTCGAGATCGCACATCACGCAGGCGAACGGCTCGTTGAGGCGGCGCGCGTGCTCGAACATCTCGTCCAGCCGCTCCTCGAGATGCCGTCGATTGTCGAGGCCCGTGAGCGCGTCGGTCTGTGACATGTGGCGGAGGCGCTCGTTCGCTTCGAGCAATTGTCGCTCGCGCTCCTCGAGCGCGTCCTGCAGCCGCTTGATGCGGAGCATGGAATTGACGCGCGCCTTGAGCTCGGCGAAGTCTATAGGCTTGGTTATATAGTCATCAGCTCCAGCCTCGAGCCCCTCGACCTTGCTCTCGGTCGTGTCGAGCGCGGTCTGCATGATGATCGGGATGAACGGCAGCGACGAATTCCCTTTGACGCGGCGCGCGACCTCGATGCCGTCGATCTTCGGCATCATGACGTCGAGCAGGATCAGGTCGGGCGGATCCTCGTCGACCTTGCACAAGGCTTCGTCGCCGTCGCCGGCCGTGAGCGCCTCGAATCCCCACGCTTCCAACCGAGCCCGCAGGAGCTCGACGTTGTCCTCGTGGTCGTCGACGATCAGGATCCGGGCCGGTCCAGCCTCACGCGGCGCTTCCATCGCTCTTCCCGAGGAATCGCTGAACCTCGGCGACGACCGCCCTCGGCTCGCACGGTTTGGCCAGATATCCGTCGCAGCCGACTTCCATCGCCTTCTCGCGGTCGGACGCGAGCGCGTGCGCGGTGAGCGCGATGATCGGAATGGAACGCGTCTGTGGGTCGTGCTTGAGGACCTGTGTGGCCTCCCAGCCGTCGATCACGGGGATCGAGATGTCCATCAGGATGAGATCCGGACGTGCGGCGCGCGCCTTTGCAATCCCCTCCTCGCCGTTGAGCGCCTCCATGACGGAGTAGCCGAAGTGCCGCAGAATCGTGGAATAAACGATGCGGTTGTCTTCGTTGTCTTCGACGAGCAGCACGGTCTTGCCGGTCTTGCCGTTTGCGGTCATGCGTCTCCTCAACCGTCGGCGTGGTCGCCGGCTGGAAATTCAAGCCGTGACGCTGAGCAGGGGTGGCGTGCGGCCGAACGAGTTCTACGACTCGAAGCTTCGGTTGGGCTAGGCGCCCCGCCGGCCTCGCAATCCAGGGCATCAGTAATCCACTACGAACCTAGCAGCCGCAATTTCCTTACCAACATCCCCGAGGGAGACCTCCACCGATGTCTTACGCAGGCCCCATCTCGCGCGGTACCCGCGTCCCGGACGCCGGTGCACCGCATTCCGAAACAAATGCCACCGTTGCGGTTCGCTCGCGACCATCGTCCCGCCCCCTGACCTCGGGGCTGGCCCGCTCCTCCTTCGGCGGCCGCTCCACCGTCATCTTTGCCGCCGGCATGGCGGTTGGCGCCATGGTTGGCATGGCCGGAGCCCTGTTGTTCGCACCGCAGCCCGGAGTCGACACGAGGCGCGCCCTCGTGCGACGAGGCCGCCGACTGGGACTCCGCGGGCGGGACGCGTGGGAGGATCTGGGCGACGAGCTGCGCCGCTTTGCACGCCGTCGCCGGCGCGCCTGGCAGCGCCGCCGGGAGCACGCCGCCTCCGACTGATCGCGCGCTCGCGCCGCGGCATTTGCCGCGACTCCGTTGCCCGCGTAGTGTTCTGCGCTCCGACGTACCTGGTACGTCCCTACCACCCCGCCATGCCGAATCGGGGGGATCAGGGAGGGGGAAGGCGAGGCGAGGACGCGCAAGAACATGCACGGACCAACGCGAATGCGGCGATGCTTGCACATCGCCTGATAGAGCGCAAGCGCGACGGCGGGCGAATCGAGCCCGGCGAATGGCGCGCGCTCGCACTCGCGTACGCGAAGGGCCACGTCCCCGATTACCAGATGGCCGCCCTGCTCATGGCGTGCTACCTCCGAGGGCTGGATCGGGCCGAGACATCGGCGCTCACCGAGGCGATGCTGGCGAGTGGCGATCGCCTCGAGCTCGCGCACCTCGGAAGGCCTCGCATCGACAAGCACTCGACCGGCGGGGTCGGCGACAAAGTCTCGCTCGTGCTCGCGCCGCTCGTCGCGTCGGTTGGCGTCGTCGTGCCGATGATGTCCGGCCGTTCGCTCGGGCACACCGGCGGCACGCTCGACAAGCTCGAGTCCATTCCGGGCTTTCGCACAAATCTGTCGCTTGCCGAAGCGCGCGCGCAGGTCGAGGCAATCGGCTGTGTGCTGATCGGCCAGACGCCGGAAATCGCGCCGGCCGATCGCAAGATGTACGCGCTACGCGACGCGACGGCGACGATCGAGTCGATTCCGCTCATGGCGGCGAGCATCATGAGCAAGAAGCTCGCGGAAGACCTCACCGGGTTGGTGCTCGACCTCAAGCGCGGCAGCGGCGCCTTTCTGCCGGAGCTGGAGCGAGTGCTGGATCTGGCCGACGTGATGATCAAGCTCGCCGCGGACCACGGCTGCGCGTGCGTCGCGCTGGTGACGGCGATGGATCGTCCGCTCGGCCGCGCCTGCGGCAACGCGCTCGAGGTCGAGGAAGCCGTCGCGACGCTCAAGGGCGAAGGACCCCCCGACCTGCTCTCGCTGACATACGCCATCGGCGCCGAGATGCTCGTCCTGGCCGGCGTGGCGTCCGACACCGACGCGGCGCGGCGCGAGATGGAGAAATCGATCGGCACCGGCCACGCCGCGGAGATGCTTCAGCGCATCATCGAGGCCCAGGGCGGCAATCCCGGCGTGGTGGACGACCCGGGCGTGCTGCCGCAGGCCGCCGAATGCGAGTTGTTCCTGGCGCCGCGCCGTGGATTCGTGGCACGCATCGAGCCCAGAGCGATCGGACGCGGAGTCGTCGAAATGGGCGGCGGTCGCACACGGATCGAGGACGTCGTCGACCCTTCGGTAGGCTTCGTGATCACCGCGCGGCCGGGCGACTGGGTCGAAGTGGGCGAACCGCTGGCGACGATCTTCGCTCGCGATCGCGCCGGAATCACGATCGGACGGCAGGCGTTGCGCGCGGCCGTGCTGATCGCCGACGAAGCCGAACCACCGCTGCCACTCGTCTCGCACCGCGTCACGACGCATGGCGCGGCGCCGTATCCCATGGAGTGAGTTGCGCCGTCGCGGCACGCCATAGAAGTTTTGTTCAGCGTTGCAGCACCAGTGCATCGATCATCGAGGAGTTATGCCGCCAAAAATCGCCCGCCTCGCGGGGCTTGGAGCATTCGGCGCCTGCGTGGGGTTCGCCGCGCTGTTCGCGCTCATCGCATTCGCCAGCCGGCGCACGGCCACCGGCGGGATGATGCCGGCGTTGTCGGCGGTGACGTGGATCTCGGTCGGGTTGGTCGTCATCGCCCTGATCGCCGTGCACGTCTCGATCGGCAAGCAGTTGATGTACATCGGGAGTGGCGGCGGCCCCCGCGGCGTGTAACCGCGTGAGCGACGGCTTTTCCACGCACCGACCGGGGCCGCCCGCGCTGGCGCCGGACAACCCATTCGCCGTGCCGAGTGCGCTGCCCTTTGGGGCACCGCCGTTCGACCGGATCCGCGACGAGCACTACGCGCCGGCGATCGAGGACGGGATTCGCCGCCATCTCATCGAGGTGGAAGCGATCGCGCACCAGGAAGCGGCGCCGACGTTCGAGAACACGATCGTCCCACTCGAGCGATCGGGCCAACTCCTCACGCGGGTGGTGAAGGTGTTCGACGCCATCACGTCGGCGAACACCAACGAGCTCCTGCAGGAGGTGCAGGCCGAGACCGCCCCCAGGCGCGCGGCGCACTACGACGCGATCTATCTCGACGATGCGTTGTTCGCGCGTGTCGATACGATCTTCCGCCAGCGTGCCGCGCTCGGGCTCACGCCGGAGCAGCGCTACCTCGTCGAGCGGTATCATGACGAATTCGTGCGTGCCGGCGCGAGGCTCTCGCCCGCCGACAAGACGCGGCTGCGTGCGCTGAACGAAGAGGAATCGACGCTCACGACCGAGTTTCAGAATCGGCTGCTCGCCGCCACCAAGGCGGGCGCCGTGAACATCGACGACGTCTCGGAGCTCGACGGGTTGGGCGAAGCGGAGCTCGCGGCGGCGGCGGAAGCAGCCAGGGAACGAAAGCTCGACGCCGCATGGGTGCTGCCACTGCAGAACACCACGCAGCAGCCGGTGCTGCAGTCGCTGCGGCGGCGCGACGTGCGCCAGCGAGTGTACGAGGCATCGATTCATCGTGCGGACCGTGGCGACGCCAACGATACGCGCGCGATCATCGCTCGACTGGCGGGACTCCGCGCCGAGCGAGCGACGCTGCTCGGCTACGCCAGCGCCGCCGCGTACGCGCTCGAAGATCAGATGGCCAAGACACCCGACGCCGCCGCCAAGCTGCTGGCGGACATTGGCGCCGCGGCCGTGGCCAAGGCCAGTCGCGAAGCCGCGAAGATCCACGCGGTCGCCGTCCGATCAAATGGCGATTTCACCCTCGAGCCGTGGGATTGGCAGTACTTCGCCGAGCAGGTGCGCCAGTCGGAGTACGATCTGGACGAGTCGCGGATCCAGCCCTACTTCGCGCTCAACCGGGTGTTGCACGACGGCGTGTTCTACGCCGCGCACCTGCTGTACGGTCTCACGTTCAAGCCGCGCTCGGACATTCCGGTGTACCACCCGGACGTGTGCGTCTTCGAGGTGTTCGACGCCGACGGCAGTTCGCTCGCGCTTCTCTACTCCGACCTGTTCAAGCGCGACAACAAGAGCGGTGGCGCCTGGATGGACAGCTTCGTCGACCAGTCGGCTCTGCTCGGGACCAAGCCGGTGGTGTTCATGGTGGCGAACTTCGGCAAGCCGGCGCCCGGCCACGAAGCACTGCTCGGCTTCGACGAAGTGACCACGATCTTCCACGAATTCGGGCACGTGCTCCACGGGATGCTGGCGCGCGCGCAGTACCCGATGCTCGCCGGCACCAACGTGCCGCGCGACTTCGTGGAGTTTCCGTCGCAGTTCAACGAGCACTGGGCGCTCGACTCGGCGGTGCTGGCGAATTACGCGCGCCATCACGAAACGGGGGAGCCGATGCCGCGCGACCTCGTCGAAAAGATCAGAAAGGCGCGGACCTTCAACCAGGGCTACGCGCTCACGGAATACATCAAGGCGGCGGTCATCGACATGGCGTGGCACTCCGTCGGGGAGTCCAACGTCCCGCTGGACGCCGCCCGATTCGAGGCGCACACGCTCGAGCAGTCGGCGCTGCCGCTCGCCGCCGTGCCTCCCCGATATCACTCGACGTACTTCGCGCACATCTGGATCGGCGGATATCAGGCAGGCTACTACGCGTACCTCTGGGCAGAAGTGCTGGACCACGACGCCTTCGCGTGGTTCCTGGAGCGTGGCGGGCTTACGCGAGAAAACGGCCAGCGGTTCCGCGACATGATCCTGTCGCGCGGCGGCACCGAGGAGCCGGCGGCGATGTACCGCGCCTTCCGCGGACGCGATCCGCGAATCGAGCCGCTGCTCCTCGAGCGTGGACTGGATCACGTCGTCGGCGAACGGTCATGAGGATTTTCTGATGAAACGCGTGCTCGTCGCCCTCGTCCTCGTCGTCGTGATCGCCTGCGCCTGGGTCGGCGTGATGTACACGAGAAACAACCCGGAGCGCCGCGACCTCGACACCGAGGCGCGGCGCGCGGCGCCCGGACGATTCGTCCGCCTGTACGACGGCGTGACGCACTACACGGCCGAAGGGCGCGATTCCGGCAGGGTCGTCGTGCTCGTGCACGGCTTCTCGGTCCCCTACTACATCTGGGATTCTACCGCGGCGGCGCTGGCGGGCGCCGGCTACCGCGTGGTGCGCTACGACGAGTACGGCCGCGGCTGGTCCGATCGCCCTCGCACCGCGTACACGGCGGATCTGTACGACCGCCAGCTCATCGAGCTGCTCGATTCGCTCGGCGTCCGCGGATCGATCGACATCGCCGGCGTCTCGGCGGGCGGCGCCGTGTCCGCGACGTTCGCGTCACGACATCCCACGCGCGTCCGATCGCTCGTGCTCGTCGATCCAGTGGCAGGCGTTCGCGGCGGCGTGCCGGCCCAGTTCACGCTCCCCGCAGTCGGTCCATTGCTCTGGCAGACGTTCGTCGTTCCCACGATGGACGAAGGGCAATTGACCGATTTTCTGCATCCCGAGCGCTTTCCGGACTGGGTCGATCGGTATCGTCAACAAATGACCTTCCGCGGGTTCGGCCGTGCGATGCTCGCCAGCAGGCGCGGGAGCGCCGGCGTGAAGATGGATTCGGTCTACCATGCGGTCTCGGCTGCGGGCGTGCCGGTCCTGCTGCTGTGGGGCGCGCACGACAAGACTGTCCCGTTCGCCAACAACGCCTCGGTCCGCGCCGCGATCCCGCAAGCCGAGTTTCACGCCATCGAGGATGCGGCGCACCTTCCGATCCTCGAGCGCGCCGCGGTGGCCGATTCCTTGATATTGAACTTCCTGTCACGCCACACGGGTCGCTGAGCCGAACGCCATCGAAAGGGGGGTCGAATGTCTGACGTGCAGTCCGCCACGCGCGCGTACGGCATCGCACCACCTGGGTTCCGTCTCCCCGATGACACGCGCGTCGGTCGCGTGCGCCTGCAGATCGCCGATCTCGATCGGTCGATCGCCTACTACGAGTCGGTGATCGGATTTCGCGTGCTCGAGCGCGCGGGACGCATCGCGCGTCTTGGCGCGCAGGGCGACGATCGCGTGCTGGTCGAATTGCACGAGAAACCCGACGTGCGATCGATGTCGCGCCGCGGTCGCATCGGCCTGTACCACTTCGCGATTCTGCTGCCCGATCGTGCCGCGCTTGGCCGTTTCGTGCGGCATCTGTCCGACATCGGCGCGCGCGCGGGGATGTCGGATCATTTCGTCAGCGAGGCGATCTACCTGTCGGACCCGGACGGACTCGGGATCGAGGTCTACGCCGACCGGCCGCGCAGCGCATGGCGCGTCGACGACCGCCAGTTGGAGATGACGACCATTCCGCTCGACGTGGACGACCTCGTCGCCGCCGCGCGTGAAGAAAAGTGGACGGGCGCTCCGGCGGGAACGACGATCGGCCATGTGCATCTCTATGTCCGCGACATCGGCGAGGCATCGGCGTTCTACCACGAGGCGCTCGGGCTGGACAAGGTCGTGTGGAACTATCCGGGCGCGCTCTTCATGTCGGCGGGCGGCTACCATCACCACCTCGGCACGAATACGTGGGCAGCGGAGGCGCCGGTGGCGACGGACGACGATGCGCGGCTGCTCGACTGGGAGCTCGTGTTGCCCAGCGCGACCAACGTGCGTGCGGCCGCGTCCAGTCTGCAGGCGCATGGATTTGCCGTCGCGTTCGACGGGGCCCAGGCGACGACACGCGATCCGTGGGGCACGCAGCTTCGACTCGTCGGTGCATCCGACTGAAGCGCGCGCGGCGCCGTTCAGGCGCCGCGGACCCTGCGAATCAGATTCGGAAGGAACGACAACGCGAGCAGCGCCAGCATCACGGCGCCGGCAACGACGAAGGCGTGCGAGTCGCCGCGCGCGAATCCGGCCGCGACGCGATCGCCCACGTAGACCGCGGCCACGGTTCCTGGCGCTACGCCGAGCGCCGTGCCCGCGAGAAATGGCAGGAATGCGAGTCGGCTCGTGCCGGCCGCGTAGTTGAAGACTCCGAACGGCACGATCGGCATCAGCTGCAACCGCAGGGTCTTGAGAAACGAGCTGCCGCTGCGGAGCGCACGCAGCTTGTCCGAGTAGCGCCCCAGGAGCCGGTGCGCCGGCGCGGACCACACGCCGCGCGCGAGCCAGTAGCCGGCGGTGGCGCCGATCAACGACGCGATCCACACGAAGATGCTGCCGCGAATGACGCCGAACACGGCGCCGGCGCCGTATGCGAGCGGCGAAACGGGCGTCGCGAACGCGGCGGCCGCGGCGTACACGGCGACGAACGCGGGCGACAGGAACGGAAGGCCCTGCACGCGATCGGCGGCGTCGTTCAGCTGCTGCGGATTCTTCAGCGAGAAGTATCCCATGCGCCACGCCACCACCACGAGTGCGACGAGCAGCACCGTGGGCGCGATGAGACGCACCCAGTCGGATGGCTTCGGCTTCTCGGGCTCGCGCGACCTTCCGCTGGTCAATCGCCCGCCGCCGGCGACCTCACTCGACGACGAGGAACCCGATGCCACCCTTTTGGCCGTGGCCGAAGGCGTGATTCACGAACGGGAACTCGCCGGGGATGTCGCACGACAACTCGAAGCACATGCCGCCGCCCGCCGCCACGTCCCACGTCTGAATGCCGCGAATCGGCGTCGCCGGCGGAGCGCCCAGGTACATCGTGTCGAACTGGTCGCCGACGACGTGAAAGCAACACGGGTGCGTGGCGCCGGCGTTCACGACCCAGAAGCGTACGCGCTCGCCCACTTTGGCGCGGAGCGGCTCGCGGGTGTACTGGTCGGGCCGGCCGTTGAACACGACCAGGTCGGGCATGGTCGAGAGCATCTTCTGATAATCGAACGGTCGCACGCCGCCGGTTGCGTCGCCCAGGTACAGCTCGGCCTGCACGAGCACGAACTCCCTGGCCGGCGGCAGCGGCTCGCGGGGCGACACGATGATCGCCCCGTACATCCCTGAGCCCAGGTGCATCAGTACCGGTGACGTGCCGCAGTGATACAGGAACGCACCAGCGTATCTCGGCTTGAACGTGTACGTCACCGACTGACCCTTCGTCACCGAGCGGAACGCGTCCTTGGGATTGATCTGGGCCGCGTGAAAATCCATCGAGTGCGGAACGTCGACGTCGTTGGTCAGCGTGAACTCCACGGTGTCGCCGACGCGGCAGTGCACGATCGGGCCGGGGGTGTCGCCCTCGAACGTCCACGCTGCGACGACGGTGTCGTCGGATATCCGGACCGGCGCCTCGCGCGCGTGCCAGTGCAGGCGCACGTGCCCGTCGTCCGCCAGCGGTGGAAGCTCCGGCGCGTAACGATGGAACGTGACGTCGGCACCGGCGTTCGCCGGCACCGCCGTCGTCCCGGTGTGCGGCCGGCCCTTGAGAACCGCCGTATCCAACTTGCTGTCAGAGTTGTGCGCTCTCGGACCACCCTGGCCGTTTCCATTGCCATTCGATCGGTTGCCGTTCGCGGTGTCCTGGCGCTGCGTCGGTCCCGGCGCGCAGCCTGCCAGCGCGGCGCCGACCGCCGGCAGTGCCAGGGACAACGTCGACGCGCGCGCGAAGAACGCCCGTCGCGTGCTCGGCCCCAGCAGATCACCGTCGCTCGATGGCAGTTCCTGCAGTTCCTGCAGTTCCGACAGGCGGACGGGCGTCGGTTCGGTCATGCTTGATCTCCGTGGTGGCGGCGCGACTCAAAAGATGCCACGCACGGGCCCGGCATCACAGAGCGGTCTGTACCGCCGACGCTTGCAGCGTATGTGCGATCTCGGCACCGCGCGTTCTGACAGGAGTCGCCATGCTGACTTCTCGATCGGCCATGGCAGGCCCGTCCGGGACCTGCCTCATCGGCGGCGCGCTGATCGAGCTCGGTGCGCACGTCGAAAAGAACGCGGTCGCAGCGAACAGGGCCGCGCGCCTTGCGAACTTGCCAACGTGTTCGAGTCTCATGATCCGGCCTCCAGCAATCGGTGTGCGACACCGATGAGATATTGCAAGCGCTGAGCCGAGCTCAGAGTTGCGCGCGCCGAAGCAGTTGCGCGTTGATGGCGACGATGATGGTGCTGAGCGACATCAACACGGCGCCGACGGCTGGGCTGAGAACCAGCCCCCGCTGTTGCAGGACGCCGGCCGCGAGCGGGATTGCGACGATGTTGTAGCCGGCGGCCCACCAGAGGTTCTGCGTCATCTTGCGGTAGGTCGCCCTGCTCAACGAGATGATCCGCCGCACGTCACGCGGGTCACTTCGCACGAGCACGATGTCTCCCGCCTCGACTGCCACGTCGGTGCCGGCTCCCATGGCGACGCCGACATCCGCCGTCAGCAGCGCCGGCGCGTCGTTGATCCCGTCGCCCACCATCGCCACACGCTTGCCGAGACTTTGGAGTTCTTTGATTCTCGCCGCTTTGTCGCCCGGCAGGACCTGCGCGAACACGGTATCGATCCCGAGCTCCTTCGCCACGGCGTCGGCTACGTTCACGGCGTCGCCGGTGAGCATCACCACCTCGATGCCCTCGTCGCTGAGCCAGCGCACCGCGTCGGCCGACTCGGGACGCACGGCATCCGCGACCGCGAACGCGGCGAGCACCCGTGTGCCCTCCAGCAGGTAGATCGCCGCTTGTCCGCGCCCGGCTGCTGCCTCGGCGAACGAGCGCAACTCATCAGGGACGTCCGCGCCAATCCGCTTCAGCAGGTTCGGTCCGCCTTCCGCGAGCTGCCGCCCCTCCACCACCGCCTGCACGCCGTAGCCGGGGATGGCCTGAAACTCCGTCGCGCGAGCCGCAGCGATCCCGCGCTCCTCCGCGCTCTTCACGATGGCCCGCGCGATCGGATGCTCGGCGTCCTGCTCGACGGCCGCCGCGAGCCGGAGCGCATCGGCCTCCGCCACTCCCTCGCTCGGCTGCATCGCAACGACTCGATGCTCGCCGCGTGTGAGCGTCCCCGTCTTGTCGAAGACGACCGCGTTCACGTTGCGCGCCTCCTCGAGTCCACGTCGATCACGCACGAGGAGGCCGCTCCGCGCGCCGATCGTCGTCGAGATCGCGACCACGAGCGGCACGGCCAGACCGAGGGCGTGCGGGCACGCGATCACGAGCACGGTGACGACGCGCTCGATCGTGAAAGCCGTGGGAGCGGCGAGGACCGTCCAGATCACCGCGGTGACGATCGCCGAGCCTACGGCAATGAGCGTGAGGTAGAATGCCGCTCGATCGGCGACGACCTGCGCGCGCGAGCGCGACTGCTGCGCCTGCGACACCAGGCGCATGATGCCGGCGAGCGCGGTTCGCTCTCCCGTCCTGGTCACCTCGATGCGAAGTGAGCCTTGGCCGTTGATCGTGCCGGCGATCACCGTGGCCCCTTCGTGCGTCTCGATGAGGCGCGATTCGCCCGTGATCATCGCTTCGTTCACCGCGCTGTGGCCCTCGCGCACCACGCCGTCCGCGGGGATGCTGGCTCCAGGCCGTACGAGCACCACGTCGCCATCGCGCAATTCCGATAGCTGGACCTCGACCGGACGTCCGTCGTCGAGACGCGTCGCTGTGGCCGGAAGCAGCTTCGCCAGCTCGTTCAACGCGCCCGACGCCTGCGAGATCGAGCGCATCTCCATCCAATGGCCGAGCAGCATGATCGTGACGAGCGACGCCAGTTCCCACCACAGCGGCATTCCGCTGAACCCGAGCGTCACCGCGACGCTGAACACGAACGCGACCGTGATGGCGAGTGAGATCAGCGTCATCATGCCGGGCGTGCGGTCGGCCAGCTCGCGCCACGCGCCCTGCACGAACACCCAGCCGCCGTAGAAGTACACGGCCGTTCCGAAGACCACGGGTATCCAGCGCGCACCCGGAACAGCCGGCGGCGTGAAGCCGAGCAGTCGCGGGATCATCTCGCCCCAGACGAGGGTTGGAATCGTCAGGAGCAGCGTGAGCCAGAACTTGTCTCGGAACATCGCCGCCGAATGGCCGGCGTGCTTGTCGTGCGCCGCATGGCCGGCGTGTTCCAGATGTCCGGCGCGGTCCGAAATGCGGGCATGGTCTGCATGTCCGCCGCGCCCGCTGTGGGACGACTGATCGATTCGGCGCGCGTCCTCTGCTGGATCGTGTGAGTGGTTCATGATTTCGGCGTGTGGTCCGAGGCGTGCAGCCGGAATTGGAATGTAGTTTCTCTTGCCCCAGGGAGGACCAATGTCAATTCCGCGCTTGAGTATCACGACCTGCGCGCTCGCCTTGTACGCAATCATGCCGCTCGGCGCGCAGGCGCCCGCGCGCGTGATGGGCGCGCCGTACCACAATGCGTCGCGTGCGTTCATCGACGTCATGATCCCGCATCACGAGATGGCGCTCATGATGTCCCAGCACGCCATCGAAGCGGCGCGCTCTGATTCCGTGAAGGCACTCGCTCGTGCCACGCTCGAACAGCAGCAGAAGGAGATCGCCGACCTCAAGGCCGCTCGTCGGACCCTATTCGGCTCCGACTCGACCCGTGGCTCGATGATGCAGGGGATGATGCCCATGATGACCCGGATGATGGCGATGCAACGCGACAGCGGCATGATGGGAATGCAGCACGACAGCGGCATGATGGGCCAGATGATGGCTGATTTCGACCGGATGTTTCTGCAGCACATGATCTCGCACTATCAGGAAGGAATCGATATCGCGTTGCTCGCGGAACAAAGCCAGGCTGCGGCGCGCGTGAAGGAACTCGCGGCCAAGAGTCGCGAGAGCCAGGAGCGCGACCTCGCGCGAATGCGGCGACTGCTCGCCAAGTTGCCCGCCCGGGCGTCCGGGCCCGCGCGCAAGCCGTGACGGACGGAACCGAACCCGCGGCTGTCGGGTAATCTCCGACAGCCGCGCCGTACAACCCCGATTGCATAGGCAGGTCGGGACTCAGTACCGTGATTCCGGGTTTTGTCGTCACCTTATTGCATGTCCGCTATCCGCCGATTCGCCGCCGCGCTCTCGGGCGCGCTTCTGCTCCAGCTTTCGCTGCTGGCCAGCGGGACGCTCTGCCACGTGCACGGCAGCCACCCAGCCGCGGCGATGGCGCATAGCGGGATGCACGGACAGCACGGCCCGGCGACGCGCGCCGTCGGCGACGCCGCGGCTCAGATGCCTGCCGGTGGCTGCGACATGAGCGGATCCTCCGCGCCGTGCGAAGCGCCTTGGGCACCCGGCGGATGCGGCTCGATGTCGACCTGCGTCAGCGTGACGTCGGCGATCAGCACCTGGACCGGGCACCTGGCCCAACGAGCGACACAATCAGTCGAAGTTGTGTCATCGGCAGCCATGCCGCTCGGCCCCGCGTTCGCGCCCGAGCTTCCACCTCCGCGCGCCTAGCCTCCCACTCCCACTCGGAGTGCGCTCCTCACCACCAACGTGGTGAGTCGAGCAGTTGAATCGCGTCCCGGCAAGATCGCCGGACGCTCCTGTGGAGGCTCTCAAGTCATGTTTGCTTTTGAACGACGGTCGAGCCGTCGCGCGCCCGGAAAGAATCGGGGCGCGCGAACGCTCGGGATCACGTTGATGCTCTTCTCGCTGCTTTCGCCTGCCCTGGCGCGTGCGCAAGGCACGGCAGCGCAGGCGAGCGATACCTCGGCGACGATTCGGCTCGGCGACGTTTACCGTGAGGTGGAACGCGCCAACCCGCGTGTTTCCGCCGCCCGTTCGCTGGCACAGGCGGCACAAGCGCGCGTACCCGGCGCCAAGCTGCCTCCCGACCCGCAAATCCAGCTCGGCTGGATGAACTACTCGCTGCCGAGCCTCGCGCCGATGCCAGTCACTGGCATGACGCAGCTCCAGCTCATGCAGATGCTGCCACTCGGCGGCAAGCTCTCGCTTGCCGGTCGTGCCGCCGGAGCGCAGGCGTCGGCAACAACCGAACGCGCGAACGACGTGGTTTGGGATCTCAGGAGTCAAAGCGCGATGGCGTACTACGACCTCTTCGCCAGCGACCAAACTCTGCGGGTCGCGCGCGAGACGCTGCGGCTGCTGCAGGACATCGAGAAGACCGCCGAGTCGATGTACCGCGTCGGCGAGGGCCGCCAGGCCGATGTGCTGCGCGCGCAAGTCGAGATCGCGAAGATGGCGGAGGACACGCTCCGCATGCAGGCGATGCGCGCCTCGATGATCGCACGGCTCAACGCGCTCCTGGACCGCTCGACCGATTCTGTGCCCGGTGCTCCAGCCCTGCCGGCGTTCCCCGATTCCATTCCCGATCGCGGCACGCTCGAGGCGCTTGCGCTCGGCGACCGCCCAATGATTCGCGCCGGTGTCGACGAAGTCCGCGCGGCCGAAGCATCTGAAAAGCTCGCGCGCAAGGAGATCTGGCCGGACTTGCAGGTTGGAGTTCAATACGCCCAGCAGCCCGGCGACATGGGCGGCACCGATCGAATGGGGAGCTTGATGTTCGGCGCTTCGATCCCTGTGTTCGCGCGCGACCGCCAGCTCCGAATGCGCGACGAGGCCAGCGCGATGAGGAAGATGGCCGAGGCGGACCTCGCCGGCATGCGCGCGGAAACCCGTGGGAAGATCGCCGAGGCGTACGCGAATCTGAATCGCGCACGGAACCTCGCGCGGCTGTATCGCACGACGGTGCTGCCACAGGCGCAGGCGACGGTCGCCTCGGCGCTCTCGGCGTACCGCGTTGGCGGCGTCGACTTCATGACGCTGCTCGACGATCAGATGACCGTGAACACCTACCGGCAGGAGCTCTACACGCTCGACGCCGACCAGGGAAAGGCCTGGGCCGAGCTCGAGATGCTGACCGGCCGCGAGCTCTTCGATCCGAATCAGACCGCCGCGACCCGCGCGGCCCGAGGTGCCAAATGACAACGGAATCACAGCTCGAGGTCGCGCGGCCGCGCGTCGTGCGGACAGCCATCTATGCGGCCGTCATCGTCGTCGCCGTGATCGGCGTCTACTTCGCGACCCGCGGCAAGGACACGCCCGCACCGGCGGCAGCCGCTCACGTACGCAGCGGGGCGCCGGCGAGCGGCGACCTCGGGAAATCAGTCACGCTCTCCGCGGCCGAAACGCGGCGGATCGGCGTGACGTACGCGACAGCCCAAGTGGGTGCCCTCGCCAAGCAGGTCCGCACCGTCGGTCAAGTCACATTCGACGAAACTCGCGTCAAGTCGATCTCGCCAAAGATCGATGGATGGGTCGAGCAGCTGTACGTCAACGCGACGGGGCAACCTGTCTCCGCCGGACAGCCGCTGCTGACGATCTACTCGCCGATGCTGGTGAGTGCTCAGGAAGAGCTGCTCCTGGCAAAGCGTCTCGAGAGCGACGTCTCGGGCGCGAGCAGCGACGCGCGACAGAACGCGTCCGACCTCCTTGCGTCGGCGCGACGGCGGCTGGCGTACTGGGACATTCCCGAGCGTCAGATCGCACAGATCGAGCGAAGCGGTCAGGTGGAAAAGACACTCACCCTCCGCGCTTCGGCTGGCGGGTACGTGCTCGAGAAGAACGTGCTGGCAGGACAAAAGATCATGGCTGGTGACGCGCTCTACAAAGTCGCGGATTTGAGCACCGTGTGGGTGGAAGGTGAAGTCTTCGAGCAGGACATCGCGACTGTGCGCGTTGGGCAGGCAGTGCACGCGGACTTCGACGCGCTGCCTGGCGAGCACCGGCTCGGTCGCATCTCGTACATCTATCCCACGCTCGATCCGCAAACGCGCACCGTGCGCGTGCGTGTCGTACTGTCCAACAGCGATCTTCGCCTCAAGCCCGGCATGTATGCGACGATTCTGATCGCCGGCACCGAGCGCGCGAACGTGCTCACCGTCCCGCGGTCGGCCGTCCTCGCGACGGGCGAGCGCAGCATCATCTTCGTGCGTGACGCGAGCGGCTCGCTCACTCCGCGCGAGGTCTCGGTTGGCGCGGCGAACGACGAGCGCGTGGAGATTCTGCGCGGTCTGTCGCCCGGCGAGACAGTCGTCTCGTCTGCGACGTTCCTCGTGGACGCCGAATCGAACCTCGGTACCGCGCTCGGCGGAATGGGCAACATGCCCGGCATGGACATGACCACGCCACCAAAACCGCTGCCGGCGAAGCCGTGAGGAGGATCGACCATGCTCAAGCGAATCATTGATTGGTCGGTCGCGAACAGACTGATCGTGCTGCTGTTCACGGCCGCCGCGGTCGCCGGCGGCATCGTCGCGATTCGTCGGACGCCGCTCGAGGCCCTGCCCGACTTGTCTGATGTACAGGTCATCGTCCAGGCTGACTACAACGAGCAGGCGCCGCGCATCGTCGAGGATCAAGTCACGTACCCCATCGCCGCCGAGATGTTGAAGGTGCCCGGCGCGCGGACCGTGCGTGGCTATTCGTTCTTCGGCGTGTCGTTCGTGTACGTGATCTTCGACGACGGCACCGACCTGTACTGGGCACGCTCTCGCGTGCTCGAGAACCTGAGTGGCATCAAGGGCAAATTGCCGGCGGCGGTCACGCCCACACTGGGGCCCGACGCGACGGGGCTCGGCTGGGTGTACCAGTACGCGCTCGAGGATACGAGCGGCCATCTCGACCTGGCACAGTTGCGGAGCGTGCAGGACTGGTATCTGCGCTACGCTCTCACGGCGGTGCCGGGCGTTTCCGAGGTCGCAAGTGTTGGCGGTTTCGAGAAGCAGTATCAGGTCGACATCGATCCCGCCAAGCTCCTCGCGTACGGAATTCCCGTGACGCGCGTGATGAGCGCCATCCAGTCGGCGAACAACGACGTCGGCGCGATGACGATGGAATTGTCGGAGCGCGAGTACATGGTGCGCGGCCTCGGCTATCTCAAGTCGATCTCCGACATCGAGAACGTCGTCATCGGGGCCACGGCATCAGGTACGCCGATCCGCGTGGCCGAGCTGGGTCGTGTGTCGATTGGTCCGGCGATCCGCCGCGGCGTGGCGGATCTCGACGGCCGCGGCGACGCCGTGGGCGGAATCGTGGTGATGCGCTTTGGCCAGAACGCGCTGACGACGATCAGGAACGTCAAGGCGAAGCTCGCCGAAGTGGAGAAGGGGCTTCCCGCCGGAGTCATCGTGCGGCCCGTGTACGATCGCAGCTCGCTGATCGAGCGTGCGATCGAGACGCTCAAAGGCAAACTGTTCGAGGAATCGGTGATCGTCGCGCTCGTCTGCGTGCTGTTCCTGTTCCATGCACAGTCGGCGCTCGTCGCGATTCTCACCCTGCCCGTCGGCATTCTGATGGCGTTCATCGCCATGCGAATCGTTGGCGTGGGCGCGGACATCATGTCGCTCGGCGGCATCGCGATTGCCATCGGCGCGATGATCGATGGCGCGATCGTGATGATCGAGAACATGCACAAGCACCTCGAGCGCGCGGTGATTGCCAAACAGGGAGGCGGCGCCACGGTCTCGAGTCTACGCTCGTTCAACGCGTCCGTGCTCACCCCGGCCGAGCGGTGGCGCGTGGTCGTGGCGAGCTCCAAGGAAGTCGGGCCGGCGCTCTTCTTCTCGCTGCTCATCATCACGGTGTCCTTCCTTCCGGTGTTCACGCTGCAGGGTCAGGAAGGGCGGATGTTCAAGCCGCTCGCGTTCACCAAGACGTTTGCGATGGCGGCGGCCAGCCTCCTGTCGGTGACGCTCGTGCCGGTCACGATGGGCCTGTTCATTCGCGGCCGCATTTTTCGCGAGCGAGCGAATCCGATCAATCGCGGCATGATCCGGCTCTATCGCCCGATCATCGATTTCGTCCTGTCGCATCGGGGGCCGGTGATCCTGGCTGCCGTGGTTGCGCTCATCGTCACGTGGATTCCCTGGACGCGATTGGGCAGCGAGTTCATGCCGCCGCTCGACGAGGGCACGATCCTGTACATGCCGACGACGCTCCCCGGGCTGCCGATCGCGCGGGCGCGCGAAATCCTCCGGCAGCAGGATTCCATTCTGAAAGGT
The DNA here is from genome assembly GCA_035493635.1 of Gemmatimonadaceae bacterium. Taxonomy (GTDB): domain Bacteria; phylum Gemmatimonadota; class Gemmatimonadetes; order Gemmatimonadales; family Gemmatimonadaceae; genus JAQBQB01. The sequence continues at coordinate 1,964 of DATJHY010000192.1, read as the reverse complement.
TTTCCCGAGGTCGAGCACGTGTGGGGCAAAGCCGGCCGGGCCAACACGGCGACCGATCCCGCCGGTCTCGACATGATCGAGACGACCATCTCGCTCAAGCCGAAAGAGCAGTGGCCGGACGGAGTCACGTACGACGCGCTCGTCGCGGCGATGGACTCGGCCGTGCGCATGCCGGGCGTGACGAATGCCTGGACGATGCCGATCAAGGGACGCATCGACATGCTCGCCACCGGCATCCGCACTCCCGTGGGCATCAAGATCTTCGGGCCCGACCTCGGCGAGTTGGAGCGCATCGGCAAGCAGGTCGAGCAGAGCGTGCAGATGGTCTCCGGTACGCGCAGCGCGTTCGCGGAACGTGCCGTCTCGGGCTACTACCTGGACATCGACATCGACCGTGCGGCCGCGGCGCGACACGGCGTCAACGTCGCCGACGTGCAGGCGGTGATCGCCACCGCGATCGGCGGTATGACGATCACGCAAACCGTGGAAGGCCGCGAGCGCTACGGCGTGCGCGTGCGGTATCCGCAGGAATTGCGTGACACGCCGGAACGTCTCGCCTCCGTTCTCGTGCCCATGCAACACGACGCGTCGGCGGCTCAAGGCTCGGGCGGCACCGCAGCGATGGGCGCATCGATGGCCGGCAGCGCAACCAGTACGGGCGTCGCACAGATCCCGCTCGGCCAGCTCGCGACCATCAAGCAGGTCGCCGGACCGATGGTCGTCCGCACCGAAGGCGCGGTCCCCACCGCGTGGGTCTACGTCGACGTGGTCGGGCGTGACATCGGCAGCTACGTCGCCGACGCGCAGCGTATGGTCAACAGCATGGTAAAGCTGCCGGCCGGCTACTCGATCGTGTGGAGCGGACAGTACGAGTATATGCAGAGCGCGAAGGAGCGAATGAAGCTCGTCATTCCGGCGACGCTCGCGATCATCTTCCTGCTGCTCTTCTTCAACTTCAAGAGCGTCGGCGAGACGTTGATCGTGATGCTGTCGCTTCCGTTCGCGCTCGTCGGCGGCATCTGGTTCATCTACGCTTTGGGCTACAACTGGTCGGTCGCCGTCGCCATCGGATTCATCGCGTTGGCAGGTGTCGCGGCCGAAACGGGCGTGGTGATGCTCATCTACCTGGACCACGCCTGGCGCGCACGGCTCGCCGCCGGCGAGCGTCCGAACGTTCAGCGATTGTACGAGGCGGTGATCGAAGGCGCCGTCGAACGCGTGCGACCAAAGATGATGACGGTCACGGCGATCATGGCCGGTCTGCTTCCGATCCTCTGGGGCAATGGCACCGGCGCGAGCGTGATGAAGCGCATCGCCGCGCCCATGGTGGGCGGCATGATCTCGAGCACCGTGCTCACGCTGGTCGTCATTCCGGCCGTGTACTCGCTTTGGAAGGAGCAGTCGCTGCGGAGGGCCATGCGAGCGGCTGTCGGTCGCCCATTCGAGCCGGTGCCGGTGGCGAACGTTGCCTCGACGGAGGTCACAATGTGACTTTTCCAGGAGCGAACACCGTTGGCGTGGACGAGCCCCGAACCGGGACGATAGGCACGTCACCAGCCGTGCAATGTGCGGTGTTCGTGCTCCCAGTGGAGGACGGGAATTGCCGACGCGCTCCATGGCGCCTCGAACAAGTCAAACTTGGGCGGCTTGTAGCCGGGCCCCGGTCCAGGCACGGACGGCGATGCCGCCGGGCCGTTTCGTTGTGCGGGCGCCACGGATGACGCCAGGAGATATGTTGTCGTTCGGACTCCGGATATTTCGATCCTACCGTCGTGCCATTGCGCAACGACCGGCTCACCACCGTCGGAAGGCCGAAGCTCGATGCGGCCTGCTCGCGCCGTCCAACGTCCGGTGTGCACATCCTCGAATGTCACGCCTTCGATGATCGCGCGAGTCTGTTTGACGAAGCTGCCATCGCGCGACAATTGGAGGGTGCCCGCGATGATCTCCGCACCGGGGCCGAT
>DATJHY010000191.1:0-2095 GCA_035493635.1 Gemmatimonadaceae bacterium | reverse complement strand
GTGGGCAGCGTGCTCGTTTTCCTGCCGCAGATCGCGATCCTCTTCCTGTTCATCGGTCTGCTCGAGGACTCGGGCTACATGGCGCGGGCGGCGTTCGTCATGGACCGCTACATGCGCCCGCTCGGCTTGCAGGGTCGCAGCTTCATCCCCCTCGTCTCCGGCTACGCGTGCGGCGTGCCGGCCATCATGGCGACGCGAACTATCCAGCAGCGCGAGGAGCGGCTCGCCACCATAATGGTTGTGCCGCTCATGAGCTGTTCGGCGCGACTTCCCGTGTACACGCTGCTGATCGCCGCGTTCGTCCCCGCGGTGACGGTCGGCGGTATGGTCGGCTTGCAGAGCCTGACCATGCTCGCGATGTACGTGCTCGGCACGGTCGCGGCGCTCGCCACGGCGGCGGTGTTCCGTAGAACGCTGCTCCGCTCCGACACCCGCGCGCTGATCATGGAGCTGCCGGCGTACTCGATGCCGAGCCTCCGCGTGCTCGCCGCCTCGATGTGGCAGCGCGTGCGATTGTTCCTGCGTCGTGCCGGCACGGTGATCTTCGCGATCTCGCTCGTGCTCTGGGCCCTGGCGCGCTATCCGCAGCCGCGCGACGCCACGGCGCCGCCGGACCAGCAGCTCTCGGCGTCCGCGCTCGGCCGGATCGGGCACGCCATCGAACCGGCCGTGCGGCCGCTCGGGTACGACTGGAAGATCGGCGTGTCGATGGTCGCCTCGTTCGCGGCCCGCGAGGTCTTCGTGTCCACGATGGGCACGATCTACAGCAGCGGTGACGCAAACGCGTCCCCTGGTCTGGCCGAACGGCTCCGCCAGGTCCGCAACCCCGCCACGGGCGCGCGAGCTTACACGCCGCTCGTCGCTGTCGGGCTCATGGTGTTCTACGTGTTCGCGCTGATGTGCACCAGCACCATCGCCATCACGATGCGCGAGACGGGCGGCAGCTGGCGAGGCGTGAGCTGGGCGGCACTGCAGTTCGGCTACATGCTCGCGCTCGCGTACGGCTGCGCGTTCGTCGTGTTTCGACTCGGTCTGGCGTTGGGGCTGGGCGCCGGAGGCGGCGCATGACCCCCTCGATGCAGCGCTGGATCGCCGCGGCCCTCGTGCTCGCGGCGTCGAGCTATCTCGCCTGGCGGAGCTGGCGCACCTGGCGGGCTGCCGCCGCGGCGCGGCGTGGCGGCGGCTGCGGGCCGGGGTGCGGCTGTGACTAGCGAGCGTCGGGTAGACCACTACGCCGCCGTCATCGCATTCGCCTTGGTGTTTCCCCGCTTTGCCCGACTTCGTACGCCGGCCAGCTGACACATCATCTGCCATGCACGCTAGCACTTCGCCCCGTCGCCCTGCGATCGCCGATTTCGACTTTGCAAAGTCTCCGTTCGTCGTGATCTGGGAGACGACGCGGGCCTGCGATCTGGCGTGCAAGCACTGTCGCGCCGAAGCCGTTCCCTACCGTCGCCCCGACGAGCTGAGCACCGACGAAGCCAAGGCGATGCTCCGCAAAGTGCGTGAGTTCGGCAAGGTCGTGTTCGTGCTCAGCGGCGGCGACTGTCTCAAGCGGCCCGACGTCTTCGAGCTGATCGAGTTCGGATTCCAGCTCGGTCTGCGCATGGCGGTCACTCCGGCCACCACACCGCTCGCCACCCCGGAAGCGATCGAGCGCTTCAAGACCTCGGGCATCTCGCGCCTCGCGGTGAGCCTCGACGGTTCGACTCCCGCGATTCACGACGCCTTCCGGCGCGTGGATGGCTCGTTCGATTGGGGCATTCGCATTCTCGAAGAGTGCCGGCGCATCGGCCTGTCGACGCAGGTGAATACGGTGATCGGCCGCCACAACGTCGACGACTTCGACAACCTGGCCGCGCTCATGGCGCGGCTCGGCATCGTGTTCTGGGAAGTGTTCTTCCTCGTCCCCATGGGCCGTGCCAAGGCTGGCGACGTGGCGAGCGCCGAGGAGTTCGAGCAGGTCTTCAACAAGATGTACGACCTGTCGAAGACGGCGCCGTTCGACATCAAGGCCACGGCCGCGCCGCAGTACTCGCGCGTCATCATGCAGCGACAGGTCGCCGAGCGACGCGCCGGCGAGCGCGACGAAGCG
>DATJHY010000190.1:0-7406 GCA_035493635.1 Gemmatimonadaceae bacterium | reverse complement strand
GTCGGCCGACACCGAACCATGTTGAAATCGGCGTTTCGTAAACACGGGCATCTCGATTCCCAGCACCGCGCGAATTCCACGCGAGACGACCTCGCCCTTGAGCGCGTACAGACGCTCCGTCGATCCCTGCGTGAGCGCGGCAAACGGAATCGCTTCGGCGACGGCGATCACGCGCGGCCGCGTGTAGGGACTGAACGAGCTGAAGCCATACTCGCTCGCGCATGCGTAGCTGCGCACGCACCCACGGCTGTACCCGCCCGAGTAGGTGAGCGAGTGCTTGATCGACTCCACGCCCCACCCTTCCTGGTAGAGCATGCGATTGTTGACGACGCTGCGAATCGTCAGCTCGCTGTTCTCCTCGATCGGATAGTCCTTGAGGTTCTCGTCCCCGCCATCGCCGTCGACGAGGAGTCGCCACTCCGGATAGCGCTCACGAATGCCGGCGAGCAGCGCCAGATTCACGGCCGCGCACTCCACATCGAGCGGCTTGTAGTCTTCGATGACTGCGACCGCGCGCAGCGGATCGAGATCGCTCGACTTCACATCGATCGTCTCGCCGAGCATCTCGAGGTTGGTGCAGCGGAGGAATTCACGCGCCTGCCGCGAGTCTTCGCCCTCACCGTCGACCGAGAGCGTGAACGCCTTGAGCCGCGCTGGCGATTGACCTTCGTTCAACAACAGCTGGTTGAGGCACAACAGGACGGCGCCGCTGTCGATGCCTCCGGAGAACGGCACTCCAATCGGCGCAGCTCCGTCCTGGGCGCGCAGCCAGGCGCGCAGCTCGGCGTAGAGCGCTTCCATGTAATGCCGGCCGATCACGTCCAAATCGGGCGGCAGCGATTCGCGCGGCGGGTCGAAGAATCGGCTGTGGATCGGATTCGGATCGGGGCAGCCGATGAGTCTCAGGGTCGTCACGTGGTGCGCCGGCACCATGCGCGTGTAGCTCGGATGGAACTGGTCCGACCATCCATGCCGCGCGAGCTCCCGCGCGATCTCGTCGATTCGTTCCGCGACGATGAGCACCGGACCGGCGCTCGCTTTGGCGAGAAAGTACCGGAGCGGGCGGTCGAGGCTTCGCGCCAGCAACACGCGCTCGCCCTGCTGCGCGACGAGCCCGAAGCTTCCGTCGATCCCCAACACAGGGTCTGACCCTATGTCTTGGCTGTCCAAAAGGCGCTGCGTGGCTTCGGCTTCGGTCATCGACCAGAGGCGCTGCGACTCCGGGCGGATGAGATTGATCACGCTGGCGATGTAGGTCATGGCGTACTCTTAACCCGCGACGTAGACCTTGGCAACCGCGTGCGCGATGATCCGGCGCCAGGCGGTCGCGCCGCGCTGCCACCACCACGTAGTTGCGCGCTCAGCGCGAGCGCCACGCCATTGGTCCAGCCGAAGCCGTCCTGCGTCGTGTATTCACCGCCGCCGGCACGCCGCGTCAGATCCTCGACGTCGTACTTCTCGGTCATGCGACCCGTGGCCTTGTACGTGCGGCGGTTGAGCGCGAGCCAGCGCGCGCGCGCCGTGTCGGCAACGGCGGCGCCACCGTAGCGTCGCACGCCTTCGATCGTGAGCCACTCGAGCGGCGGCCACCCGTTCGGAGCATCCCACTGTTGGCCGGTGTGGATCGTCGTCGTGACGAAGCCGCCGGGCTTGAGGAAGTGCCGCTCGAGATTGCGCGCCACGCGTCTGCCCTGGTCTTCCGTCGCCAGGCCGAAGTACAGCGGCGCTGCCGCGGCAAGCGTCGGACGATTGGTCACTCGGTCCCACGTCTTCCACCTGACGTCGTAGAAGAATTCGGTGACGGGATCGTAGGCGATGGCCAGCAGCGCGCGACGCCGATTGTCCGCCGCGCGAGTGAACGTCGCGGCTACCGCCGAGTCGCCTGACCGCTTTCGGAAGGCGCGCAGCGCCGCGATGGTGCGCTCGGCGTTGTACATCAGACTGTTGAGGTCCACGGGAATGAGGTCGGTCGTCTCCAGCGTGCGCAGGTCAGACGAGTCGCGCATCCACCGGCTCGAGAAGTCCCAGCCGCTCTCCGCCGTCGCGCGCGCGTTGCGATAGAACCGCGCTTGGAGACTCTCGGGCAATGTCTGCGCGACTTGATAGTCCGGCCGGTACGCTTCGGGCCTCGGGCCCGGCAGATCGTCCCAGTAGCGATTGAACACGGCGCCATCGGGCATCATCACCACGCGGCGGAACGCCTGTCCCGGCCGCAGACGGTCGGCGCCGTCCATCCAGAACGCGTGCTCCGCCTCGAGCGCATCCAGGTAGCGCAGCGCCTGAGTCGTGTCCGTGGCGCGCGCGTAGAGCCCGACCATCGCCGCGAAATACGGCGGCTGGCTGCGGCCCAGATAGTACGTCCGATTCCCGTTCGGGATGTGCCCGACGGTGGTGATGAGGTAGGCGAAGTTGTCGAGCATGTCGCGCACGAGATCGGTGCGACCGCTCTCGACGAGGCCGAGCATCGTGAAGTACGAGTCCCAGTAGTACACTTCGCGGAAGCGTCCGCCGGGAACCACGTACGGATTCGGCAGCGGAATGAGCGATGAGCGCGCGTCGTTGGTGTCTGGCGAGCGCGTGAGCACCGGCCACAGCGCGCGGATGTGTTCCTCCATCGTCTGCGTCGTGTCCGTCTGAAAATCGCGGCCCACGACCCTGGGCAGCTCGAAGTTCTGCTCGACGAAGGAGCGCAGTTTGAACCCGGCACTCTTCCGCGCCGCGTCGTATCGCGCGGCGACCGCCGACGGCTCGGGGCGTGGTCGCGCGTCGACGAACGTCTTTGAGTCCTCGAAGATGCCGGCGAGCTGCACGTCCTGAAACAGCGGCCCAACGTCGTGCGCCGGGTCGTAGCGTCCCGCCAGCGCGCGCTGGATCGCGGCGTCGATCGGATTGCCCTGACTTGGCGTCGCAACGCCGCACGCGGACGCCGCCGACGCCACGAGCAGCGCGAGACTGATCCGGTGCAATTGAGCCTTCACGCCGTACGGAATAATCCGAAGCATCCGCGTCATCCGAAGCATCCGCGTCAACCTTGGGTTCTTGATGCCGGCCCGACTACCGGAACACGATCCACAACACGCCGATCACTGCCGCCAGTACCGCCGAGCCGACGAGATTCACCCGGCGCTGACGCGGCGGCTCGGACGCCGCCGGCGACACGGCTTCGGTCTGTATCGTGAGATCCGCCACCTTCTCCTTGGCCGGCGCAGCCGTGGCCAGACTCACGGCGACCAGCAGCACGGTCGAGAGCACGAATAGCAGCGCCGCGAAATGCAGGAAGTTGATCGTCGCGAGCCACATCCAGACGCTACCCGGCGCCAGGTGCGCGCGGCCCAATTCCAATCCGAGTCGGAGCGCGCCGAGCACGAAGCCGGTGAGCAGTGTCGTGATCGCGCCGGTGCCGGTCAGTCGGTCGCTGAGCACGCCGAACAGGAAGCACGCCGCGATGGGCGGCGCGATGTACGCCTGCACGCTCTGGAGGTAGATGTAGAGCTGCGGCGAGATGTACTTCATGAACGGAATCCACGCGAGTCCGGCCACCACCAGGATCACCGTGGACACACGTCCCACGCGCACGAGATTCTGCTCGCTCGCCGAGGGATTGAGCTTCCGGTACACGTCCCACGTCAACAGCGTGGAGCACGAGTTGAACGCCGATGCCAGTGAGCTCATGAGCGCGGCGAGCATTCCCGCCAGCACGAGTCCCTTGAACCCGATCGGCAGCAGCCGCGTGACGAGCGTTGGATAAGCGGCATCCGCCGAACCGCTCCGCACGTCGGTGTACAGCGCGGCGGCAATCATGCCCGGGAGCACGAAGATGAACACGGGCAGGATCTTGAGAAACCCGGCGAAGACAGTGCCGCGCCGGGCGTCGCTCACGCCCTTGGCCGCGAGAACGCGCTGGACGATGTGCTGGTCGGTACACCAGTACCACACGCCAAGGATCGGCGCGCCGAACACGATGCCCGTCCACGGAAAATCCGGGTGATTGGACGGCTTCCACATCGAGAAGAAATCCGCCGGTATCTTCGCGTGCAGCCCCGACCAACCGCCGACCGCGTTGAGTCCCAGAAGGGCGAGCGCCGCCGAGCCGATGATCAGCACGACGGCTTGCAGCACTTCGGTATAGATCACGGCGCGCAAACCGCCCATGATCGTGTACAGACCCGTGATCACGATGAGAATCACCGCGCTCGTGTACAGATCCCATCCCGTCACCGCTCGCACCACGACGCCGCCTGCAAACAGGGTCACGCTGATCTTGGTGAGCACGTAGCCGACCACGGAGACCCATGTGAAGTACCAACGCGACGCCGCGTTGAAGCGACGCTCGAGGAATTCCGGCATCGTGTACACGCCGCTTCGCAGATAGAACGGCACGAACAGCCAGCCGAGCAGGAGGAGCATGAAGCAGGCGATCCACTCGAAGTGGCCGACGGCGAGTCCGCTCGCGGCGCCGGTCCCGGCGAGTCCGACCAGGTGCTCGCTTCCGATGTTAGAGGCGAACAAGCTCGCGCCCACCGCGAGCCAACCCACGTCGCGACTCGCGAGAAAATAGTCCGCGCTCACGTTCTTTTCGCGTCGTGCCGCCCAGTACCCGATCCCCAACAGGATGACGAAGTAGCCCGCGATGACGACGAAATCGAGAACGTGGAGGTTGCTCATGGTCGGCTCGAGGCGGTGGAAGGAATCGGATTGGAGTACTGCAGGACCTGCAGTGCATCGTCGTTCCGCGCCGCCACGACGAGCCGGCCACCCTTGGCTCGCCGCAGTGCCCTAATGTGTCGCACCTGGCCGTCCAGCACGAGACCGCTCTCTTCCAATCCCACCGTCTGGAAGAGACCCCTGCCCGCTCCCGGGCCAGCCGGCGTGCCGCGCAGCAGCAGGCCGTAGCTTGCGTCGTATCGTCCGAATACCGGTGGAACGCCGTAGTCGTTTCCGGCGAGGAGGAGGTCCGTGTGTCCGTCGCCATCGAAGTCCTCGGCCAGGATGGCGTCCACCGTCGAGAGCTGCGCCTCGCGCGGTAGCGGCCGCATGCCGAACGTCCCGTCCCCTTTGTTCAGCGCCACCGACGTCGCGAAGTCGTACGCCTCGAGGACCGTCGCCGCACGGCGTTCCGCTTCGGGCAACAGCTCGTCGATGCGCTTGCCGGCAAAATCCCTGAATAGCGGAAAGCGCGTCCGCAGCTCCGGCATGATGCCGAGCAGCTCATCGCGCCCTGCGACCGGGTAACTCGCGCCGCCCCTGTACACCGTGAGGATCGCCGCGCTCGTTCGATTGTGCGCGAAGTCGCCGACGTAGGCGCGCGCCGGCTGGCTGTCAGACGCCGTAAGGTAGGAATTCAGCCCGAGGTTGCCGAGCACGAGGTCAGGCCGGCCGTCGCCGTTCACGTCCGCGACCGTGATGCTGTTCCACCAGCCGTTCGACCGCCCAAATCCAACCTCGTTCGTGCGCTCCACGAACCGCCCATTCTCCTGCCGGAACACGCGCACCGGCATCCATTCGCCCGTCACCACGAGATCGAGCTTGGAGTCGTGGTCGTAGTCGAGCCACGCGGCGGCCGTCACCATGCCCGCGTGGCCAAGCGCTGGCGCGAGGTCGGCCGTCACGTCGCGAAAATGCCCCCCCCCGCGTCCGTCGTTCTGCAGGAGGTAGCTTCGCGGCGCCTTGCCGTACGCGCGCGAGACATTGCGGCGTCCCACGAAAAGATCGGGATGCCCGTCGCCATTGAAATCACCGACGACCACACACGAACCGCTTTCAGCCATCGGCGGGAGCGCGCCGGTATCGCGATGAAAATTCCCATGGCCATCGTTCAGATACAGGCGGTCCTGTAGCGCATCGTCGCCGTCCGCGAACTCGTTCCCTCCGCTCACCACGTAGAGATCCGGATGACCATCGCCGTTCGCGTCGAAGAACTGGGCGTCGACGTCCTCGAACAGGCTGTCCCTGACGAACGCGGGCTGCTGGCTCGCTCTGAACGTCCCGTCGCGCTGCTGGACGAACAGCGCCCCGGGCTGCCATTTGGCGCCGCCCACGTACAGGTCGTCCAGGCCGTCACCGTTCACGTCGCCAACGGCGAGCGCCGGTCCGCGATCGGAGAGCAGGTGCGGCAGGAGGGGCTCGCGCTCGAAGTCGTAGGCCTCGTTCTCATGGTGCCGCCAGGTGATTCCCAGCGTGCTGCTCACGTCCACGAACAGCGGATGGCCCAGCGGACAGGCCGCGCCGCACCACGGAGTCGGGGCGCGCCGCGAGCGTACCTCGGTCACCTTGAGCAGCGGAGCAGCGGCTTCGGATTGCGACAGCGTCACCGTGGTGTCGGCCGCGACGTTCCTGAGCACTTGGATCCGATGGTTCGGCCACACGACCGTCACCGAATCCGCGCGCTGCGCCGCGCCGAGCCCAAAGTGCAGGCGGTGATCGACCGACGACTCGTAGCCGCGTGTCGGCATCTGCTCGAACAGCTGCGTCATTCCGCCGGCGTAGACGAAAACCTTTGCGCCGATTCCTTCCGTGTTCGCATCCCCGCCGCGCAGCGTCACGCGCAGATAGTGCGCGTGATTACTCTCGCGGAGATGATTGCGGTAGATCGCCGCCGGTGCATTGACTCTGTTCACCACGAGATCGAGCGCGCCGCTGTTGTTCAGGTCGACGTAGGCCGCGCCATTGGAGAAGCCCGGCTCGGCGAGCCCCCACGCGCTCGACACGTCGCTGAACCCGAGGTCGCCCATGTTCCGGAAAAGGTGATTCGGCGCGGCGACGTGCGGCATGCGGCGTTCGAGCGTGATGTTCTGTGGCGTGATGCCGCGCGCCAGAGAGGCCTGCACCGCCGGCTGGCTCACGTACGCCAGATAATCCAGATCCGTGGGGCGGCGATAGATGCCGCTCGTAATGAAAAGATCTTTGCGACCGTCGTTGTCGAAGTCCGCGAACAGCGGCGCCCAGCTCCAGTCAGTCGCCGCCACGCCGGCGAGCAAGCCGACGTCACTGAACCGGCCCGCGCCGCCCCCCCGATTCCACTGCAGCGCATTGCGCGCGAACTGCGGGTGGTAGCCAGCGGCGAGCTTTCGCATGTAGAGTCCATAGCTCTCGACCGTCGCCGACGCCTTGAGCACGTCCTCGCGGCTTGGCAGCATGTCGGCACTGATCAAATCGGGGCGGCCGTCGTTGTCGAAGTCGGCCGCGTCCACGCCCATCGAAGACCGGCTCGTGTGCGGCATCGCCGTGCCGCCAATTTCCGTGAACGTGCCGTCGCAGTTGTTGTGGTAGAGGAAATCGTCTTCCTGAAAGTCGTTCGCAACGTACAGGTCCAGACACCCGTCGCCATCCAGGTCGCTCGCCGTCACTCCGAGCCCGTACCCAAAGACGCCGCCATAGATGCCGGCCGCGGCGCTCACGTCCACGAA
>DATJHY010000189.1:0-2274 GCA_035493635.1 Gemmatimonadaceae bacterium | reverse complement strand
GAATCTTTCGGCTGGCGGGGCGCTGGGTGCCGGGCGCCGCGCCGTATGTCCTGAGCGCCACGACGTTCGCGGCGGGATTGGTACTGCTGGTGTCGGGCGCGACGCCGAGCATTCACAGCCGCGTCACATCACTGCACGAGGTCGTGCCGCTGCCCGTGCTCGAGCTGTCTCATTTCGCCGGCAGCATCGCGGGAATCGCGCTGGTCTTTCTCGCGCGTGGACTTCGGCAGCGACTCGACGCGGCCTGGCATCTCACGATTGCGACACTGGGGATTGGCATCGTCGCGTCGCTGCTCAAGGGCTTCGATTACGAGGAGGCGATCATTCTGGCCGTCGTGCTCGCGGCAATGTTGCCGGCGCGCGCCGGCTTTTATCGCCGGGCAGCTCTCACGGCCGAGCCGCTGTCACCTGCATGGATCGTGGCAGTGCTGCTGGTGCTGGGGGGCACGCTTTCGCTGGGGCTGTTCGCGTTCAAGCACGTCGACTATTCGCAAGAGCTGTGGTGGAAGTTCGCGGTTCGCGCCGATGCCCCACGGTTCCTCCGCGCGCAGGTTGGAGTGACCGTGTTCGCGATGGCGGTTGCGCTGTCGCGGCTCTTTCGAGCGGCGTCGGTGACGTCGGAGCCGGCGACGCGCGACCAACTCCGGCGCATCATGCCCGCCATCGAAGGCAGCTCGCAAGCGATCGGCAACCTCGCACTGCTCGGCGACAAGGCGCTCTTTTTGAGCGATCGTGGCTCCGGCTTCATCATGTACGGGATCGAGGGGCGAAGCTGGGTCGCGTTGGGAGATCCGATCGGCACGCCCGGAGAGCGAGAAGAGCTCGCGTGGGGATTCCGGGAGGCGGCGTACCGCAACGGCGGTCGGCCGGTGTTCTACGAGGTTGGGCGAGAGAATCTCTCGCTGTACGTCGATCTGGGACTCACGCTGCTCAAGCTCGGCGAGCAGGGCAGGGTGCGACTGGACGACTTCACCCTCGACGGAAAGGACCGGGCCAAGCTTCGTCAACCGGTTCGATTCTGCGAGAAACAAGGCTGCCGGTTCGAGATCGTGCCGGCGGCGGAAGTGGGCGCGCTGCTACCGCAACTCCGCATCGTGTCCGACTCGTGGTTGGCGATGAAGCGCACGCGCGAGAAAGGCTTCTCGCTGGGTCGATTCGACCCCGAGTATCTGGCGCACTTTCCGATGGCGGTCGTCCGGCGCGGCGACGACGTGATCGCGTTCGCCAACATCCTGACGGCGGGAACGAAAGAAGAGTTGTCGATCGATTTGATGCGGCACACACCCGACGCGCCGAACGGCATCATGGATTACCTCTTTGCGGAACTGATGCTCTGGGGCGCCGCCGAGGGTTATCACTGGTTCAACCTCGGGATGGCCCCGATGTCCGGCTTCGAGACGCGCGCGCTCGCGCCCGTATGGACGCGCATCGGCGCGCTGTTGTATCGGCACGGCGAGCACTTCTACAACTTCCGCGGCCTCCGCCGGTACAAGGAGAAGTTTCAGCCTCGGTGGGAGCCGCGGTATCTCGCCGCTCCGGGCGGACTCGCGTTGCCGGCGGTGCTGACCAACGTCGCGGCGCTCATCTCGGGCGGGCTGGCCGGAGTGATCGTGAAATGATGCAGTGGCTCAGAATCGCACGGCCGCCGTTGCCTTGGGCGGCCGCTTCGCGTGTCACCGTAGGGGCGATGCTCGTCGTGACGGCGCTGGCGAGGCCGATGATCGCGCAGGCTCGGAGCGACGACAGTTCGGCGCTGGCCGCGCTGCCGCTGCACGAGAGTCCGGTCACCACCGCGGGTGCGCAGCTCGCCTTTCTCATAACGGGCGATGGTGGATACGCGGCTGGCGATCGTGGCATCGCCGACGCGCTCGTGGCGCGCGGAGTTCCGGTCGTCGCGCTCGACGCACGTGCGTATCTCAAGACGAAGCGGACGCCCGATGAGGCGGCGATCGATGCCGCGCTGATCATGAGGCACTATCTGGCGGCGTGGCACCGCGACAGCGTGATCTACGTGGGATACTCACGCGGCGCAGACATGGCCCCGTTCATCGTGACGCGACTGCCCGCCGACCTCCGCAGCCGATTGTCGCTCGTGGCGATGATCGGCCTCGCCGAGCGTGCCAGCTTCGAGTTTCACTGGACGGATCTCGTGACGGATACCGACCGACCGACGGACCTGCTGGTCGCGCCCGAGGTCCTCAAGATCCAGGGCGTCCGCATGCTCTGTCTCTACGGGACGCACGAGAAAGGCTCGCTCTGCCCGACCTTTCCACC
>DATJHY010000188.1:0-18432 GCA_035493635.1 Gemmatimonadaceae bacterium | reverse complement strand
TGCGCGTCGTCGGCCTGCCGGCGGCAGTCGGCAACGCCGCGCCCGAGATCCGGCGCGAGTGCCGGGTGCACCTGCAGCGACACGGCGGGCACGGCGCGGTTCGCGAGTTCTGTGAGCGTTTGCTCAAGGCACGCGGCGCCTGGGACGACGCCTGGCGGGGCTACGTCAGCGAGCGGTCGGACTCGAGCCTCACGGCACGATGAAGAACCAGGAACTGGTCGAACGCGGCCGACGGGTCGTGCGGGCGCAACGTGACGCGCTGTCCGCGCTCGAGGAGCGGCTCGGCGAGGAGTTCGCACGCGCGGTGTGCCTGATCGAGGAGTCCCCGGGCCGGGTAATCGTCGCCGGAGTGGGCAAGTCAGGCCTCATCGGCCGCAAGATCGCGGCAACCCTGACCTCCACCGGCACCCCGGCGAGTTTCCTTCACCCGGTCGACAGCGTCCATGGTGATCTGGGGATCGTTGGCCGGGATGACGTGGCGATCCTGATCTCCAAGAGTGGCGAATCGGACGAGCTTCTGGCCCTGTTGGCGCATTTGAAGGGGTTCGGGGTACGAAGCATCGCCATCACCGGCAATCTGGCCTCGGCGCTCGCCCGGAATTGCGATGTCGCGCTCGACGCCGGTGTTCGCGAAGAAGCCTGCCCGCACGATCTTGCGCCGACCACGAGCACGACTGCAGCGCTCGTACTCGGCGACGCGCTGGCGGTGGCGTTGCTGCAGCAGAAGGGATTCAAGCGCGAGGACTTTGCCCGGATCCATCCGGGCGGCGCCCTCGGTCGCCAGCTCGTCGTACGGGTCGAGGAAATAATGCTTCTACGAGATCTACCAGTGCTGAGGCAGTCGGATACGATGCGCGAAGCGATCGTCATGATCGCCGAGCGGCGGGGCATCGCCATCGTGCTCGACGACGCCCGGCACGTGCAGGGCGTGCTGACCGCCGGAGATCTGAGCCGGCTGATCGAGCGTGGCGGAGACCTCCTGCCGACTCCGGTCGACTCAGTGATGACCAGAGCTCCCAAAATCGCGCACGTCGGCGAGTTGGCGAGCGCCGTTGCATACCGAATGGAGCAGCACGGCATCATGGCCGTTCCCGTCGTCGACGCGCACGAACAATTGAGCGGTGTCGTACACCTCCACGACCTCATGCGCGCCAGGGTGATCTGATGCGCACGCTGCTCCTGTTATCGGTCGCATCGATCGCGCTCGCGGCATGCCGCGACACCCAGCCGCCGCCGGTCGCCGCCGGCGCCACCGTTGCCGACAGCGCGGACCAAGTATTCTTCGGCGCGAGCTTCGTGCTGACCACCAACGGGGTGAAGCGGGGCATTCTCACCGCCGACACCGCCTACGTGCTGGACGACCAGACGCGGATCGATCTCCGCGTGGCGCATGTCAATTTCACCACGGAAGTGGGCGCGCCCGAGGGAACCATGGATGCACACCGCGGCATCTACAGCACGCGGACGCAGATCCTCGAGGGCTGGGGCGACGTCGTCGTCAAGCTCGTCGACGGCCGCATGCTCAAGTCGCCGCACGTCACGTACAACCAGATCACGCACCAGATTTCGAGCGATACGACGTACACGATCGCCCGCCGCGCGGATACGCAATACGGCACCGGCTTCACGGCCAACCAGACGTTCACGAAGTTCACATGCATGCGAAACTGCGGCGGCAACTTCTCGGTGCTGCTTCCCGAGAAATGATCGCTCGCTGGCTTTCCGCCCTGGTCGTCGTCGGCGCCCTGGCGCCGGCGGCAAGCGCGCAACGGCCCACGCCCTGTGAGCTGGTCCAGCAGCCGGTCACCCGTCTCACGGTGGACTCACTCCCCGGCCAGGGGCAGGTGGTGTTCGTCGGTGGCGCGGTGTTGCTCAAGTGCCCGGCGCGCGGCATCACGCTCAAGGGCGACAGCGCCGAGCGCTTCGCCGATCACGATCAGATGATCGGCCACGCGGTGTACGACGAGCCGCGCTTTCACGTCACCTCGAACTTCCTCAACTACTTTCCCACGGACGAACGCGTCGTTGCCGTGGGTGACGTCCACGCCAGGCTGGCGAACGGATCGACGCTGGACGGCCCGCAGGCCGAGTATCGTCGCGCCGTGCCGCGCGTGCGTCCCAAGGCGCAGATGAACGCCATCGGCCGGCCGACGATCAACATTCTCGAAAAGGACTCGACCGGAAAGACGCTGCCGCCAACCGTAGTCGTCGCCAACACCGTATTCGTGGATGGTGACAGCGCGAGCTTGATCTATGGCGGCGGCCAGGTCACGATCACGCGCCCCGACATGAGCGCCAGCGGCGACTCGGCGATGATCGACGAGGACAAGGAGTTCATGCATCTGATGCGGGGCCCCAAGCTGACGGGGAAGAAGGAGCGTCCGTTCACGCTCACCGGCGACCTGATCGATCTCTTCTCGAAGAATCGCAAGCTGCAGCGTGTCATCGCTCGCGCGCATGCCACCGCCGTGAGCGACTCGATGACGCTGCGTTCCGACACCATCGATCTCCGCGTGAAGAACGAGCTGCTCGATCACGCGTACGCCTGGGGCGCGACGAGCAGAGCGCGGGTGGTGTCGCCGAGTCAGAACATGATCGCCGATTCCCTCGATGTGTCGATGCCCGGCCAGCGCGTGCAGCTCGTACGCGCCTTGAACAAGGCGTTCGCCGAAGGGAAGCCTGACACCAATCGATTCATCGTCGAAAAGCCCGACACGACCGACTGGCTCAACGGCGACACGATCGTCGCGCACTTCGATACGGTCGCGGCGCCAAAGGACACGTCGCGGAATCCCAGGATCAAACAGCTCGTGGCGTCCGGCAATGCGAGTTCGCTCTACCACATGGCGCCGAACGACAGCACCGAGCGGCGCGCGGCGATGAACTACGTGACGGCGCGGATCATCACGATCGACTTCGATTCCAATAAGGTCGCCACGGTAACCACGGTCGACTCCGTGCACGGGGTGTTCATCGAGCCTCGCAGCGACAGCACCGGACGCCGCGCCAATGCCGCCCCCCCGGGCTCGCCTGGCGCGCGCACAACGCCTCAGTCAAAGACGCCGCCGCAAAAGAATCCGACGCCGGCCAAGCCGGGCGCGCCGCCGGTCGCGGCGCCCGCTTCCACCAAACGTCCTCCCCCGACCCGTGACCATTCCGATTGAGCCATCGCGCATCCGCGCGCTCGTCGACCAGCTCGCGCGCGGTGACCGGTCGACGGCACTTGCGCTGCACGCGTTGATCAGCGCAGCCGATGCCTCCGGGACCGCGGATTTCGAGTCCGCGGTCAAGACATACCGCGACGACTATCTCGCCGCGCTCCGCGCCACGGGCCGCGACGCCGAGCGCGAAGCGGGTCGGTTGAGCCTCGACGAAGTACGCCATCACCTGACGCAATCGGTATTGCCGCGCCTCGCCGCCGACGGCGTGCTGTTGCCGCTGCCGAGTACCCTGCAGACGGGCGGCACGGTTCGGTTCGCCGAGCGCGTCTGGACCGAGATCGCCGGGACACGCGAGGCGATTGCGTTCGCCCTGCGGGAGACGGGTGAGCACGCCGGCGTCGGCATCGACGCCGCCCACGCCGCGACGCCGCGTGCGACGCCGGTCGTTGGCGGAAGCATTCTCGAGGCGACCGGGCTCGTCAAAGCGTACCGACGTCGCCGGGTGGTAAACGATGTGGCCCTTCGATTGCAACAGGGGGAGATTGTCGGACTGTTGGGGCCGAACGGCGCGGGGAAGACGACGACGTTTTACATGATCGTCGGGCTGATCGACCCGCTCGCGGGCAAGATTCTCATGGACGGAGTCGACATCACGTCCATGCCCATGTACAAGCGGGCCCGGCGGGGAATCGGGTACCTGTCACAGGAACCGTCGATCTTCCGCAAGCTGTCGGTCGAAGACAACATCCTGGCGATCCTGGAGACGTTGGACCTGTCGGCGAGCGAGCGCCGCGCACGGCTGGAGAGTTTGCTGGACGAGCTGAGCATCAAGCACCTTCGTCACAACAAAGCCTTCGCCCTGTCGGGCGGCGAGCGGCGGCGTCTCGAGATCACCCGGGCGCTCGTCACGCAGCCCAAGTTCATGATGTTGGACGAGCCCTTCGCGGGCGTCGATCCGATCGCCGTACATGACATCCAGCAGATCGTCGGGAACCTGCGCCACCGGGGCATCGGGGTGCTGATCAGCGATCACAATGTGGAGCAGACGTTGGATATCGTAGACCGCGCCTACATCATGTTCGACGGACAAGTCAAGGTCTCGGGGACGGTGCGCGAGCTCGTCTTTGACGATACTGTTGCTGACATCTATCTCGGCCCCACGCTCACCGCGCGCCTCCGCGCCCGGTTCTCGGAAGCCGATGAAGGCTCAGTCGGAGCAGCGACCGTCTCATGAAAGCTGGACTCTCCCAAAGCACGCAGCTAAAGCAGGAGCTCAAGATCAATCCACGCCTGTACCAGGCGATGGATCTGCTTTACATGCCGCTTCTGGACCTCCAGCAGCACCTCAAGCAGGAGCTCCTCAACAATCCGTTCCTCGACATGGTCGAGCCGGAGGAGGAAGAGGAGGAGAGCGAGGAGGAAGCCACGGAGGCCGAGGCGGCGGTCGAGGAGAAGACCAGTACCAACGACGAGATCGACTGGGAGGAGATCCTCCTCGACGGCTTCGATGCCGGCGGACGGCGCGAAGAGCACGAGGAGCGCGAGTACTACGAGCCGGTCACCGTCGACACGCGCGACCTCTCCGACCACCTCCTCGACCAGATCACGCTGCTCGACCTCACGCCGCGCCAGCAGTTCCTGGCCGATGAATTCGTCGGCAACATCAACGAGGACGGCTACCTCGCCTGCACGCTCGACGATCTCCGGAACGCCGTCAACGACGCGGTGGTCACGGCCGCCGAGTCGGTCGAGCGCGATACGGAGGATCTGCCGCTCTACACGCCCGTCGAAATCGAGGAGATGCTCCGCATCATCCAGGGCCTCGACCCGCCGGGCGTCGGTGCGCGCGACCTGCGCGAATGCCTCATGCTCCAGCTCCGCGAAGCGGGGCTCGAGCAGTCGGTGCCGTTCCGCCTCGTGCGCGACTGTTTCGACGAGTTGATCGCCCACCGCTGGAGCGAGATCTCCAAGCGCTTCGGCATCAACCCGGCCGACGTGCAAAAGGCGGCGGACGAGATCAAGAAGCTCGACCCCAAGCCGGGGCTCGTGTACTCGGACGCCAGCGACAACTACATCATCCCCGACCTCATCGTCGAGAAGATCGACGGCAAATATCACGTCTTTCTCAATGACGCTAACCTGCCGCGCCTCAAGCTGAGCCGCGCCTACCAGGAGATCGCGCGCGACAAAAAGAAGTTCGAGGGCGAGAGCAAGGAGTTCATCTCCAACAAGCTCAACTCCGCGAACTGGATGATCCAGGCGATCGAGCAGCGGCGCCAGACGATGCTCAAGGTCATGAACTACATCGTCGACCGGCAGCGCGATTTCTTCGAGAAGGGCGTGCAGTACCTCAAGCCGCTCACGCTCCGCGAAGTGGCCGAGGTGATCAACATGCACGAGTCGACCGTGAGTCGCGTGACGAACGAGAAGTTCGTGCAGACGCCGCGCGGCGTGCTGCCGCTCAAGTTCTTCTTCTCGTCCGGATTGTCGACCACGGCCGGTGAAGACGTGTCGGCGCGCGGCATCAAGGCGCAGATCGAGAAGCTCGTGGCCGATGAAGATCCCAAGCACCCGCTCACGGATCAGGCGATCGTCAACATTCTCAAGGAAAGCGGCGTGCAGATCGCGCGTCGCACGGTGGCAAAGTACCGCGATCAACTGGGAGTGCTGTCGGCACGCATGCGCAAACGCGTATGACCGGCGGCGCACGGCAATCGACTCTCGGAACTGGGCTTCCTCCTCTCCCCGCGCCGTACGACATGCCAGACTCCACCACGAACCAGCTGGCGATGCGAACCGCGGCGCAACTCGCCGCGCCCGGGGTCGATGTCTCGGTGCTCGTGCCGGCCAAGGATGAAGCGGAGAACCTGCCGCTGTTCATGGAGCAGGCGGCCACCGCGTTCGCGAGCTCGCCGTACCGCTACGAGGTCGTCGTGATCGACGACGGCAGCGTGGACGGCACCTGGACCGTCCTTCGCGAGCTCGCCAAGCACTATGACTTTTTGCGACTGGCGCGGCACCGTGCGCGGCGGGGCATCGCCGACGCGCTCCGCACCGGCTACCTCGCCGCACGCGGCGGCGTGCTAGTGTTCTATCCCGCCGATCTCCAGTTCAAACCGGAAGACATCCCGCGTCTCGTCGAGCCGATCATGACTGGCGACGCGGACATGGTGACGGGCTTCAAGGAGGGCGTGTACGAAAAAGCCTTCGTGTCCAACGTCTACAACGGCTTGAGCCGGATGCTGTTCCACGTCCCGGTACGCGATCTCAATTCGGTGAAGGCTTACCGCCGCGAGATCATGGATGAGCTGCCGATTCGTCCCGACTGGCATCGCTACATGATCGTCATCGCCGCGGCGCAGGGCTTCACCGTCACGGAGATCCCGGTCCCGCTGTATCCACGCCACGCGGGCAGGTCGAAGTTTGGACTCTCACGCATTCCAGTCGGCGTGCTCGATATGCTCGCCGTGTGGTTCGAGCTCAAGTTCGGTCGAAAGCCGTTGCTGCTCTTCGGCATGCTCGGCGCGGGCTTGTTCACGCTTGGAGCGCTCGCGGGGATCGTTGCCCTCGCCGTGTATTTCGTCAGCGGGTACGGCATCCGCCCCGTGTGGACCATCATTCAGACGTGTCTGATCCTCGGCAGCGTCTTCTTCGCCACCGGCTTGCTCGGCGAGCAGATTGCCGGTGAGCGCGCGCAGCTTCGCGAGATTCGCCGGCAGCTGGACGAAGCCGCTACCGATCGATCGCAACGGTGACCCGCGCGTGAGAGTTCTCTTCCTCACTCACTCTTTTCCCCGCCAGGACGGCGACGCACCCGGCTCGTTCGTGCTGCGTCTTGCCACGGCGTTGCGGAACGAAGACATCGAGGCGACCGTCGTCGCGCCGTCGGGCCCCGATCTCCCGGCGCACGCCACGCTCGACGGCGTTCAGGTGACGCGCTTTCACTACGCGCCGCGTCGATTCGAGACTTTGGCGTACACCGGAACCATGGCCGCGCAGGTGCAGGCGTCGTGGAGCGCGCGCGTCACGTTGCTCGGCTTTCTCGGCGCGGAATTCAATTGCGCTGTGCACGCTCGCCGCGAGACGAAGCCCGACGTCGTCCACGCCCACTGGTGGTTTCCGAACGGGTTGGTCGGCACCTGGCTCGGACGCCTGGCCAACAAACCGCTCGTCACGACACTGCACGGCAGCGACGTTCGGCTCGCACGCAGCGTGGCGTTCGCGCGGCCGGGCTTTCGCCACGTCATGCACGGGTCGGCGGTCGTTACCGCCGTCTCGCGCTGGCTCGCCGACGAAGCACGGCAAGTCGTTTCGGCGCCCGCGCCGATCGTCGCGCCGATGCCCGTCGCCACCGAGCTGTTCACCCCGGGCGGCAAGCGCTCGCGCGACCGAATCCTGTTCGTTGGTCGGTTGAACAAGCAGAAGGGAATCGAGTTGCTGCTGCACGCGCTCAGTCGGATCCCGAATCGCTCGGTCGCGCTGGATGTAGTGGGAGACGGTGAGGACCGCGCGGAGCTCCAATCGCTCGCGACCGCGCTTGGCATCGCGGACCGTGTGCGCTGGCACGGGACGCTTCCACAGAGCAAGCTGACGGAGTTTTACCGCTCCGCGGCGGCGCTCGTCGTTCCGTCGGTCGGCGAGGGACTCGGCCTCGTCGCCGTGGAAGCGCAGCTCTGCGAGACGCCGGTCATCGCGTTCGATTCAGGCGGCTTGCCGGACGTGGTGCAGCACGACCGCACCGGGATCCTCGTCCAGGAAATCGACGCCGGCGCGTTGGCGGCCGCGATCGTATCTCTCCTCGAGCGTGACGACCATGGCGCGTCGCTCGGCGCCGCCGGCCGCATCCACGCGGTCGCCACCTTTGCCCCCGAGTCGGTTGCTCGACGCTACGCCGACATCTACCGATCCGCCATCGCCAGCTCGCCGAAGTAGACTCTGGTTCGGCGTGCAGATCGCCGTCACGGCGATCATCCTGTGGTTCGTCGGCCTGCGACTGGTCGATCTCTGGAAACGGTTTCAGGGCACGGCCACCGAGGTGCACCCTCGGTGGGACTGGATCGCGGTCTCCTGCGCCGTCGTTCTCCTCGCCTACGTCGTTCTGATCGAAACGTGGCGTCGCATGGTCGTGCAGTGGGGAGAGCGCGTCGGCTTCGCCGACGCCGCCGCGATCTGGTTCACCTCCGCGCTCGTGCGCTATGTCCCGGGGAACGTCGTCGTGCAGCTCGGCGCGTTCGCCGAGCTGGCGAGGCGGCGCAACGTGTCACCGGCGACGGCCGCGGGCGCCGCTGTGATCAACACCGTCGTCAACCTCGCGACCGGGTTCGTCGTCGCCTTTCTCGCCGGCTGGAGCGCCATGAACCGGCTGTCGTACGGAAACGCGGCGCTTGGGCTCATCGCCGCCGCGGTGCTCATCGCCGGCCTTCTCGCGCTGCCGTCTCTCATGCCACGCGTGCTCGGGCTGCTGCGCCGGTTGAGTGGGCGTACTCTCGCCATCGGTGCGCTGCCCCGAACGGCAGTCTATCAGTCACTTGCCGGCAACTTGATCGCGTGGGCGTTGTACGGCCTGGCCTTCCAGGCCTTCGTGCTCGGCGTTCTTGGCCAGGCTCGAGGCACGCCGCCCGATTATATCGCTGTCTGGGCGTCGTCGTACGTGATCGGTTATCTTGCTCTCGCCTTGCCCGCCGGGATCGGCATTCGCGAGATCACGCAAACCGACGCGCTGACGATTCTCGGGCTGGCGACGGTGGGGCAGGGCGCGGTCGTGGCGATCACCGCCCGGCTGTGGATGACCCTTCTGGAAATCGTTCCGGCGCTCGTGTATCTGCTGCGCGGCACGCGCGCGCGACATCACGCTTCTTGATCCGAGATGGCCTCCGCTCCGACACGAACTGTTGAAGGCAAGCCGGCGGTTCGCACGACCCAGGTGGCGCCCGCCACGCCGCGGTTCGCAACGGCGTGGGCGTCGCTCGTGTACGCTGTCAGCACGATGCTGCTGGCGTATCCGGCGCTCGCGGGCCAGTTCCTGATCAACGTCCGCAGCGACCAGTACAAGGCCGGCTACGCGTTCCGAGAGTTCGCCGCGAACTGGCTCAGAAGCGGCCATGGCTTTCCGCAGTGGAATCCGTATCTGCTCGGCGGGCTGCCGTACGTCGCGGCGATGCATGGCGACATCTTCTACCCGACGTTCCTCCTCCGGATGGTGATGCCCACTGACCACGCGATGACGTGGGAATTCATCATCCACCTCTTTCTCGCCGGCCTGTTCACGTACCTGTTCCTCAGATCGTGGTCGGTCTCGTTTTTCGGAGCGCTCATCGGCGGCCTGGCGTACATGCTGAGTGGCCCGATCGCGGCCTACGCCTCGCCCGGTCACGACGGCAAGCTGTTCGTGAGCGCGCTCCTGCCGCTGGCGCTACTGCTGCTCGTGCGCGGGATTCGCGACGGCCGCGGCTGGGCGTGGGGCGCGCTCGCCGTCACGATCGGGATGGCCGTGCTCAGCCCGCATCCTCAGCTTGTGCAGTACCTGCTGCTCGTCTCCGGCGCGTTCGCGCTGTATTTAGCGTTTGCTGATAGCGGGGCAGGGACGCTGGACCGCCGTGTCGCGATTCGGCGGCTCGGATTTGCACTCGGCGCGGTGATCATCGGCGCGTTGATCGGCGCCGTTCAGTTTCTGCCCGTCCGCGAGTACGTCCCCTGGTCGCCGCGCGTGGGCGGACGCGGCTACGACTTCGCGACGTCGTTCTCGATGCCGATCGAGGAGCTGATCAACACTCTCATCCCGCAGTTCAGCGGGATCCTCGAGCTCTATTGGGGGCGCAACGGCATTCACTTCCACAGCGAATATGCCGGCGCCGCGGTGATCGTCCTCGCGACGGCCGCGGCCGGGGCCACGCTTCGGCCCAACGTGAAAGGGTTTCGCCGCTTCTGGGCCATCACGCTCGTGCTGTCCGTGCTGTGGGCGCTCGGCGGCAGCACGCCCTTCTATCGGCTGATCTACGCGCTCGTGCCGGGCACGCGCTACTTCCGTGCGCCGAGCACGATGATGTTCGCCAGCATGTTCAGCGTCGCGGTGCTCGCGGGCCTCGGCGCCGAGCGCGTACTCGCTCGCCGCGTCACGCCGCGATTTGCCGTGGTGTGGGCCGGCATCGCCGTTGTCCTCGCCGTGCTGGGTGTGAGCGGGGCATTCACGAACATGGCGCACGTGATTGCCGCAGGCTTTCCGCCGGACCTGCAGGCAGACGAGCGCATTGCCGCCAACCTGAGCGCCGTCGTGTTCGGCGCGTTGCGGTCGGCACTCGTGTTGCTGATCGCCGCCGGCTTGTGCTGGGCCGTGACGACCGGCCGACTCGCCGTTCGCGCGGCGGCAATGAGTTTCGCGGCGCTGGTAGCACTGGACCTCTGGTCCATCGAGCGTCTGTACTGGATCTTCTCGCCGCCTGCCTCGGTGCTGTATGCGTCGGACCCCGCAATCGACTATGTGCGCCGCGCCAAGGAGCCGGGCCGCGTCATAACGTTGGAACTGCTGCCAGGGAGCTTCGGCGATCCTGCGTTTCACGGCGATGGGTTGATGTCCCACGACATCCGCACGCTGCTCGGCTACCACGGAAACGAGCTCGGTCGATTCGAGCTCTTGATGTCGAAGCCAGCGCCCGATGCCGCATATCCGCTCGAGCCACAGCTCGACCCCGTAATCTGGCGTCACGAGAACGCCCAGTACCTGTACACGACGCTCCCCGATTCGCTCATGCCCACGCTGCAGTCGCAGGCGCACCTCGAGGGCACGTTCACGAAACTCGTGGGCCCCGTCAAAAACGCCGCGGGATCGACGGTCTATCTCTACAAGCTCCCTGGTGACAATCCGGCGTCCTGGCTCGCCACGAGCATGGTCAAGGCTCCAGACGATCAAGCGTTGGCAACCGTGCGAGACGCCCGCTTCGATCCGACTCGCGCCGCAATCGTCGATCCCGAAGCGTCGGCGATCGCCGCCACGCAGCTCCAGGCAATGCCGGAAGCGCCCAGCCAGCGTACCACCGTGACTCGCTACGAACCGGGCGCGATCGACGTCGGTCTGGATCGGCCTGCGACGTCGGGGCAGGCGCTCATCGTTTCCGAGAATTTCTATCCCGGATGGCAGGCCACCGTCGACGGGAAGCCCGCGCCGGTTGCCCGCATGGACTACAATCTGATCGGCGTCGCCATGCCCGCGGGTGGCCGGAGCGTGAGCCTCCGATTCGTCGATGCGGCGTACGGCAAGGGAAAGCTCGTGACATTGTTTGCATTGGCCGTCGCCGTGGCCCTGTGGATTGCGGGCGCGGTGATCGACCGCCGGCGCCGGCCGGCTCTTCAGACAACGTGACCGCACCATCGACTCTGGCTCTCGAGGCACAGGAAAGCGCGCTGGAGTTGGAGCGCGCTCTCGTCATCGTCCCCACGTACAACGAGTGCGAGAACATCGCTCGCCTGATCGAGCGGGTCCTCGGCCAGGATCCACGGCTCGAGGTCCTCGTCGTCGACGACGGTTCGCCCGACGGCACTGCCCAGATCGTCGAAGGGATCATGTCGGGCAACCCTCGCGTCCACATTCTCAAGCGCCCGCGGAAGATGGGTCTGGGCACGGCGTACATCGCCGGGTTCGGCTGGGCGCTCGAGCACGGTTACGATTTCGTGTTCGAGATGGACGCTGATTTCTCACACGATCCGAATCACTTGCCGGACTTCCTGCACGCGATCCAATCGACGGACCTCGTGCTCGGCTCGCGGTATCGCGAGGGGAAGGTGACCGTCGTGAACTGGCCGATCGGGCGCCTGCTGTTGAGCTATTTCGCGAACGTCTACGCCCGGTTCGTGACGGGGCTTCCCGTGTGGGATGCCACCGGCGGTTTCAAGTGCTTTCGCGCGTCTGTCCTTCAATCCATTGATTTGACGAAAGTTAAGTCAAATGGGTACGCATTTCAGATCGAGATGAGCTTTCGCGCCTGGAAGCGCGGATTTCGCATCGTGGAGATCCCGATCGTTTTCGTGGACCGGACCGAAGGGACGAGCAAGATGTCCAAGTCCATCGTACGCGAAGCCGTGTGGATGGTCTGGCGGCTCAGGTGGTGGGGCATCACGAAGAAGTTCTAGCCTCAACAATTGAGGGAAAGCAGTGATTCCAGGCGGCCGGGCGTTCTACAAGATGAGCGGGTCGGGCAACGATTTCGTCGTCGTCGACGCCAGAAACGACCCGTCGGGCCAGCTTGCCGAGCCAGCAGTGATTTCACGGATCTGCGCCCGCGGCACGGGCGTCGGGGCCGACGGAATCGTGTTCCTCGAGCGGTCCGATACCGCCGACGTGCGGCTGGTGTATCTGAACGCCGACGGGAGCCGTGCCGAGTTCTGCGGAAATGCGACGTTGTGTACGACCAGGCTCGCCGTGGAGCTGGGGGCTGGGAGGCCGGATGGAATGTCGATCGAGACGGACAGTGGGATCGTCCAGGCGCGTCTGAGCCACGGACTCCCGGAGATCGACATCCAGCCCGTCACCGAGACATCGCCTGAACTGGGCGGCATTCCGCTCGATCCTGGCGAGTCCAGGATGGGGTTTGCGGTCGTCGGCGTCCCGCATCTGGTCATTCGTTGTCGCGACGTGGCAGCCGTGGATGTGGTCGGCCGAGGCCGGCCGCTGCGGTCGCACCCGAGTTTTCCGCGCGGCGCCAACGTCAATTTCGTCTCGGCGGCAAACGGTCGGTGGCGGATGCGCACCTACGAGCGCGGGGTCGAGGCGGAAACGTTGGCCTGCGGCAGCGGCGCCGTCGCGGCGGCGATCATGCTGGCGGCCTGGAGTGAGGCAAAGCCGCCAGTTGACCTCGAAACCAGTTCAGGTCGGTGCCTGAGAATCAGCCTCGACCGACGTGGGGCAGCGTGGCAACCGAGCTTGGCTGGAGAAGGCCGCGTCGTGTATCAGGGCCAACTTGCGGAGATCTGATCCAAGTCGTTGTCATAAGGAAGGTTAGATCAGACGCTGGCAACAAGCCCTGGATGTGGAGAATCGAGTTCTCCACAGTTTTCCCCGAGGCTAGTTTACATAATACATCTTATACGAATACAAGCCGGCAGGCGACAGAAAAGCGCCAGTCGATGCTGGCGCTACACTGTCCCAATGCTGCAAACAAATAAAGAACCGCCGAACGAACGCGCCGCAGGATTGACCGCCGCTACTTTTTCGCGGGCTGCGCCGTCAACTCGCCGATCCGTACGCGCGCTTCGGACGCGACGGCCTGCGTGTTCGGATCGTTGACCAGCGACGACCAGAGCTGGCGCGCCTTGGCCACATCGCCGGCGTCGCCGTATGTCCTGGCGGCTTTGGCCAAAAGGAACGCATGCTCGGTCTGCATGGTCGCCGCAGCCGCGGCGGCATCCTCGTATTGCTTTGCGGCCTTGGGCAGCTGCTTCATCTGGGCGTACCCGTCCCCCTCGAGGCTCAGGATCGTCGCCCGGGAATTCGCCGCGGCGCTCGAGCCCGCCGCCTTTTGGAGGAGCGTCAGGCCATCCTGAAACTTGCCCGCATCGTAATCGAGCTGAGCCAGCAGCATGGCCGCCTCGACACCCGCGGGCGTCGAACCGTATTTCGAGAACACGGTTTGAAGATCGTTCTGCGCCAGCGGCAAGTTGCCCGCGCTCATCGACTGCTTGGCGTTCATGAGCGCCTTTTCCGCGTTCTCGGCCTGGATCTGACGCGACCGCGAGTAGAACCAGTAGACGCCCGCCGCGACCAGAACCACGACGGCGCCCACGGACAGCGCGGTGGAATTGACGCGCGTCCAATCGAGCAGCGTTTGCGCGCGATCGGCGGCGGACTCTCGTTTTTCTATGGGTGTGCTGGTCATGAGCTCGATTTGATTTCGGGGTGCGAGTGCCCCTGGCGTGACTCGAACACGCGGCCAACGGTTTAGGAAACCGCTGCTCTATCCATCTGAGCTACAGGGGCAACGTGTTGAAATGCCGCGGGTTGTGTCGGATTCGTGACAAAACGGGTTAATCGCGAACAGACCCGCCGATCCTCCGGGCCGTAGCCCGGTAACATAACGCCTGATCCGCTGCCACGCGACCGCGATGCCCCAGGCGCCAAGTCAACGTTCGTCGCCAGTCCCGCCGGTATCGATCGACCACCCTTCCGGGCGCTTGCCCGAGGTGATCTCGGGGCGATACATGATCACCCTCGCGCGCTCCAGCGTGATCAGCCCACCGCCAAGCATCTCGTCGAGCTCCGGCAGGATCGCCTGGATCTTCTCTTCCGTGTCGACACACTCGATCACGATCGGCAGATCGACCGACAGCTCGAGAAACCGCTCCGTGTGCAGCTTGGAGGTCGGGCCAAAGCCCATGATCCCACGGAAGACCGTCGCTCCGGCGTAGTGCTTGGCCCGCAGCAGTTCCACGATCTGTTGATACAGCGGCTTGCCGTTGTACCGATCGCGTTCGCCGATGTGGATCCGCATCAACACCCGCTCGCCCTTGAAACCGTGCATGGTGCCCCCCGGTCGATGTCAAATCCGCTCACGCACGCGGAGCAACCAATCCGCCAGCGCGAACCCGGCGAACGTGGCCACGAGCGCTCCCAGCACGCTCGCGCCGGCGTACAATCCCGCGCGGCCGTACTCGCCATCCTCGAGCAACACTGCGGTCTCGTAGCTGAAGGTCGAAAACGTCGTGTAGCCGCCGCAGAAACCGGTCGTCAGGAGCGCCCGCATCTCCGGACTCACCGCCGTCGACTGGAGCGCGGAACGCACGATCAGCCCCAGGAGAAAGCTGCCGGTCAGATTGATCACGAGGGTGCCGGCGGGAAAATCCGCGCCGGCACGCTGCTGCACCCAGGTGGTCAAACCGAGCCGCGCTACGCCGCCGAGCGCCGCTCCGATCGCAACGTAGAGGGTCAGCCGCACGAAGGTCTCCGACGGAGATCGTTCAGAATCGTTCGCCTTTGGCTTCGCGCGCCTGGCTCCCCACGCCGCGAATGCGCGACCACATGGTGAAGAAGAACACGAGAACGCCGGCGATCTGCGCGAGACCGCTGGCCACGACGATCAGCCGCAGCCAGAGCGCCGAGCTCGAGACGCGAAGCAGCTCGCCGATGACGCGCGTCGCCGTGCCGACGGTCAACAACCAGTAGGCCGCTTCGGCAAGCTCCGGCCGGTACCGCGTGTCGGTCTTTTCCGGTCGCGGAAAGAGCCAGAGCGCCACGCCCAGAATCATCATCATCACGAAGCCCACGAAGATCGCATGCGAGTGCGCGCTCGTCTCGTAGGCAGTCGCGTACACGCCCCACAGCTCGCGCCGCACGATCATCCAGCCGCCGATTCCCAGTCCACCGATCAGGAACGCGATCGCGGTCTTGATGTAGCGACGGACGAGCGAATGCATGCGAACGCAGCCGGGCCACGTCAGTACGTGAGAAGCACGCGCGACGGTCTCCCCGACAATCGCCCCACGCCCGGCAGGAACGACAGCGCGATCAGGAACGAGAACCCAACGACCTTGGAGCCGAGAGACTCGACGAGCCGGCAGGTCGCGAGCGCGGTTCCACCCGTCGCGAGCACGTCGTCGACGATCAGCACGCGCCCTTCGTGATCGGTCGCGTCAGCGTGGATCTCCACGGCGTCGACGCCGTACTCGAGCTCGTATTGTTCGCGCCTGGTTTGGGACGGAAGCTTCCCCGGCTTGCGCACGGGTACGAACCCGGCGCCCAGGTGCTGCGCGATCGGTCCACCCAGGATGAATCCGCGACTCTCGATGGCCACGACGTGCGTGACCCCGTCGTTCGTGAATGGCTCGGCCATCGCGCGCGTCACGGCGCCGAACGCCGCCGCATCGGCAAGGAGCGGCGTGATGTCCTTGAACACGATCCCAGGCTTGGGATAGTCCGGAATGTCTCGAATCAGCGCGGCAACGCGCTGCGCAATGTCATCGGATGTGTCGAGCTCTGGCATCGTATCATCTCACGATCGTGAAAGGCCGCCCCATCGCCTGCTCTCCGTCGGGCGACTCGTCTGCAAGGTCGTCGACCGCCGTGACGCTCGCGCCGCTCGGCCCCGCGCGCAACATATCGCGCAGTCGTTCGACCCTCGGTGCGTCGCCTTCGGCCGCGATTTCGACCGCGCCATCGGGCCGATTGCGAACCCAACCCGCGAGCCCGAGGTCTCGCGCTGCTTCACGCACGTACCAGCGGAACCCCACGCCTTGCACGCGGCCGCGCACCAGGACGTGGAGTCGCATCAGCCCGTCCCCCCCGTCCCACCCGTCCCCGCTCCCGTACCTCCTGCCGGCGTCCAGCCGTGGTGGCCGACGAGCGGCACGAACCGAACCGGTGCCTCGTCGTGCATCTCGATCCGGCCATTCTTCCGTTCGGCCACCACGAGCTTTTGCTCGTCGCGGTCACCGATCGGGATCAGCAGCCTGCCGCCTTCGGCGAGCTGGTCGAGCAGCGGCTGCGGAATCGACGGCGCGCCGGCGCTGACGAGGATCGCGTCGTACGGCGCGTACTCGCGCCAGCCGATGCTGCCATCGCCCATGAGCAGCGACACGTTGTTCACGCCCGTCCGCTGAATGTTGTCGCGCGCCTGCTGGAGGAGCGCCGGAATTCGCTCGATCGAAAAGACCTGCGCCGCGAGGTGCGCGAGCAGCACGGTTTGATATCCGGAACCCGTGCCGACCTCGAGGACGCGCTCCTTCCCGGTGAGCCGCAGGAGCTCGAGGTATCGCGCGTGTACCCACGGCTGCGAGATCGTCTGCCCGTTCCCGATTGGCAGCGCCGAGTCCTCGTACGCACGATGTCGAAGCCCGGTCGGGACGAACGCGTGGCGCGGAGTCATCTCGACCGCGCGCAGCACCGAGAGATCTCGGATGCCCTTGTCGCGCAGCGTGTCGACGAGGCGCTGTCTTGCGCCACGCAGCTCGCCGCCACCGTCTACAGGTCTTTCCACCAACGCTCCGCTCCTTTCAGGACGTCGTAGTGCGTGAGGTCGAGGTGCAGCGGCGTGACCGAGACGTAGCCGTCCTCGATCGCGCGAAAATCGGAATCCGGCTCCCCCGTCCAGCTGATCTCGCCGCCGCCGATCCAGTAGATCTGTCGACCCCATGGATCCTTCATTGGCGCGACGGACTCGGAGTACACGCGGCGGCCAAGGCGCGTGAGCTTCACGCCCCTGACCTGGCCAGCGGCGACCGGCGGCAGGTTGACGTTGAACAGCGTATCGCGTGGAAAATCGGGCAGCGACGTGAGGTGCTTGAGCAGCGGCGAAAGGACCTTCACCTGCTCGTGCAGCTGGCTCACGTCCGCGCGAAGATCGCCGCCCGCGAACGAGATCGCAATGGACGGTACGCCGAGCGCCAGTCCCTCCATCGCGGCCGCCACGGTCCCGGAGTACAGAACGTCCTCGCCCATGTTCTGCCCGTGATTGATGCCGCTCAGCACGAAATTCGGGCGCTCCGGCATCAACGCTTCGATCGCGAGCATCACGCAGTCGGTCGGCGTGCCGTCGACCTGCCAGCGGCGTTCTCCACGCCGGATCGGTCGCAGCGGGTGATGCAGCGTCAGCGAATGACTCGTGGCGCTCTGCTCGCGATCCGGAGCGACGACGGTGACCTCGCCGAGCGGTTCGGCGGCGGCACGCAGGCACTCGAGGCCCTGCGCCAGGATGCCGTCGTCGTTCGTCAGCAGCAGTCGCACGGTCCGTCAGTCGGCGATCGCCGACGAATCGAGCGTGGTGATCAGCTCCTTCAGCTCAACCTCGAACGACTCGAGCGTCTGCAGCGTGAGCGCCCCGCGCGCCACCGCCTTGAGATCACCATTCTTGCGATGCTCGTCCACCTTCTGCCGGGCGCCTTCGATCGTGTACTTCTCGTCGTAGAGCAGATGCTTGACGAGATTGATCAACTCCACTTCGCGGCGCTGGTAGACGCGGTTGCCAGACCGATTCTTGGCCGGGCTGAGGAATCGGAACTGGCTCTCCCAGTAGCGCAGCACGTGCGGCTTGAGGCCGGTCAAGTCGCAGACTTCTCCAATCGAAAAGAATTCCTGAACCGGGTCAGACGACGAGGAAGGAGTCATAAGTCTTGCTCCGGTCGAAGTTCGCGTGCCATGAGCTCGGGAACAGCGTCGCGTGCGGTGTGGCCGTCGAACAGAATACGATGCACCATCTCGACTATCGGCATGTCGACGGCGCGCTCTTCGGCGAGAGCGCGCGCGCTCGCGGTGGTGGCCACACCTTCGGCGACCGTTTCCTTGCCGGCGAGC
>DATJHY010000187.1:0-19461 GCA_035493635.1 Gemmatimonadaceae bacterium | reverse complement strand
GACACGGATCGCGGGTCGATTTCGAGCGCGCGCTCGTTCGCGGCGAGCGCCTTTGCGCGGTCGGTGTGCGGTCCGTCGCTGTAATAGGTCGCCTCGACCAGTGCCCGTTCCAGGTCAGGCAGCCGGTCGCGCAGCTCGAATGCGCTCCGGCGGAGCGAGTCCGCGTACTCCGGCCGCGTGCCGGCGTTGCGGTACACCATGGAGGCGCCCCGGAGCGCGAGCGCGAAACTGCCGTCGAGCCGGATCGCCTCCTCGAATGCCGCCATGGCCCGAGGATAATTCTGCTCGGCGTTCGCCCGCACGCCCTCGGTGTATTTGCGAAGCGCCGGGAGTGACGAAGTCGTCACGTGCTCGAGCCGCGTCGCGTCGCGAACGCTCTTGAGCGATTCGCCAAGCTTGCCGCGCAGGCGACGCGTCGCCTTGTCGATCGCCGGGATCAATCCCGTTGCATCCCTTGCCGCCACTTGATAGCTCGCGAGCTCGTCGCCCGTCGCTGCGGCGAGCAGCCGGAGGGTAAGGATGTAGCTCCCGCTCGCGCCCACCGACCTGATACTTCCATTCACGATCGCCTTGGCGCCCTCGCGTTCGGCGACGTCCCGCGCCGTCGCGACATCGAGACGCGTGGACGCGGCAAGTCGCATCCGCTGCAACGCCGCGGTGATGGCCGACGGTTGAAGGACGGTGACCGCGCGTGACTGCTCCAGCCCGGCGCGAACCCCCTCGCTCACAACCGCGCCGAGTGTCGAGTCGGTCGATGGCGCGTCGAAGTCGGCCACGAGCACGCGATCGTGGTCCTTGATGATGCCCTTGGCGAGGAGCGATCCAGCCGGCCCTATTCCGAACGACCGCAGCAGCATGAATCCCACGACGAGCGCGGCGAATCCGCCGAGCACGGCGAGTCCGCCCAGCACCGCGCGCCGCCACGCCGCGCGTGTGCCATGGTGGACGAACGCCGTGACGAGAACGAGCGGGAGTCCGAGCGCGAGCAGCACGAGCGTGCCGGGGAATACCCAGTCGGGCAAACCGATCGTACTGACCGCGACCTGCGCGAGCCCGGCGGTGACGAGGAACACGGCTGCGTAGACGGCTAGCGCCCTGGCGAGCACTCGCCGCGCGACGACTCCGATCGCGGCGACAGGCTCGCGCGCCGCCGTGCTCGTGCGCGTCGTGGCGCCGCTCAGCGCCCGCAGCAAATCGGTTGCCTGCTGCGGGCGGGCGTCGGGATCCTTTTCCAGACAGGTCGCGACGAGGACACTCAGATCCGCGGGGCAGTCCGGACGAAGTTCAGCGAGGGCCGGCGGCACCTCGCTGATGTGCGCGACGAGCAACTTGTGCGGCGAGTCGTACTGGAATGGCGGCCCGCCGGCCAGCATCTCGAACGCCAACACGCCCCAGGCGTAGATGTCGGCACGATGGTCGGTGCCCGGATCGCCAGCCGCCTGTTCCGGCGCCATGTACGTGGGAGTGCCGATCGACATGCCGACGCTCGTCAGCGCAGTGGACTTGCCGTCGCGTGCCGCGCTCACGGCTTTCGCGACTCCGAAATCGGTCACCGTCGCCGACCCTTGCGCGAGGAGCACGTTGTCGGGCTTGATGTCGCGGTGGATCACGCCGCGGCCGTGCGCATATGCCAGCGCGCGGGCCACGTCGCGCAGAACGTCCACGGCCTCGTTGACCGGAAGCCTGGGCTGTTCGGTCAGTCGCTCGCGAAGCGATCGCCCCGGGACGAACGGCATCGTGAAGTACGGCAGTCCGTCGATCTCGCCGGCCGCGAGCAGCGGTACGATGTGGGGATGTTGCAACTGCGCCGCAAGCTGGATCTCGCGCTTGAAGCGATCGTTGTTGACGCCGCTCGCCAGCTCGGGGTGCAGGACCTTCACTACCACGTCGCGACCGAGGGCCGATTCGCGCGCGAGGAAGACGCGCGACATGCCGCCGCCGCCGAGCTCGCGTTGCAGCTCGTACGCGGACCCAAGAGCGGTTTGAAGTTGCGCGCGTAGCTCGGGCATGAGGGTCGCGAAAACGGACCGGCTAATCTGAACGGTGCTCCCGGTGTGCGGTAGACCGCCGCTCGGCAACGAGTCGCCGTGCTGCATGGCGTGCACAGCCGAGCGCCTTGGTCCTATCTTCCTCGACGATCAGGCGACTTCACATACCCGAATGCAATACTCCGCTCAAGAGATCGAGACGCAGGACGGCCGCTGTTCCACACATGCGTTCGCTCCCGATGGGCCGGGGCCCTGGCCCGCCGTGCTGGTGTTCATGGACGGCATCGGCATGCGCAGGTCGCTGCTCGACATCGCCGCGCGCATCGCGAGTGCCGGATACTATGCGTTGCTCCCCGACCTGTTCTATCGTGTCGGTTACAAAGCCGAGCATGGAGTGGATCCGTTCTCCGACCCGACAGCACGCGCCGATCTGATGACGCGGATCATACCATCGGCGAGCGCCGCCAACGTGATGCGCGACACGCAGGCATTTCTGAAACACCTCGACGCGCAGCCGAACGTACGACATGACAGAATTGGCATCACCGGATACTGCATGGGCGGCCGGCTGTCGCTGTACGCCGCCGGACATCTAGGTGATCGCGTCGTCGCGGCTGCCTCGTATCATGGCGGCGGTCTCGCCACCGACGCGCCGGACAGCCCCCACCGCCTCGCGCCGGGAATCAGAGCGCGCGTTTACGTGGCCGGAGCGATCGAGGACCGCAGCTTCGATGACGTGCAGAAGGAGCGGCTCGAACGCGCGCTCACCGAAGCCGGTGTGGATCACGTCATCGCGACGTATCCGGCGCGTCACGGCTGGGTGCCGTCGGACACACCCGCCCACGATCCCGTGGCGACCGAACGCCATTGGGAAACTCTATTCGAGCTATTCGCCGCAACGCTCGGCGGCAAAACGATGAAGCGGTAGCGGCGCCGGCGCACGTCGCGAGTGATGCGCGGCGAGCGATTCAGAGTCCCCTGAATCGCCCGCCGCCCGCCGCCCGCCGCCCTACCGATCCGCCGCCGCCGGCCGCTTCACCACCGTGATCTTGAGCTGCGACGGATACTGCTTCGAATGGTGGATCGTGTTGTGCGCGACGAGCCCGGTCGTCTCGTCGTAGTTCTTCCCGCCCGTGTTCATGTTGCGATCGAAGCGCGGGAAGTTCGAGCTCGACACTTCGATGCGAATGCGATGTCCCGCCTCGAAGAAGTTGCTCGTCGTCATCGGTTGCAGCGCGACCTTGTACACTTTGCCAGGCTCCATCATCTCGATCGGCTTGTCGTAGCCGTTGCGGTACCGGAGGCGCTGGATCGTTTCGTCGAGATTGTACGCGTGGCCGTCGGGATACACGTCCATCACCTTGATCGTGATGTCGGTGTCCTTGCGATCCGATGACACGTACGTCGTGAACTCCATCGGTCCGCTCACCTCGATGCCTTCCTTGAGTGGCTCGCTCGTGTACACGAGGACGTCCGGCCGGGCTTCGATCTCGCGCTGATCTAATGCACCACCAGACAGGGCATTCGCCTGGCAGCACACGTTGCCGCCGTGCGACGACACCGGATTCATCGGGTCATAGGCGAAGTTGTCGGGCTTGTCCGAGGACGGCGGCGTCATGGTGAGCACGCCATCGCCGTTAAGCGTGTTCGCCTTGCCGTTGCTCGAGAGGTAGAACGTCATCCCCTGCGCGCCCCGGGGCGGCCAGGTGTCCGACGACTGCCACTTGTTAATGCCCATCGTGTAGTAGCGAACTTTGGGCATCGTATCGAGCAGCCCGTTCGACTCGCCCTTGAGGAAGTGGTCGAACCAGCCGTAGGTGAG
The DNA here is from genome assembly GCA_035493635.1 of Gemmatimonadaceae bacterium. Classification (GTDB taxonomy): domain Bacteria; phylum Gemmatimonadota; class Gemmatimonadetes; order Gemmatimonadales; family Gemmatimonadaceae; genus JAQBQB01. The sequence goes on along the minus strand of DATJHY010000187.1, from coordinate 15,651 downwards.
CGCCGCGTAGTTGTACCGGGCGTCGCCCACGCTCCGCTCGCCGACGATCGTGTTTTCGGTGGCCCGCGTGTACGAGCAGTGCAGCGTCGGCGCGATGATCGCGTACTGCTGGTTGGCGACCGTTGGATCTGCCGTCGCGCGCACATGATTGTACGTCGCGAGGTTCGGCCCCACGGACACGTCATACCAGGACATGAACCAGAGTCCTGGAACGTTGATCTTCATGTCGTCGTGGAACAGGCCGCCGCGATACCACGCCGGATCGTTGGGTGCGCGTTTGATCATCGCGCCGCCCGTGGCGATGCCGGGCATGGAGTCGGCGAAGATGCCGCGCGGGCCGTCGAGATTCTTGATCAGATCCTGCTCCGGCAGGTACCAGAAGTTCTTGGCCCAGTCGGCCGGCGGGAGATGCTGCGCCAGGTCGAACGACTTGGCCGCCCGAATCAGCTCTTCCTGCGAGGCGTTCGCCGGGAACATCGGCCGCACCTGATTCTGCTCGCCCATCAGCCAATCGATGAAGAGCATCTGCACCGCGCCGCCGCGGTACCAGTTGCCTTGCTCGTAGTACGGCTTCACGCGTCCAACGCCCGCGCCGAAGCCCTGGGGGATGATAGCCGCGAGCCCTTTGGGCGCCTGTGCCGCGACGCCCATCTGCCACTCCGCCGTCGACGAGCAGCCGATCAGTCCAACTTTGCCATTCGACCACGGCTGCGACGAGATCCACTGAATCTCATCGACGCCATCGGTGAGCGGCGGGCCGAGGATGTCGTAGTTGCCCTCGGAGAAGAAATGTCCCCGCTCGTTGGCGCCGACGTACGCATAGCCGCGCTTCACCGCCTCGAGCTGCGCGGACATGTCGGCCGGCGCGCCGAGTGAAATGTCCCAGTAATTCATGTTGTACGGCGTGCGAACGAAGATTGCCGGCACGCCGCCCGTCGCGCTCTTGGGTCGATACACGTCGAACTGCATGCGCGTGCCATCGCGCATCGGGATCATCAACTTCCGATCGATGACGGCGATTGACTCGAGTGCTTTCTCGAGCGAGTCACGCCGGGCGACGAGGACTGGATCACGCTGGGCACCGCGTCCCTGTGCGTGCACGGGGAAGGGAACGGCAGCGACGATGCCGATCGCAACGATGGCGACACGGCACAGGAATCTCTGCATGGTGGCTCCTGGGGAGGGAAGAGCCGTCGCCTGCAGGTGGAGGCGGCGACCACGGCCGATGCTTGCGGGCCGTGCACCATGTGATTTGACGAGGTTACCTCGCCGTCGCAAGCGGCGATTCGCTGACGCCGAGCCCGACCGGGCGCCTAGCTCACCGAATCGACGCCGATGACCGCGAGATCGTTCGCCCCGTGTCCGCGCGAAATCAGCGCATCCACGCGGCTCGCGATAGCGGGCAGCGTCGCCAGCGGGCGCGACCCCGCGGTCTCGAGCATCAATCCGACGTCCTTCCGCACCATCGTCAGCGCGAAGCTCGATGCAAACCGGCCTGCGACCATGTTCTCGGCGCGCGCCGACAGGATCGGTGGATTCACGATGTCGCGAAGCCGGATCGCGTCGGCCGGCGTGAGCTCTGCGCCGGCGGCGACGGCGAAGAAATCGGCCGCGACGGCGCTCACGCCAACGATCAGCACGTTTCCGCACAGCTTGTATGCAGCGGCGAGGTCGGGCCGCTCTCCGAAGTACTCGACGCGCTGCGCCATGCGCGCGAGCCCATCGCGCACGCGGTCATACAGCGCGCGTGGACCGGACACGAGGATCGTTCCGGAGCCTGCACGTGCCGCGGCCGGTCCGATGAATACGGGACAGTGCAGATAGTTCACGCCTTCCGCGATCAGCCGTGTCGCGCGAGCTGCCGTGCGCGCGGGAAGCGTCGTCGTGTGATCGACGACGATCGACTCCGCCGCGAGTCCGGCACGCGCCGCGGCAACGACCTCCTCGACGACGGCGTCATCCTTGAGCACGAGGTGCACGCGCTCGGCGCCGCGCACGGCGTCGGCCGGTGTCAGCGCGATTCGGATCCCGAACTGCTCGAGCGGCCGCGCCTTGTCGATCGTGCGATTCCAGACGGTGACCTGGTCGCCGCGCTTGGCTGAGGCCTCGGCGAGGGCACTCCCGAGGAGGCCCGTTCCGAGGAATGCAATGTGGGTCATGCGCGAAAACGTACCGTCGGCGAGAAGGCCGAGCGCCGAGCGGCCGAGCGGCCGAGCCGCCGCTCGGACTCAGCTCGGGACTGCGACGCTCGATGGCGCTCGCAAACGATTCACTCGCAGCATTCCTCCTGCCGTCGTGCCGATGACGACAACGACCGGCATCGCACAGCGATACCAGAGCGGAAAGCCCGACGCGAGCATTGCCACCACGACCTCGATCAGCCCCCAAACGACGGCGTAGGCGACGGCACTCGCGAGTGGCGCTTCGTTGCCGAGCAGCGACGCGATGTAACCGCTGAGTGCCGAAATGAGCGTGCCGAAGACGAGCGAACCGGCGAGCAGCATCGACGCGGCAGCGGCATTGCCCCAAGGCAGGTGGTATTCGGTCGGCAGTCCGAGGATTCTCAAGACTCCGTAGCCAATCCCTCCCACCAGCAGGCCCAGCATGAGGAGCGTAACATACGAGGAGACCATCACACCAACCAACTGTACCGCGCCGCGAACCCTCAGGCGACGCATCCAACTCCACAGCAGGTGCGGCGCGACGCGGAGCGCCTCGCGCCGATACCAGTTGTCTGCGCTGTTCTCGCCATCGCTGTCGACCCGCGACACAAACTCCTCAGCCAGATCGCCAAGGACACTATCGCGGAAGCCCGGCTCGGCGCCCAGGGCTTCGAGCCAGCATTCGATGCTGCGTGGTGGTGTGGTCACGTCGGCTCCGGTGCGATGAAGGTTCCGACTCCCGACCATGCGGACGTGGCAAGGCGCTGTGCCTCCTGCAATGCGCGGCGGCCTGCCGCGGTCGGGTAAAAGTGTCGTCGAGCGCGCCCGCCGCGCCTCGGTGTGGGATCAGTCGTCCGCGACGACACGAGGCCCTTGGCCTCGAGGCGTTCGAGAGTCGTGTATATCGCGCCGACGGAGTAGTCGTGCCGCATGAGGCTCGAGACGTCGCGCCGGATGGCGAGACCGTACGCGTCGTCGGCGAGCCGAGCGACGGCGAGCAGGACGGTCAACTCGAGTGTGCCGAGAGAGCGTGGTCGCATTGTTCTATTTTGTAGAACAAATAGTGAAAAGGCAAGCCCTGAGATGGCGACTTGCCAAGTCGCGACCTCAGGGCCGGGGACGGGTCAACCTCCCGCTGCAACCTCAGCCGCCTTTGCGGCCAGTCGAAGGACGTGCGCTCGTACGTCCGCCGGCCACGCGCTCACCAGCTCCTCGAGCGTGGCCTGGTCGCCGGCGTGGAGCGCGCGGGCGGCCTCCTCGTAGTTCGGGAGGTCTCCGGCCATCGACCACATGAAACGCGAAATACCGTCGCGCAGTCGGCGGGCTCGTTGAGCCGCCGGCTCCCGCTTTCTGGCCTCATCGACGAGACGGCGGATGGCTGCCGAGATCCCGTTCGGCTGCTCCTCGAGCCATTCCCAGTGTCGGGGAAGGAGTGAGACCTCGCGTCCCACGACGCCGAGTTTGGGCCGGCCAGGACGAGCCCTCGCCGAGATCGCCCGCTCGCGCTCGAGTACGTCGTCGAGGGATCCGCGGAAGTCGAAATCGATCTGTTTCCCGGTATCATCCTCAAATATCTGAACTAGTTCATCGATGCTGTCCAAATGCTGCTTCACAGCTGTCAAGATAATAGCGCGTGGACCAGACGCGATCTGGCGCTGTCCTGCGAATGCGGTGTACATGGTTTGCTCTGGCTGTTGGTTGGACATGATTCAATTATATCCGGATGATATTGAGTTGGCAATATCTCCCGGATAAAAGACCGCACATCCGCCCAGTCTTGGCGTGCATCATGCCTCCCACCCGATCGTTTCTCGAGCCGCCGACGGTTTTGGGGACAGGAGCAACGATGGCGAGCCACTCAATTCAGATTTCCGAGCCGCCGGCGGCTCGCTTCCTGTTCGCCGACACGCGGGTCGCCTGGTTCTGGCTGCTCGTCCGGCTGTATGTGGGTTGGGAGTGGCTCAACGCCGGTTGGGAAAAATTGAACAATCCGGCGTGGGTCGGTCCTTCGGCGGGAACGGCTTTGCGCGGGTTCATTGCGGGCGCCCTCCAGAAATCGTCGGGCCCGCACCCGGATGTCACCGGCTGGTACGCGACCTTTCTCCGGGACGTGGCTGCACCGCACGCGAGCGCATTCTCGCAGGCCGTTGCCTACGGCGAACTGTTCGTTGGCATCGCGCTCATCCTCGGCATCTTCACGGGCGTCGCCGCGTTCTTCGGCGCGTTGATGAACGTCAACTATCTCTTTGCCGGCACGGTGAGCACCAACCCGCTCCTCCTCGTGCTCGAGCTGTTCCTGGTGCTCGCATGGCGCATTGCCGGCTGGTATGGTGTCGACCACCTGCTGCTCGCGCGACTCGGGACGCCGTGGGAGCCGGGCGAGGTATTCGCGCGCCGTGAAGTGCCTGCGGCGCCAGCGTCGCCGCGCCGCGCCGTATCGTGAATCTCACCGCGTAATTCGAACGAGGCTCTGCGCACGTCATGCCGCTCACCGGCGTCCATATTCACCTGCTCGTCAACCACGCACCGGTGCTCGGATCGCTCTTCGCACTTGCGCTTCTGGTCGCGTCTTTCTTCTGGGCGCCAGACGTACTGCGCCGCACCGCGTTGATCGTGCTTGTCGGAAGCGCGCTCGCGGCGGTCGTTGCGGATCTTACCGGAGAATCGGCACAACACGCGATCCGCGGATTCCCGGGCGTGGTTCGCTCGATGGTCCACGACCACGAGGAAATGGGCGATGCGTCGTTCATCGCGGCGAGCATCGTCGGCGTGCTTGCGCTCGGAGCTCTGATCTTCTGGCGGAATCGGGCGATACCGCTCGGTGGGGCCCTCGTGCTTCTGCTCGGGAACGTGATCGTGACCGGGATGATGGTGTACACGGCGCTGCTCGGCGGCCGAATCCGTCATACCGAGGTGAGACCGGGGGCGACGCCGGAAGACGCGGTGAAGATCGAGGCGCCGCCGGCGCGGAGAGGTCCCGAAGGGTAAGGACAACCCGCGGAGTCGTTCTACTCGTGCCGAATGGCGTCGATGGGACTCAAGCGGCCGGCCCGTCGAGCCGGATAGGTGCCGAAGATCAGACCGATGGCAATGGCGGCGAGCGCTGACACGAGCACCGTCGACCAGGAGAACGTGGCATCGAGAAAGATCGTGCGCGCGCGGGCACGAATGAGCGCCACCACGGCGAACGACGTCGATAGCCCGAGCGCGACGCCCACCAGGCTGCCAAGTCCGCTGATCACCACGGACTCGACGAGAAACTGCATCACAATGTCGACGCGGCGGGCGCCGGTGGCCTTGCGCACGCCGATCTCGCGCGTGCGTTCGGTCACCGATGCGAGCAGCACATTCATGATCCCGATCCCGCCGACGAGCAGCGAGATCCCGGTGATCGCGCCCATGAACAGCTTGAAGATGAAGACACCCTGCGTCGCCTGGGCGAGCCGCTGATCCGACGTTTGCACCAGCACGCGACTGGCGCGTTGGCCATATCGCTCGGCGATCCAATCCTCGACGTCGGCGCGTGCGGCGCGGACTTCCTCGAGCGTGCGCGCGCGGACGAGCAACACGGGCGGCTGGCTGGCCGAGGTGAGACGCAAGACTTCGTGGGCTCTCGAGAACGGGACGTATGCGTTGAGCAGGCGCTCACCCTCGTACGCCGCGAGAATGCCGATCACCTGGTGCGGCGTCCCGCTGACGTTCACCGTCTGCTGCAGCAGGACGTCGGGATTGCGTCCGCGCGCCAGTTCCCGCGCCAATCGATTCGATAGCACGACGACCGGTACGCCACGGGCTTCTTCCGCCGCCGTGAAATACCGGCCGTCGGCGATCGACAGGCTCATGAATCGGTCGGCGTCGGCGAGCGTCGCGTTCATTCCGACGCTGCGGCGCCCGCCGGTGATTGGCGATTCGATCGTCGCCGAGCCGGTGACGACGAGCGACACCGCGCTCGCGCGCGCGATCTGATCGTCCGCGTCGCGGGCGTCGGCGAGTGTGAAGATCGGATAGCCGCGCACCGGATACCGCTCGCCGTCGACGACCTCCGAGGTCTTGGACGACACGCTGACCGTCTGCACGTCGGTCGTGCGCTCGATTTCAGCGCGCGCCATTCGCTCCATTCCGTCGCCGAGCGAGAGCACCGCGACGAGTGACGCGACGCCGATGATGACGCCGAGGGTCGAGAGGAGCGTTCGGAGCCGATTGGTGCGGAGGGCGTCGAGGCCGATGCAGATGGCGGCGGGAAGGGCGACGGGCATGCAGGAAGTACGAGAGTCGCGGACGACCGGTTTCGGGTGCGAGGGGGACGGTACGCGTGACGAAGGTCGCGCGTGCCGATGGGTGCCGACCCGCGGACGAGCACCGCAAAGATTCATCGATCGCGTTCTCGCCTCTTGACTGGCCACACTGAGGCTAGCGATTTCATGACTGGCACTGCCCGTTCAACACTCAGGGAGGACGCGAGTATGAGCACTCGAATTGGTTCGCGATCGCTGACCAGCGTCGCTGTGGCGTTTGCATTCCTGGTTCACGCCGCGGCGCCAGCGGTCGGGCAGACGTCGACCGGCACGATCAGGGGATTCGTGTCCGACCAGAGCGGCGCCGTGCTCCCTGATGTGCAGGTCATCGCGAAAAACGTCGAGAGCGGTGTGCAGCGGGCGACGACGACCCACGCCGACGGCTTCTACGTGCTTCCCGGATTGACGCCGGCGACGTACGACATGACCGTGCGTCGCATCGGCATGACCGCGCAGACGCGGCGCGTGATCGTGAAGATTGGCGCGACCTCACTCCAGAACTTCTCACTCGTCCAAACCGCGCAACAGGTAGCCGGCGTGCAGGTGCTCGGCACGCCCGGGATCGAGACGCGAACGTCCGAAGTTGCGACGAACGTGACGCAGACGCAGATCAACAGCCTGCCCAGTTCCAGTCGCAATTTCCTGGAGCTCGCGTCGCTTGCCCCCGGCATCACCGTGTCCGAGGACCGGGTCAACAGCACGAACTTCCGCACGATCCAGGCGAACGGACAATCGCCCAATTCGATCAACGTGTTCGTGGACGGGACCAGCCTCAAGAACGATCTGACGAAGGGGGGCGTCGCCGGCCAGGATGCGAGCCGCGGCAACCCCTTCCCGCAGAACGCGATTCAGGAGTACCGCGTCATCAGCCAGAATTTCAAGGCGGAGTACCAGAAGGCGTCGAGCGCGATCATCACGGCGACGACGAAATCGGGCACGAACGAATGGAGCGGGAACGTGCTGGTCGGTTATCAGAATGCCAGCATGGTGCAGCTCGACAGTCTTCAGCGAAAGGACAAGCGCGTGGCCGACAGCACTGCGCGGGCGAAGGGCGTGCCGTCGACGTTCGCCAAGCCGCCGTACAACCGGACGCTCACCGCGATCAGCATCGGTGGGCCGATCATCAAGGACAAGCTGCACGTCTTCGCCTCGTACGAGGGCAACATCCAGAATCGGTCGAATCGCGTGGATTTTGGTGCGCCGCCTACCGGCTTCGCCGCGCTCGACACCGTCAACCTGAGCAAGTACAACGGCACGTTCCGATCGCCGTTCCGTGAGCACCTGCTGTTCGGCAAGCTCACGGACGCGCTCAACGACCGCTCGTCGCTCGAGCTCAGCGTCTCCAATCGACATGAGACGGACGTGCGTGACTTCAACCTGAGCACGTCCTACCAATCGGCCGTGAACTATCACCAGAACGTGACGGTGGCTCAGCTGAAACACAGCTACTTCGTGGGGCCGTGGCTCAACGAGGCGAAGATCGATTACACGCGGTTCCAACGAAATCCCGATCCCTTTACTCCGGGCATCCCGGCGCGCATCTACACGTACAACAACAACGACCACCTCATCGGCAGCAGTCGGAGCACGCAGGATTACATCCAGAGCAACCTCGGCCTCCGCAACGACGTGACCTACTCCGGTTTCCGGGCGCTGGGCGAGCACGTGTTCAAGGGCGGTGCGAGCATCGACTTCGTGAACTACGATCTGTACAAGGACAACAACGGCACCCCCACCTTCTATTACAACGCGACCGCGAACGGTCAGACGTACAACTACGCCACGCCCTTTCAGCTCATCTACGGCCGCGGCGATCCGAACTTCAACGCGACCAACAACGAAGTCGGCGCCTATTTGCAGGATGATTGGACGCCGGTTCAACAGCTCACGATCAACATCGGCGTGCGGTGGGACTACGAGTCCCACATGATGAACTACGACTACGTGACGCCCAAGATGGTCGTCGACACGCTCACCCGTTACAACAACCAGCTACCGACGCCGCTCGATCTCAATCGCTACATCAGCACCGGCAACAACAGAAAGCCGTTCTACGGCGCGTTCCAGCCTCGCTTCGGCTTCGCGTACGCGCTCGATAAGACAAACAGGACGACGTTGTTCGGCGGCTTCGGCGTGTACTACGACCGCACGATCTTCGACGTCTCGGTCGACGAGACGCAGAAGATCTCGCACCCCACGTACACGATCACGTTCGCGCCGCGTGGAGTGGCGCCGACCGGCTCGCAGATCGCCTGGAACGACTCGTATCTCACGGCGAATCGCGCGGTGCTCGACGCGCTCGTCGGCTCGGCGGGCAAGCCCGAGGCGTGGCTCATCGACAAGAACGCCAAGGTTCCGCGCTCGAACCAGTGGAATCTCGGCGTTCGCCAAGTCATCCGAGACTGGTCGGTGACGGCGACGTACGCCGGCGTGCGCGGATACGACATACTGACGCTCAACTGGGCGCAATTCGCGCTCAAGCCCGACGGTTTGTGCTGCAACAGCTTCCCGATCGATCAACACGGCTTCAGCAACTTCATCTACTCCACGAACCAGGGCAAAACGTGGTACGACGCGCTTGAGCTTCAGATCGACCGGCCATATCAGCGTGCATCCAATCGAAGCATCGGCTGGGGCTACGGCCTCGCCTACACGTACGCGGAACGGGCGGTGCAGGGCATGGACAACCTACCCGACCTGTTCGAGTTCCCGAACGCCTCAAGCATCCCGAAGCACCCGTCGACGGCGAGCGACGATCCATTCTCGTCGGGCGACGAAAAGCACCGCGTCGTCACCAACGGCGTCGTCGACGTGCCGTGGGCTTGGGGGATCCAGCTCTCGGGCGTGCTCACATTGGGTGGGAAATACAAGCAAGACGTCGGATGCCTATCGCGCTTCTGCGCGACGGGCTACGAGCGCGGTGGATTCACCGTTCCCGGGACGTTCCCCTACCAGAACCTGAATCTCCGCGTTCGTAAGGATTTCCTGAATCTCGGAAGAGCAAAAAGCTTTGGCGTCACGCTCGACGTCTTCAACGCACTGAATCACAACAACCTGGGCTGCTACCACACCGGATCGCGGACGGACAAAGACTTCGGCACGGCGGGCTGCGTCGTGACCGATGCGCGTCGGATGCAAGTGGGGGCGCAGTACGACTTCTAGCAGACTGGCGGTGGGGCGTGGCGACTCCGCGCCCGCGCCCCGCTGCCGATCAGTGCGTCAGCGAGCTCGCGGTATGGCGACAGCCGTGCTGCTCATCGGCGCTGTTTCCTGCGCGAACAACGCGCCGACGATGAGCGGCCACCCCACGTCGCCCGCCGAGCAAGCCTTCCTCGACACCGTCTCGCGCCGGACGTTCGACTTTTTCTGGGAAACGACGAACTCGCGCAACGGCCTCACGCCCGATCGCTGGCCGACGAAATCGTTCTCGAGCATCGCCGCGGTCGGCTTCGCGCTCACTGCCTACACGATCGGTGTCGAGCGCGGCTGGATAAGCCGCGACGCGGCGCGCGAGCGCGTACTCACGACGCTCCGGTTCTTCTGGAACGCGCCACAGGGCGATGCCCCCACGGGCACGACCGGGAATCATGGATTCTTCTACCACTTTCTCGACATGGACAGCGGGGCGCGCTTCGGACGCGTCGAGCTGTCGACCATAGACACGTCGCTGTTGCTCGCGGGTATGCTGGCCTGCCGGGATTACTTCGACCGTAGCGAGGCCGGCGACGTCGAGGCGCGTGCGCTCGTCGATTCGATCTACGCGCGGGTCGACTGGCAGTGGGCGCGAGACGGCGGCGTGGCCGTCAGCATGGGATGGAGGCCAGACCCGGCTCCCGATGAGAACGAGCGCGGATTCATCAACAGCCGCTGGCTCGGCTACGACGAGGCGATGATCCTCTACGTCCTCGCACTCGGCTCGCCAACGCATGCGGTCGATCTGGCCGCATGGACCGAATGGACCCGCACCTACAAGTGGGATCGATTCCAAGGTCAGGACTACGTGCAGTTCGGGCCGCTGTTCGGCCATCAGTACTCGCACCTATGGATCGACTTCCGCGGAATCCAGGACGCGTACATGCGGGGGCGCGGCATCGACTATTTCGAGAACTCTCGACGCGCCACGCTCGCGCACCGGGCATACGCCATCGTGAATCCCGCCGGCTGGCGCGGCTACGACGCGACCCATTGGGGGCTGACGGCGAGTGACGGTCCGCTCGACTCGACGCTCACGGTCGATGGCCGTTCGCGCACATTCCACACCTACTGGGCCCGCGGTGCGGCGACAACCGAGACGAACGACGACGGCACGCTCGCGCCGACGGCCGCCGGCGGCTCGGTGCCGTTCGCGCCGGAGATCGCGATTCCGGCGCTCGTGGGCATGCGGCAGACGTACGGCGACGCGTTGTTCGGTCGTTACGGATTCGTCGACGCGTTCAACCCGACGCTGCGCGAGGGCGCGCAACCGGTACGCCAGGGCCATGTCGTCGACGGCATTGGTTGGTTCGACGTCGACTATCTGGGAATCGACCAGGGGCCGATCGTCGGCATGATCGAGAATAGGCGCAACGGCTTCGTGTGGAACCTGATGAAGAAGGATCCGGCGATCGTCCGCGGGTTGTGCCGGGCGGGATTCACGGGGGCGTGGCTCAGCGGACGCTGCTGAGCCCAACGGCGAAGCTCGAACAGACCAATGCAGCGGCCACTTCTTTTGGCGGGATGTAGAGGACGCGCGGTCGGCTCCGACTTAGTGGTGTAAGCGCCACAATGGCGCTCAACCAGGAGAGGAAAGCCATGAAATTCATGCTGATGATGCACGCGCCGCGCGGCACGGGCGAATACGGGGTCAACGCCTGGTCACCTGACGATTTCAAGGCGCATATCGCGTTCATGCAGAAGCTCAATCGCGATCTGACGAGCGCAGGCGAGTTGGTGGGCGCGGAGGGACTCGCCTCGCCGGGCGAGGCCAAGATCGTGCGCTCTGGCAAGAACGGACAACCGGCCGTGAGCGACGGTCCCTTCGCCGAATCCAAGGAATTCCTCGCCGGATACTGGATCGTGGAGGTCGACCGTCCGGAGCGGGCCTACCAGATCGCGGCACGGGCGTCGTCGGCGCCGGGACCTGGGGGCACGCCGCTGGTCATTCCAATCGAAGTGCGGCAGGTGATGAGCGCGCCTCCGCCAGCCGACGCGTGAGCGCTGGGACGCCCGAGACGCCTCTCGTCACGAACGTCGAGCACCTGCTTCGGGACCTCGCCCCGCAGGTGCTCGCAGCCGTGGCACGCCGATACGAAGATTTTGCCGCGGCCGAAGACGCCGTGCAGGAAGCGCTCATCGCGGCGGCCGCCCAGTGGAATAGCGATGGCATTCCCGCCAATCCGCGCGGATGGCTCTACCACGTCGCGCTCCGCCGTCTCACGGACCATCTGCGGAGCGAGTTCGCTCGGCGCCGCCGCGAGGAGGCAGTGGCGAGTGAGCTGATCGCCGAGTGGGCGTTCGTGCCGCCGTCCGACGTCGAGGTTCCGGCGAATAGCGACGACACACTCGCGTTGCTCTTCATGTGCTGTCACCCCGCGCTCACGCCGGTGTCGGCGATCGCGCTGACACTTCGTGCGGTTGGCGGCCTGACGACGGCGCAGATCGCGAATGCGTTGCTTGTGCCTGAAGCCACGATGGCGCAGCGGATCAGCCGGGCCAAGCAGAGCATCAAATCGTCGGGAATCGCGTTCAGCCTGCCGACCGAGTCGGAGCGGTCCGAGCGGCTGAGCGCGGTCCTGCAGGTTCTCTATCTGATATTCAATGAAGGCTATGCGAGCAGTATCGGGAGCGATCTCCATCGCGCCGATCTATCGAACGAAGCGATTCGGCTCACGCGCATGCTACGTGAGCTCTTGCCCGCCGAGCCCGAGGTATCGGGGCTTCTGGCCCTCATGTTGTTGACCGACGCGCGCCGCGCGGCACGGGCCGATGCCGACGGCGCGCTGATTCCGCTCGACGAGCAGGATCGCAGCCTCTGGAATCGGGACCTGATCGCTGAAGGCGCCGCGCTTCTCTCGCGGACACTGTCGTCGGATTCGGTGGGGCCGTACCAGGTGCAAGCGGCGATCGCCGCGCTGCACGACGAGGCGTCCAGCGTGCAAGGCACCGACTGGCCGCAGATCCGCGCGCTGTACGGCGTGCTGCGCGGAATCTCCGATAATCCAATGGTCGCGCTGAATCAGGCGGTCGCCGCGGCGATGGTCGAGGGGCCGGCCGCGGGGCTCGAGCAACTTGCCGCGCTCGATGGCGACGCGCGGATTGCCGGTCACTACCGGCTCGACGCCGTGCGCGGCCACCTGTTCGAGCTGGCGGGGAACCGCGAACGCGCGGTCGCCCACTTTCGAGCGGCTGCCGAACGGACGGCCAACATGGCGGAGCGGAACTATCTGCTGACCAAGGCGGCTCGAGTCGCGGCGGAGGGCCGCTAGGGCAGGAGCGGCTACGGGTTCGAGTCTCCGCTCGACGCGATACGCGCTCTTGAATCCGAGTCCGTGCGCGCGGCCACATAGCGCCGATACGCGCTCGGATACACCGCGACGTGAAAGTGCGGCGGGGAAAACTCCTCGGTCGCCTCCAACACGCCCTGACTCTCGAGCTCACGCAACGTCGAACGCAGCCACTCCAGGCAATCGGCGTCATCAGATTTGTGGAGATCCACCGCCATGCCCGTGGGATGTACGGAACGCGCGACGCTGTTCGCCGGCTGGCGGGTGGCAGGCCGAACCGCGCTCGTGATCTCGAGCGGCTCGCCGCACGCGTCGCGATACTGCTCGGAGAGCCGCTGCACGAACGTCCGGGTCATCGGACGAACGTACGGATACGCCACCTGGTGCACCCGGTAATCCTCGTTCGGTACGAGCTCGACGAGCTGACCACGGGACACGGCGTTTCGAACCCCTCGTGCGGTCTCGTAGAAGGAGAGGTTTTCCGCGCGAGCCTGGCGGTACATTCGGTTCACGCTGGCGCGCGAGCCGCGCAGCGATTGCCCAGCACACGGCGAGGCGAGAACCGCGGCGCATAGGCCGCCGCCAGCGAAGAGTAGGGCGGCGTGTGCGAAGTTGAACGACATTTTCATCTGGTCGAGCTCGGCGGGAACTAACTGAACGCGCGCCGGCTGTGATGCGGGACACAATTGCGGCGCGTATTCGCTACACGATCGTACACCCGAAAGCGCCACAGATCCAACCGGCGCCGCCGACCGCCTTCGCTTTCCCCCCTCAGCCCTACTCCGCCTGGAGCGCGCGAGTCGGATCGGTTCTCGCCGCGCGCCGCGCGGGAAACCAGCCCGCCGCGACGGCCGCGGCGAGCAGCAGCAGCGCGGCCCCGCCCAGTGCCGGCGGGTCGGTCGGCGTGACGCCGAACAGCAGTCGCGCCAGTACTCTCGTGAGGGCCACGGTGCCGGCCAATCCCGCCACGATGCCGACGAGCGCCAGCCCGGTGACCTGTCGCGTGACCATGTGCCGTAGATCCCGCGGCTGCGCGCCGAGTGCGAGGCGAACCGCGAGCTCCCGCGCGCGTAGACTCACAGCGTACGAGATCACGCCGTAGATCCCGACGAGTGCCAGCCCCAGAGCGCCGAACGCGGCCACGCCGAGGAGCAGCAAGGTGAAGGAGGTTCGGGCCGCCGACTGTGCGACGACGTCGCTCATGACTTTGCTTCCATATGAAGGCACGGACGGGTCGACGGAGCGGACCGCTCGCTCGATGCGCGCCGAGATTGCCGAGGGTTCGACGTTGGCGCGCGTGACGAACGCCACCTCGTACGGCGTCCACAAGCTGTCCGTCGCCACGACGTCGCCGGCGCTCCCGAGCGCGGCGACCATCGGCAGGTAAGTGATCTCGTCGGGCGGCGCGTCGAGACCCGAGCCGCGGACATCGCCTGCCACTCCCACGATCGTGAACCACGGTCCTCTGAGCGCCATCCGAATGTGTTTGCCGACTGCTTCCCGTGTGTCCTTCCAGTATCGCGCGGCGAGCGCGCGGCTCACGATCATGTCGCGTCGTCCGCGAGTCGGATCCACGCCCTCGAACGTCTGCCCCGCGACGAGAGGAATTCCGAGCGCCCGGAAATAGTCCGGCGTCGCGAACACGACCTGATGCACGTTGGGCATCTTGCCCGGCGAGAGCGGTTGCTCCTGGACGAAGAGCGCCGTGTCGCGTCGGCCTTCGTCGAGCAGCGGCAGCTTGGTCACGGCGGCCACCGCGCGCACACCCGGCACAGCAGCCATCGCATCGAGCGCGCGGACGATGAACGATGCGGGAGCACGCGCATCGGCGTAGGCGGCACGTGGGAGAGCGACGCGGAAGATCGATGCACGGTCGGACTCGAAGCCGGGTTCGACCGATCGGAGCTTCGCGAAGCTGCGGGCCATCAGCCCGGCGGCGCTCAACAGCACGAGACCAATCGCCATCTGCGTCACGACGAACACCTGCCGCGCGCCATACTTGCTCCAACCGCGCGTCGCCGTGCGATTCGCCGAATTGAGCGCCGCCGCCGGGCTGCCTTTGCCGAGTGCGAACGCCGGCGCGGCGCACACGAGCAGGATGGTCATGAGCGTCACGACGCCGGCGATGAGCAGGACGCGTCCATCCATCGACACTTCGTCGAGACGAGGAACGCCCATCGCGACGTGAAGAGCCGGAAGGATACGCATCGCCGTGGCGGCCAGTCCGACGCCGAGCACTCCTCCCACCGCGGCCACCATCGTGCCTTCGGTCAGCAACTCGGCGGCAACGTCCAGTCTCCCCGCGCCGAGCGCTCGACGTACGGCGAGCTCGTGCTGCCGACCCTCGAGCCGGACGAGAAACAGGTTCGTGACGTTGGCGCACGCGATGAGAAGAAGACACGCCGCGGCGCCGAGCACGATCCACAGAATGCGTCCCACGTCCCCGACGACCACGTCACGCAACGGGCGCACGACGGCGCGCATCTTCGTTACGACGATCGCCGCGACGGTGAGACGTCCGGGAAATGCCACTGGCACTTCCGGGAGAAGGCGCTGCAGGTCTGCCTCCGCGGCTTCGGCGCTCACGCCGTCGCGCAAGCGTGCGACGCCACCGTAGTCGAACGCGGCCGACGCCGTTCGCGCCGGATCGATGCCGATCGGCAGCCACAACTCGGTCGATGACGTTGGCCAGTGAAAGCGCGCCGGCATCAC
>DATJHY010000186.1:0-10609 GCA_035493635.1 Gemmatimonadaceae bacterium | reverse complement strand
AACCCGTAACCGAGCTCTGGAAATTCAGCACGGGCTGGAGCCTTCGCGTCGTGCACAAGGACCGCGTGATCATGTACATGACGCCGCAGCAGAACCAGTTTCTCGTTTCGTTTGCCCTTGGCGAGAAGGCCGTTGCCGCGGCACACGCGGCTCGGCTCTCGGCGAGTGTTCTCGAGCTGATCGATGCCGCGCCCCACTACGCCGAGGGGCGCGGCTTTCGGATGCCGGTTCGGAACAGCAGCCAGCTCACCGCACTCGCGCGACTCGCGCAGATCAAGCGAGAGAACTGAGTCGCGAGAGTAGGGCGTGGGTCACTCGCCCGGGCCGGCCTGCGCCTTCGCCTGCGCCTTCATCTTGTCGCCGGCCGAGATCGCGACCTCGACGCGCCGGTTCTTCTGACGATCCGAGTCGGTGTCGTTCGGCGCGACGGGTTCTGCCTCGCCGCGACCAGACGTCGCGATGCGGGCGGCGGGCACCCCACGCGATATCAGATAGTCCGCGACCGCGGCGGCGCGACGACGCGAGAGATCGAGGTTGTACGAGTCGGTGCCGACGTCGTCGGTGTGTCCGACGAGCAGTAGCTTCGAGTCGCCAAAGTCCGACAGGCTCTTGGCCAGGTTGTCGAGATTCGTCTTCGACTCGGCGCGCAATCGGTCGGAGTCGAAGTCGAAGAGCAGGCCGCTCGCGAACGTCACGACGAGCCCTTCGCCGACTCGCGTGACCTCGGCGCCGGCAACGGTCTGTTGAATCTCCTTCGCCTTCTGATCCATCTGGTGTCCGATGATCGCGCCGGCGGCGCCGCCGACCGCGGCGCCGATGATCGCGCCGCGCGCCGTCGAGCCAGTGGCGTGGCCGATCACGCCTCCCACGACGGCGCCGCCCGTCGCGCCGATCACGGCGCCCTGCTCCTTCTTCGTGTTCAGCGACTGGCAGGCGCCCGCGGCGAGCAGCGTCACGAGCGCGGTGGCAAGGCCAGCTTTTCGAACCAGACTGTACATGTGTGCTCCTGGACGGGTGGTACGTCTTGGACGGGGCATGCCGGGTGCCAGCGAGGCAGGCTGGTGCGGTGGAACCCCGATGGCGGGCTTGGCTGCGCGCGCCCCGGCAGGCGTATACTACCGACCGTGGCCGAGGGGCGATTCGACCGCGGCACCTTCCGAGGAGACCAATGCGCCTGATCAGAGTACTCGCACCGGCCGCCCTCCCCGCTCTCGCGGTGGTGGCCGGGTTTGCATCGGCCCGCGCGCAACAGGGATTCACCGACGCCTTTCCGCCCGAGGAGTTCGCGGCTCGTCGGGCGAGAGTCATGACCGCGATCGGCGATGGGGTGGCAATTCTCGAGGGCACGACCGAACGCCGCGGTGAGTCGCCGCTGCGGCAGAGCAATCAGTTCTTCTATCTCACCGGCGTCGTCGAGCCGCGGGCGATGCTCGTCATCGACGGAAGAACACGGCGCAGCACGCTGTTTCTCACTCCGCGCACCGCGGCGCGCCAGCGCGCGATCGGACCGTATCTCGACGTGGGTGATTCGTCGGCGCGCGTAACGGGACTCGACGCCATCGTCCCGCGCGACTCGTTCACCACGTCGGTCGCGGCGATCGCGGCTGAAAAGCGTGTCGTCTTCACGCCGATGCGGCCGGAGGTGCTGGGAAGCGAATCGTCGTCCGATGTCGTCGCGCACGTGCGCGCGACGAAGAACGATCCGTGGGACGGGCACATCACGCGCGACGAAGCGTTCATCGCCCATCTCAAGGCGGCCGCGCCCCAGTCCGAGTTGCGTGATCTCGATCCGATCCTCGACGCGCTGCGTGCCGTGAAGAGCCCGCGCGAAATCGCCGTAATCCGCGAGGCGACGCGGCTGGCCGGACTCGGGATCATGGAAGCGATGCGCGACGCCGAGCCGGGAATGTACGAGTACGAGCTCGAAGCGGCCGCCGAGTACGTGTACAAGCGAGGCGGCGCGTACGGCGAATCGTATTTCCCCCTGATCGCCGACGGTCCCAACATGCCATACACGCACTATCACAAGGACCGGGCGCGCCTGAGGAGCGGCGACCTCGTGCAGTTCGACTGGGCGCCGGATCTCGCCAACTACACGACCGACGTGACCCGCGTGTTTCCAGCGAACGGGAAGTTTACTCCGCGCCAGCGCGAGTTCTACACGATTTATCTTCGACTCTACCAGGCGTTGATGTCGTCGATTCGCGTGCACATCACCGCGCGCGAGATCATGGACAGCGCCGTGGTGAAGATGGACAAGGTCATGGCCGCGTATCGCTTTACCGATCCCAAAATCAAGACGACGGCGCAGGGGTTCGTGGATCGCTTCCGGCCCAACCCGAACGGGCGAGGCGGGCCCGGCTCATTGGGACACAGCGTCGGTATGGAAGTCCACGACGTTCGCAATCCCACGCCGGCGCTCGAGCCGGGCTATGTGTTCACGATCGAGCCGCAGATGACGATGGCGGACGGCGAGCTGTCCGTGCGGCTCGAGGACATGATCCTCATCACCGAGTCGGGCTACGAGAACTTGTCGGCCTTCGTACCGATCGAGATCGCCGACATCGAGCGGCTCATGGCGGAGCCCGGGCTGGGCGCACACGCGTTGAAGCGGTGAATCCGGGCGTCAGAGGAGTTTGGATTACGCCCGGTTCGCGGTTTTCCCTATTGTTCGCTCCGCCGCACGGCGCACACTGAATCGGCCTCCGTATTCATGGGTCCGCACGATGCGGACCCGCGTCGGGCGCAGGCGTCGGCCCCGCTATACAGGGCGCGCGCGCCGCTGTGATTCGCTGGTGAGGCCCGGCAGCCGTGAGGACACTCAGCGGCTGTTGTTCCTCATCACGGGAATGGAGGCGTGCAATGAGACTTCCGATCTTATGCGGTGTGCTGCTGCTGAGCGGCGCCGCGGCTTGCGCAGACAATGCAGCGGTCGCGCCAATTCAGCGACAGGCGCCGTCCAGCGCCGTCGCCGCAACCGATCCACTCAGCAACGCCAATCGTCTGCCGCCCTCGCTCGAGCAGAAAGTCGGACGCTTGCGGGCCGACCTCGAGTCGCGGGGATACGCTGTCGCGCGGGGATACTGGACCCTCTGGGGAGTCGACGACTGCAAGTACCCGATACAGGTCCTTGGCTACTGCTATGGCAACAACCCGACAGCCCCGTATGCCCTCGCCATGGTGCCGCAGTGGAAGGACGAGTTCGTGGACCAGCGATTCCATCACGTCCTGACCGAACCGCAACGCAACATGCTCGCGACCTATCGGCTGGATGCGCAGGAGGCGCTGGTCATCCTTGCCGAGCTGCCTCCGCCGGCGCGGTACTTCGGTATCCAGACGAACGTCTACAGCCGGGTTGGTGTCCTGAACACAGCCGATCCGATCTTTCCGATCGTTGCCGCCGATCCTCTGCTGCAAGGCATCCTGTTTGGCGCTTCGCCCGACCCCGCGCGGAGGATGCTGATCGCGAGCATCGGCAACAGCACGAACAACGTGGTGATGGAACGGAAATCCGGATCAGCGTCGGTATGGGGCGAGCAGCGCTTCTTCGTCATCACGCCCGACGCGGACGTGGCCGACGCGATGACCGATGCGCTCGTCCGGGCAGGCGTCCCTTCGGCCAACGACATTTTCGTCGAGCCGGTGTCGCCCCTTCTGGTGAACGTGGGCCTGGACCGAAACGCCGACGACTTATTGACCTACATCCGCTACGCGCTGCCGACGGACAAGGCGGCCGGTGAGCGATGGCGCCAACAGCTTCCGCTCACGATCCTCCGCGTCAGAGACACCACTCACTCGCGCCCGCCCAATCCGCTTCCGATTCCCGAGTACGAGCAACGCTCGTACAACCTCAACGAGACCGTGCTCGCGGGCGACCTGCAATCACTGATCAACGCCGTGCGCGCGCGCTGGGGCCAACCGGGCGCCAATCTCGTCGGATTCTTCAGCGCGTACAAATTCCTGGATCTCCTCGGCCAGCATTGCCTCGGCTACCCCGTAAAGACACGCGGTCCGATGGACTGCCTTGGCGACACGCAGGACGCCGACTACCAGATCAGCCAGTCGGCTCAAATCGATGGTGGCAAGGTCATCGCCGTCGTCGGCACCCTCGCGACGCGGACCGGAAACGCGACCTACACGAGCCTGTCGGTCAACTGGTTTCCGCAACTCGTCGGCGTCAAGAACATCGATGACACTGATCTCGACGGATCCGCGGCGTCCTTCGCGAGCGCGCTGCAGCACGATGCCAGCCTGTTCTACGTCTATTACGTCGCGCGCGACTGCACCGGGCTGATGCCGTACTGCGTCGAGGTCTCGACGAAGCTCGTTCCGGTGGGCGACATCATCAAAGTCATCCAGCGCAACTACGTCAATCCCGGGTCGCAGCGAGGGCCGGACCCGAACAAGCTCCTCAACCCCGTCGCCATCGTGCTCGACGGCCGAATTCGTCCGCAATGACGGTGGCTGAAGCGTTTTAGTTCAATCGGACCGTGACGGCGGTACGGAGAGAGGGCCTCGGGTAATCGCCCGAGGCCCTGTTGCATCCCGGTCTCGCAGGTCCCAAGTCGGCCGAACCGCCATCAGGAAAGTCGTGTTTCAGGACTCTCAAGGCCAAGGAAGTGTTGCTCGCCTGGGTCCGGCGCGTCACTCTCCGGCTCGCGATTGCCCGAGCCACAACCCGCCCGAGTCAGCCGACAGCTGGATACATGCGTCGATCCGTGCGCTTCTCCGTCATCATCCCACTCGCTGCACTCGCCTGTTCGTCCGATCGCTTACCAGCTCGCGGCGACAAGCCACGCGCTGGGGCAACCACCAGCCTGGCGCCGGTGCCAGACTCGATGGCGGTCCACGTGCGCGGGCCCACGTTGATCGCGTTCTACCCGACGGTCACGCAGGCGCAGGTCGACTCGAACGAGGATCTGGCCACCGTTCTCGACGATTTCTCCGTGCATCTGTCGGCCGGCCGCGATTCGCTGCTCGCGCTGGGCTTCACGATCGTCGATCATCCGCCGGGGATGATCCGCGTTATCGAGGGGGCTGTTGCGCGGGACATCGCGTTGGCGCCGGACAGCGCGGACGTTGGTTTTGTATTCGTTGCGCCTGGTCGGCGGGACCGGGTCTTGTATGGCGTGACGACCGGGGCGGATCTAATCGACGCCGGCCACAAGTTCCTCGCTCGGGTGACCACTCGATAGCTCGTACCTTGCGGTCGCCGACAGTCGTCCTTCCATCGCCGGCCACCGTTCCCACCGACGCCAACCCACATGTCCAAACTTCTCGCATTCACCGGAGCGACGATCGGAGGATGGATCGGTTGGTACGTCGGAGCGTTTGTCGGGACATTCACGGCTTTCGTGGTCAGCATGATCGGAACGGGCGCCGGGATCTACGCGGGGCACCAAGCCGGCAAAACGTGGTTGTGATTCCTCACGCCGGTGCGATCGCCAGCACGCGCAACGGACTACCGCTTCCCTCCACGATCTTGAGCGGCGCCGCGATCAACACCGCGCCTGTCGCGGGCAACTGATCGAGGTTGCACAAACTCGCGAGGCCGAACTTTCCGTTGCCGTGCATCGTCGCGTGGTTCGGGAACGGCGGATCGAACGTACCCGCCTGACCGGCGTCGGTTCCCACCGTCTCCACGCCGACGCCCAACACGTCGCGGTCCTTGGCCAGGAGCTCGGACGTGGTCTTGTGGAAGCCAGGGCTGTGGGGACCGTCCGACTTCACGTTCAGAAACGCCGCCGGATCTTTCCGCTTGCTCCAATCGCTCCGAAGCAGCACCCACGCGCCGCGCGGAATCCGGCCGTGCTGCTTTTCCCACGCCGTCACGTGCTCCGGCATGAGGATGAAATCCTCGTTCTTCGCGACGTCGGCAGTCACGTCGATTACGCACGCCGGTCCAACGAAGCGGCGCGCCGGAATGGTGTCACAGCGATTGTTCGGGAGATCCTTGCCCGTGATCCAGTGCACCGGCGCGTCAAAGTGCGTGCCGGTGTGCTCGCCCATGGAGATCGTGTTCCAGTACCAGGCCGGGCCCTTGTCATCGTAGCGCGAGATGACGCTCATCGAAACGCCGGGCGAGGACGCGAAGATCGGCGGCAGGCCGATCACCGGCGTATCCGGTCCGAGTGGCTGCGTGAGATCCACGACCTTCAGTGCGCCAGAATCGAGCGCGGCGACGAGATCGGTGAGTAGTGACATGAGCGTTTCCTGAGAAGCGGAGGTTGGCTAACGAACGGGCGGGCGGCTGGCGTTTCTGCAGGCTCAAAGTTGCGCAGGATTGGCCCGAGACGGAATCCGCCCACATCGCACAGCGATCCCCGTGCGTCCACCCACTTGCCATGGTTCGTCCGGGTATCTTGTCGTCTTGGCCAATCAGACTCCGCTAGCTCGACGCATGCTCCCATTCGGCCCACGGGTCGTGCAGTTCGTGGCGTTAGCCGTGGCGCTCGTCGCGAGCCGAGCGCTCGACATCCTCACGACCCTGCATGCAACGCCGGATCTCGCGCGCGAGACGAATCCGTTGCATCGGGTACTGGGCCTCGGCTGGCGTTCGCTCATTGTCGTCAACGTCATCATCGTCATCGTCCTGATCGCGGCCGCCTGGCGCGCCGCGTTCGGCCCAGCCGCGCCCCTGCCAAACGAATCCGGACTCGATTACGAGTCTTTCATTGGACGTTACTGGTACGGGCGTCCAATCCGGAGCAGTGCGTCGCGCGCCGCGCTCTGGCTGCCGGCGGCGTCGGGTGTTCGGTGGTCGTTCATCGGCGGGCCGATCGCACGGCTCGTCGTCGTGGCGAGCATCGTCATCGCGGCGTGGAACAGGTGGGCCGCCACTCGTGGCGCGATGCGCATCGACCGGCGGGTCCTTCCCGTGGCCACCGTCATCTTCTGGTCCGCCATTGCCGTCGCGATCTGGTGGCTGGTGCGACGGTTTCTCGCATCGGAATACGCGCGGTATCGGCGGCAGACCAGCGGCTGAATCAAACTCCGGCGACGATGCGGAACACCTGCGTGAGCAGCCAATACACGCCCACGCCGAGGATGACCACGGGAATTCCAAAACGAACCCAGTGGAAGACCCACATGGGCACCGGTTGCTCGCCGGCGCCGAACAGCTCCTTGAGTGCCGCCGCGCGATTCATGCACCACGCCACTGTGATCACGGCGAGCAGCGATCCGAGTGTCTGCATTCCCGAGCCGAAGGTCAGATCCCACGGAACGAAGATCGCGTTGTTGATGGACGGCGGAATCGCCAGTATGAAGCACACGGCCGACATCACCCACACACCCTGCCTGCGTGTGATCCGCGTGTTGTCGGTGAGCCCGGCGACCAGCACCTCCAGCGCACCGACGTCGGACAGATAACCAGCGCCGAGGAGGCTCACGAAGAAGAGGGCGCCAAAGAGCCAGCCGGCGGGCATCGCCGCGAACACCTTGGGCAGCGTGTCGAAGATGAGTCCCGGGCCAGACGCCGGCTCGAGCTTGAACGCAAACACTGCCGGAATCACGGCCAGTCCGGCGATGAGCGATGATCCGGTGTCGCCGATCACCGTCCACCACGCCGGCCGCGCAAGGCGCTCCTCGTCGTGCAGATACGAGCCGTACACGACCATGAATGTCCCGCCCAGCGACAGAGCGAAAATCGCATGACCGATCGCCGCGGCCATCACGTTCGCGGTGAGATCGCGGAATCGGAACTCGAGCAGGTACCACCGAACGCCCGCCATCGCACCGGGAAGCGTGAGCGCGCGAACCATCACGAGAATCGTCACGACGGTCATCGCCGGCAGGATGACGGTGCTCACCACCTCGATGCCTTTGCGCACGCCTTTGATCAACACGACGGCGCACGTGAGCAGCACGATCGCCGAGCATGCCATCTGCAGGAGGAACGAGCGGAGCACGAAGCCGTGGTCGGGCGGCAGAATGGCCGCGGCGTCGAAGGGAATCCGCGCGACCTGCGCCACCTGGCCGATGGTGTAGTACAACACCCAGCCGATCACCGCCGAGTAGTAGCCGGTGGCGGCCGTGACGACGAAGAAGAAGAACCAACCGACGGCCCGCCCGAACGGAAAGCCTCCTCGCTCGAACGCGCCTACCGGCCCGCGGCGCGTGTATCGACCCAGCGAGAATTCCGTCATTAACGCCGGAACGCCGATGACAATCGAAACCAGCGTATAGAAGAGCACGAACGCGGCGCCGCCGAACTTCCCTACCATATATGGGAAGCGCCACACGTGTCCCAGCCCGATCGAGACGCCGACGATCGTCAGCAGTCCGCCGAGTCTGGACTTGAACGTCTCGCGGGCGCCGCCGCCGCCGGCCCCTGCCCTATCGGCGACGCCGTGATCAGCCGGCGCGTTCGACTCGAGCGAGCGCGTCGAGGGCGAAGTCGATGTCATCGATCGTGTTGTAGAAGTGCGGCGCGAGCCGGATCACGCTCCCGCGTGCCGAGGCGATGACGCCCCGCGCGCGCATCGCATCCTCGACGGCGTGCGAGTCGCGCACGACAAACGCCGTCGTGGCGGTCTTGCAGTGGGTGTCATCGGTGCCGTGAAGCCGGAACCCGCGCGCGCGACCGCCGTCGATCAATCGCCGTCCGAGCACTTCGAGCCAGGCGCGAATCTTCGCCGGGCCTACCGCGTTGATGATCTCCATCCCGGCGCGCGCCACGTACGCGTTGATGACGGGCGGCGTCCCGGTGTCGAAGCGGCTCGCGGTGGGCGACCAGTCGAGCGACTTGGCGTCGAACGCGAACGGATTCGCGCGGCCGAACCACCCCGTCACGGTCGGATGGAGGGTGCCGACGATCCCCGGGCGCACGTACAGAAACGCGATGCCCGGAATGCCCATGAGGAACTTGAGATTCCCCGCGACGAGAAAATCCATTCCCGCGGCGCGCACGTCCATTACCATGGTGCCGAGGGTCTGATAGGCATCGACGAACGACAGCGCGCCGGCGTCGCGCGCCCGCGCGGCGATGCGCGCCACGTCCTGGACGAAGCCATTCATATAATAGCCGTGGCAAGACGATACGAGCGCCGTGCGCTCGTCGATCAATTCATCGTACGATGCCGGATCGATCGTTCCGTCGCGCACGGGCGCGTACGACAGACACGCGCCGCGCCGTTCCTGCGCCAGCCATACCTGCGCAACCGTTGGAAACTCGGCTTCGCTCACGACGAGCTTCGTCCGATCGCCAGCCAGATTGAGCGCGCTGGCCACGGCGCTCGCCGCCTCCGACACGGAGCTGAACACGGCGATGTCGTCCGCCGTGGCACCGATCAGCTTTGCGAACTCGGCTTTGGCCAGCGCAACTTCCGCCATCCACGTGTCCCAGTCCATCCCGCTCGTGTTCCACGACTCGAGATATCGCTCGGCGGCCGCGCGCGTGGCGTCGGTCTGGGGCGCCTGCGAGCAGTTGTTCATAGGGATGTGCGACGCGAGCAGCGGAATCGTCCGGCGCCACCCCTCGATGTCGTACTCGGGATGCGCGAGGCTCACGACGCTCGCTCGGCGGCTCGCTTCCGGTCGGCGATCCAGCGCTTGAAGCGGAAGGCGTTCTCCGGCAGCTGCAGATCCATGCCGTAGTGCTCCGGGCCCACGGCGGCGACCTTTGCGACGATCACGCTGAGGTCATCGCGCTCCAGCGCTTCCACGAACGCCTCGCCGAATTCGGTCGTCGTCGACGCGGCGGTGACCTGCTCGATGCCGGCGCCGCGCGCGATTGCGGCGATGTCGGTGAGCCCGGACGCCGTCTGCGAGTCGAAGCCGCCGGTGGAGAGGAGACTCCCATTGTCGAACACGACGTGAATCAGATTCCTCGGCCGATACCGAGCGAGCGTCACGAACGTGCCAAGATTCATGAGCACCGAGCCGTCGCCGTCGAGCACGATCACGCGCTCACGCGGCAGGTGCATCGCCAGGCCAAGTCCGATCGACGAGGCGAGACCCATTGCGTGTTGCAGATAGAAGAAATTGTCGCAGTGGCCGAGGTTGTAGAGCTCCTGCGCGCAAGCGCCCATGATCGTGACCACGACCTTGTCCCCGAGCTCGGGGTACATCATCTCAATGCAACCGGCGCGTTCCATCAGCTCTCCATCAAATCGCGCGTGAGCAAAAGCGCAACGGGCGACAGGGAGCTCTGCGAAAAGGTCCAGGCCTCGCGAATCTGCTTGGCGACTTTGTCGGGATCACGCGCATACTCGAATGGAATCCCCAGCGCACGGAGCACGCCTTCGGTGACGATGCCGCCGCGAGTGTGCCAGGGGTACGGCTCGCCCCAGTGGCCACGGAAGGCGATCAGCATGCACAGCGGGATGTGGTAGAGCTGGGCGAGTGAGACAATGCCGTTGATCGCGCCGAAGAAGCCGTGGTTCTGCATGAGCAGCACGTGCGGCGTCCCGGCCAGGTAGGCGCCGGCGGCGATCCCGATCGCCTCTTCCTCCTTCGCGACCTGGACGAGCGAGATATCCGGATCGTCTTCCGCGCGCTGGAGAAGCAGGCCAAGCCAGGTCTCGGGCAGCGCCGAAATGGATCGGATCCCGGCGGCCTTGATGCCCTCGAAGATGACTTTGCTGTTTTCGTATGAGACGGTCATCGG
>DATJHY010000185.1:0-29047 GCA_035493635.1 Gemmatimonadaceae bacterium | reverse complement strand
TCGCGCTGCACCGTGCGCTCGGAGACCTGGCGAAGGCTCGCGATCTCGCCGAACGAGAAGCCGCAGAAGAAATGCAGGTCCACGAGCTCCGAGAGGGCCGGCTCGAGCCCGGCCAACTCGTCGAGCGCGTCGCCGAGCCGCTCCAACTCGGCCGCCTTTTCCATGCCCTGGTCTGGCGACGGCTCGTCGTCGTTGGCGAGCGTGATCACGAATTGGCGACCGCGCTTCAGGGCGCGGCGACTTCGCGCGTAATCGATGACGAGTCCGCGCATCGCGCGGGCAGCGTATGCCAGGAAGCGTGACCGCTCCGCGAATGCCACGTTCTCGCGGCCGGCGATGTTCAGATACGCCTCGTGCAGCAGCGTCGTCGTGCCGAGCGTGAGCGATGCCCCCGCGCGTCGCAAGCTGTGTTCGGCGAGCCGATGCAGCTCGTCGTAGAGGATGGCGAACAAAGTCTCGGCCGCCTGCTGGTCGGCCGCGTCGGCGCGACGAATGAGTGTCTCGAACTCGTGCGCCACGACCCCTCCATGGAACTGCCAGACAGCGCGTTGGTTGACGATGAGTCGAATAGACGCCAGTCCCGGCGGTCGCTCAACCCTCGGCGCTGGTCGGGTCGCGTATCACAGCGCTGCAGTGATGTTGCCGCTGGGTCTGCTCGTGTATGCGGACCGCCCTCGGAAACGGGCGTAGATCCGGCATCACTGCCAGTGCCGGCGCCCTGTTGACTCACGCGCCTCGGGGTCCGTACTCTCCGTGCGCGGATCGACCTTCCTGGCCGTCCGGCTGTGACTCCCGGCGCAATCGCGTGGGTCGATTGCCTCGGGACGTGCTCTGTCGTCGAACCATGAATGCTCCACTCCCCCCCTCACGTTGCCTGCTCTTCGCCGCGCCGTCATGACCCAGCGACCCATCGATCGCGTCGACCGACCTCGAGACGCTAGGTGTCGTCCCGTGCGCGGCACATGACATCGCCTCCACCCGTCCTGGTGCTCGGATCCGGTGTCACCGGGCTGGGTGTCATTCGAACTTTCGGGGGCGATGGCATTCCCGCGTTCACCACGGACGTCTCCGACCGGCTGATGCGCCGGTCGCGATGGTTTCACCGCCTGCCGCCGCCACACGACGTTCTGCCAGACGAGGGGCACTTCGAGGAGTGGCTCCAGCGTCTGCCCCTCGAACGGGCCGTCCTCATGGCCTGCTCCGATCACTGGCTCACACGCGTTGCCGCCCTGGACGCGGATACTCGCGCGCGATTCCCCGCCAGCGTTCCGGCGCCCGCCACGATTCGCCGATTCGTCGACAAAGGCGCATTCGCCGCGCTGCTGCGAGAAACGTCGACCCCCCATCCGTGGTCGGGAGCGCTGGACACCGCCGCGGATCTCGACGCGGTTCCGGACGCCGTCTTCGACAGCGCCATGCTCAAGCCGCGCGACTCGCAGCGGTTCAACGAGGAGTTCGGGGTCAAGGCCCTGCATGTGACCTCGCGCGGTGATGCCCAAGCGCAATTCGCGCGGATCACCCGCGCTGGATTCCCGGTGATCCTCCAGGAGTACGTTCCTGGCCCGGCGACGCAGCACTACTTCGTCGAGGGCTTCGTCGATCGACACGGCGTTCCGCGCGCCGTCTTCGCCCGGCAACGCCTGCGCATGTATCCATTCGACTTCGGGAATAGTACGTCCATGATCAGCGTAGCGGCGGAGGACGTGTCGGGCGCGACCTCGTCGATCCTGCGTCTTTTGCGCCACGCGGCGTATCGCGGCATCTTCAGCGCCGAGTTCAAGCTCGACCCGAGGGATTCCGTATTCAAGATCCTTGAAGTCAACGTGCGGCCCTGGTGGTACATTGACTTCGCCGCTCGATGCGGTGTGGACGTCTGCCGCATGGCGTATCAGGACGCACTCGAGGAGCCGGTCGAAACCGTCGGTCAGTATCGGGTCGGCCAGACGTTGGTCTATCCCCATCCGGACTTCTTCGCCTGCGCGGATTTGTGGCGGCACCGGCAGCTCTCCCTCTGGCGATGGGCCCGCGAATGGCTCGTCGCGATGCAGCCGGTGTACCGCAGCAGCGATCCCTGGCCCGGCGTGCGGGCATTCGCCGAAACGATCACCGGCTTCCTCGGGCGTCGCCTTCGACGTCTGGGTCACGCTGCCAACACGCATTGATCATGGCATGACGAGGCCTGAGCTGCGAGTGGACCTTCTCGGCGAGGCCGAGTTCGGCCCGTGGAACGAGTTCGCCGCCAGCGTCCCGTCGGGAAGCATCTACGCCCGCACGGAGTATCTCGATGCACTGTGCACCGCCGCCGGCGGGCGATTTACCGTCCTCGCCGCGCGCCGCGGGGACCTCCTCGTTGGCGGCGTCGCGCTGTACGAGCGCAGCGGCCGGTTCGGACGATACGTGTCCCCGCGGTCGCTGTTGTACTACAATGGGCCGGTCGTCCGGCCGTCCGACTCGCGATATCCGTCCGAGCACACGGCTGCGTCGATCAAGACGCTGACCGCGCTCGACGCCGCGATCCGGGCGCGTGGATACGCGAGCGTGTTGCTCAAACCGCGCCCGGCGCTCGCCGACATTCGCCCATTTCTCGCCGCGGGGTGGCGGCCAAGCGTCGGATACACCTACGTGGTATCGATCGCCGATCTGGATCAGGCCCGAGCGCGGATCGAGCAGAATCTGCGGCGATTGATCGACCGCTGCTCGCGCTCGAGTTTCGAGATCACCGATGAAGGTGATTTCGACGGCTTCTTCCGCTTGCACGCCATGACGATGGAGCGTGTCGGCGCGCCCGTGTACCTGCCCGCGCCGGCCTTCCGCGCGTTCTGCGAAACGCTGGCCCGGCAGGGACTCGCGCAAGTGTTCTCGGCCTGCCTCCCCGATGGAAAGGTCGTGGCGACGCAGCTCGTGCTGCTCGGTCACACGGTGACGCACACCGTCAGCGCCGGCGCCGATCCCGGGCACATGAAATCCGGAGTGACGTCACTGCTCAGGTGGGAGGCGTTCGCGCGCCTGTCGGCCGCCGGATACTCCGCCAACGATCTCACCGACGCCACGCTCAACGCAGTCACACATTTCAAGAGTCAGTTGGGCGGAGCACTCGAACCATGGTTTGAGCTCCGGAGTCCCGAATCGCTTCCATTCCGGTGGGGCACGCGGATCTCGCGTGCAGTGGGCCTGAGCCGCGCCGCCGCCGGTGCGCTCGTTCGACGCGCCCGCGGCGCCAGGCGAAAGCTTCCTCATGAGTGATCGGTCGAGAGATGGGTTCGAGGCTCTCTGCGCGGCGCTGCGCGCGCTCGGCGTCGACTGCGTCTTCGGGGTCCCGGGAACGCAGACGGTTCCACTCTTCGAGGCCTTCCGCGAGCACCGCGTCCGAACCGTCCTCACGTCGCACGAGCTGGCCGCGGCGTTCATGGCCAATGGGTACTTCAGGGCTACGGGGCGTATCGCCGCGCTGTCGACGATTCCGGGCCCAGGCTTCACGTACGCGCTGACGGGCATCGCGGAGGCCCGGCTCGACTCGGTGGGAATGCTCTATCTCGTCGCCAAGCCGTCGACCGGACCTGGCCGCGCATTCCGACTGCAAGCCATCGATCAGCGGGCCATTGCTGCGCCAATCCTCAAAGGCATCTTCGCGATCACTGAAGCAGCGCATGCCGAGTCGGTCATCCGCGAGGCTCACGCGTTGGCGACAGGGGGAGAGCCAGGTCCGGTAATGGTGGAGCTGGATATGGCCGCGCTGAGAGCGGATATCGCTGTCGGCGCGGCGCCGCCGACGTCGCGGCAGTCAGCGCCCGCGGCCGATGCCGCGATCGCTTCGCTCGCGGAGCGCTTCGCCCGCTCAAGGCGGCCGCTCTTTCTCGTCGGCCAGGGCGCCTATTCGGCGGCGGCGCGACTACGACAAATCGTGGAGAAGCTCCAGGTGCCCTTGATGACCACGCCCTCGGCGCGTGGCGTGGTGGCCGAAGACCATCCCCTGGTGTTGCCATTCGATCCGCTGCGCGGACACACCGACGCCGCGAACGAGTTCATCGAGCGCGCGGACCTCGTCGTGGCCCTCGGCTGCAAGCTCGGACACAACGGTTCTGCCGGATTCTCGCTGCGGCTTCCGAGCGACCGGCTCGTGCACGTGGACATCGAGCCGGGCATCGTCGGCGCCAACTACGAGCCGCTGCTTGGCCTGACCACGAGCGTGGAAAGCGTTCTGCCGTTTCTCGAGGCACGCAGCGAGCGCACCGAGTGGCTCGACGCCGAGATCGCGCGCGCGCGCGCGACCTTGCGAGCGCCGTCTTCCGATTTGGCGGAGCCAGTGATCCACGGCGGGTGGGGAAGGACTCCGCGAGAACTCTTTGGCAGGTTGCGACGCGTCCTGCCACGCGACGCCATCGTGGTGACCGATTCCGGGCTGCATCAGATCCTGGCGCGGCGGCACTTCGACGTCCTCGCGCCCAGAGGCTTGATCTGCCCAACCGATTTCCAATCCATGGGGTTCGGTCTGCCCGCGGCCATCGGAGCCAAGATCGCGGCGCCCGAGCGGCAGGTGGTGGCCGTGGTGGGAGACGGCGGCTTTCTCATGTCGGGCCTGGAGTTGATGACCGCTCGCCGCGAGAATGTGCGGATCGCGGTTCTCGTCTTCAACGACGGCCACCTGAATCAGATCCGCGTGCAACAGCAGTCGGACAAAGGGCGCACGCAAGCCGTCGACCTGCTGAATCCCGACTATCAGATGCTCGCCGAATCCTTCGGCATCCGTTTCCTTCGCTTCGGCGCCGGCGATCCTGAGGCTATTGCGACGGCGCTCGACGGTGATGGGCCCGTGCTGATCGAGGTCCTGGTTGGCGATTCGATGGAGATGCGAGCCGCGGCGGTCATTGCACTGTCGAAGGCGGCGGTTCGTCGGGCGGTGGGGCCGCGCATCGCCGCGACCCTCCGAAGCTGGATCCGGCGGTGAGGCCGCTTCGGGGTCATCCGTCCGCTTCGGCAAACCGGTCGCGCATCACCTCGTAAATCTCGCCGAACAGCTCGTCGCGGGACTTGACTGCTTCCCGCGCGATCATCACCGACAGGAATGCCTTGTCGCCGACGGTGATCGCACTCCGCCGCACCGACGCCAGACGCTCCGCCAGCTGCCTCCAGCGCGTGAACTCCAGCCTGCGGGCTCGAGCCGCCGGCTGATGGAAGGCAAGCTGTTGCACTCTCGTCATGGCGCTGTGCGCCTGCGGGTGCATCCGCCGGAAGAACAGATACTCCGGCACCTCGGCGATCTTCCCGTACAGCGCGATCTCGGCCTGGACCACGAGGTCCGCGCCGACGTACGTCCCGTGGATGGACGTCCGCCGCAGGGTTGCCGTGCGCATGACGCCGTACAGCGAGTTCACGAGCGTGAGGTTTCGCATGACATGCAGGTACCGCTCGCGCGGGCTCTCTGACATGGTCGCGACGGGATCGTCGATTCGCTTGGTTTCGACTCCGTTCGCGTCGATCAGCGTCGTTCGTGGAAAGGCCTGAACCACGTCGGGGTGCGCGTCGAGGATCTCCACGCACCGCTCGACGAACGCCGGCGCGGACAGGTCATCGGCCGACGCCCAGCGGAACAACTCGCCGCGTGCGAGCTCGACGCATCGGATGAAGTTTCGCCCGGCGCCGATGTTCTCCGGCGATCGAACGTGGCGAACGCGCGGATCGCGACGCGCGAAGTCGCTCGCGATGTCCGGCGTGGCGTCGGTCGACGCGTTGTCACTGACGATGATCTCGAGGTCCGTGTACGTCTGTCGCACGAGCGAGTCCAGCGCCAGCGCGAGGTATCGCGCCGCGTTGTAGGCGGGCACGCCGATGGTCACACGCGCGTTGCGCCCGAGTGTTGGTGCCGACACGCCCTGGGTGCGAAGCTCGATCGTCATCGTGGAGCCAAATGCGCTAGTACGACTTGATCAGCGGACGCATGCTGATCTCCGTCACTTCGGCTGTCCGTGGGAGATCCAGACACGCGACGACCATGTGGGCGACGTCGTCGGGCTGGATCAGCAGCTCCGGCTTGTACTCGCGACCCTCGAGCGCGAAGATGCGGGCCTGGCGCGCCGTAGCCGTTCGGCCAAGATAGACATCGAGCACGCGAACGCCATCGCGGTTGACCTCGGCGCGCAACGAATCGGCGAGAGCACGGAGCCCATGCTGCGTCGCCGCGTACTGTCCAACGTCGCTCCGCGCATGCAAACCAACCGTCGAGTTGAGGAAGACGACCTGGCCGTGGCTCGCTCGAAGCTCGTCGAGCAGCGTCCGAGTGAGCACGTACGGCCCACGCACGTTCGTGCGGTACAGACGATCGAAATCGTCCGCCGTCGCGTCCGCGAGTGAGCCCATGGCGAATGCCCCCGCGCTATGCACCAGCATGTCGACCCGTCCGAACTGCCGATCGAGTTGGGTGGCCATCGCGCGAATCGTATCATCGACCATGAGATCCACGACGTACACGCCGCATCGACCTCCAAGGCCGCGCAGATGCGCCGCCACTTCGTCCAGTGCCTCGGCACGCCGGCCGAGGAGACAGATGAACGTGTCTCGGCGAGCGAGCCGCGCGCTGATCGCCCGGGCGATGTCGCTCGTGGCGCCGGACACCACTACAACCTGGGTGCGATCGGACACCGCGGCTGCGTCGCCCATCACACTTGGACTCCGCCCGAAGCTTCGCGGCGGCCAATCAGCCCGACGCGTTCGAGCTCGATCGCGGCGCGGCGGATCGTCCCGAACGTCATGGCCGAGCGCTCGGCGATGTCCAGCAGCGAGTGCTCGCCATCGGACAGATTCAAGATCCAGAGCAGGGCCATCTCGAACTCGGGCACCCTGGCGCCGCCGGTATTTCGATAAAGTCCGCGCCGGCCGAGCTGCGGCTCACACTTGGGACTCAGATTGACGTACGTCGAGTCGTGCTCGAGCACCTCGATGATCGACTCCACGAGCGTGAGCGAATGCTCGAGCGCCGCGGGTTGGACGAAATCGAGGTTGTCGGCGGACGTGTGATACTCTGGGAACTCGCCGTTCGGGGTTCGCGTCAGGCATCCGACCGGCAGGTTGAATCCCGGTGAACAGTACTGGCGCTCGTCGTAGCCGTAGGGGATGAAATCGCGGATGGCGTGCGCGCCGGCCATTCGAAGCACGTGGCCGGCCGCTCGGTCGACGAGCGCGTTGCCCCGGCGGCTGCGTTTGTACGTCGGGTGTCCCGAATCGCCGAGGCACGAGAGAACGAGACCGTGCCGGACGCGGGCAGCCGCGGCCTCGTTGAGCGCAAGCCACGTGATCGAGCCGATCGTACCCGGGATGAAGAGCGCGCGCACGGTGTGCCGCCGCGGCGCCGCCGACAGCTCGCCGACCAGTGTCGCGCCGACGACCATGGCCGACAGGTTGTCGTTGGCGAGCGACGGATGGCAGCAGTGAATGCTGATCAGTATTTCGTCCTCGATCTCGCCGGGAAGTACGCACTCACCATACGTCAGGTGGCCTGGCTCGAGCGACGAATCAATGCATACGTCGTACTCACCCTCGGGGAGCTGGTCCAGACCCCGCTGCGACAGGCAAAAGCCCCAATCCTCGTGGTAGTACGTGGTGCGGTACGGGATGAGATCCGGCTGCTCGGGAAGCGTGAACAGCCGCGGCCGCAATTCGGCGAGCGACAGTCTGGCTCGCACGGGGACGCTGTAGTTGACTACATGCAGATTAGACGCATTGAAATCGACCCAGCGCCGGCCCGTGGCGTCGGCAATCCAGGCATCGCGAATGTTCCACTCTTTTGGAATGGTCCAATCGAACACCCGCGTTCCGGTTGGAACTTCGTGAAGGTCGATGGGCGCGATGGCCGACAGACGCTGAAGCGACGCTCGGAAACCGTCTCCCGTGATGCTCCGGCACAGCGGAAAGAGCTCTCGAATGAGCGCGTGCATCTCGGCGCCGCGGCCAGGTCCAGCTTCCGTCGCCTGGCTCACGACTTCGACTCGCGAACGAAGTCGGGGTAGTGCGCGTCGCGCGGGTGGAGCAACGGGTCGCTGATCGGCCAGGCGATCCCGAATGCAGGATCATTCCATCGGACGCCGCGAGCGGCGCTGGGCTCGTAGAACTGCGACATCTGGTAAAACACGTCGGTCTCGTCCTCGAGCGTCACGTACCCGTGCGCGAAGCCTTCGGGCACGAACAGGGCGCGCGCGGAAACCGACGTCAACTCGACCCCGAAGTGACGCGTGTACGTAGGAGAGTCCGGCCGGAGATCGATGATCACGTCCCAGATGGACCCGCGCGTGCATCGCACCAACTTGGCTTCACCGTACGGGGCTGCCTGCCAGTGCATGCCGCGCAGCGTTCCGCGACGCGTCGTGTGCGACAGGTTGCACTGTACTACGTCATGCGACAGACCCATGTCGGCGAACTCGCGCTGGCACCACGTGCGCGCGAAGAATCCCCGATCGTCCGCGCGCTGCTCGACGTCGACGACGTACGCGCCGGCAAGAGGTGTCGCGCTGAAGATCATTGGCAGACGGTGAGCTCGGGAATCGGCACCACGAACTGTCCACCCCACGCCCGGATGCCGGCGAGCTGCTGCATGATCTCCGTCTTGAGATTCCACGGCAGAATGAACACGTAGTCGGGACGCGCCTCCATCAGCCGCTCCGGCGGGAAGATCGGGATGTGCGTGCCCGGCAGGAATTTGCCGTGCTTGTGATGGTTGCGATCGACGGTAAAGTCGATGAAGTCCGTCCGAATTCCGCAGTAGTTGAGGAGCGTGTTCCCCTTGCCCGGCGCGCCGTAGCCGACGATGCGCTTGCCGTCTCGCTTGGCCTCGATGAGAAACGCGAGCACCTTCCGCTTCGTCTCGCGAACGCGCTCCTCGAACTGCGCGTAGTAGGCCAGCGTGTTGATCCCGGCCCCCTCCTCGCGGCCGCGCAGCTCGAGCAGGCGGGCCGACGGTTCCCGTCCGCGGTCCTCGGCGTGCGCCGCGTAGATGCGAATCGATCCGCCGTGCGTCGGGAGCTCTTCGACGTCGAACAGCGGCAGCCCGTGCCCGGCGAAGATGCGCTCCGCGGTGCACAGCGAGAAGTACGAGAAGTGCTCGTGATAGAACTGGTCGAACTGATTGCCCTCGATCGTCCGCAGCAGGTGGGGAAATTCGATCGTGACTACGCCGCCGGGCGCGAGCAGGATCTTCAGTCCGGCGACGAAGTCGTTGAGGTCCGGCACCTGCGCGAGGACGTTGTTGCCGAGCACCAGCTCCGGTCGGTGCCCCGCGGCGACGAGCTCGCGCGCGGTGGCGCGCCCGAAGAACTTCACGACCGTGGGCACGCCGCGCGCTTCCGCGGCCGCGGCGACGTTAGCCGCCGGCTCGACGCCGAGCGCGGGAATGCCACGCTGCACGAAGTACTGGAGCAGATAGCCGTCGTTGCTGGCGACCTCGATCACCTCGCTGCGGCTCGTGAGGCCGAGCGCGTCGATCATCTGCTCCACGTACCGGCGACTGTGGTCGAGCCAGGAATCCGAAAAGGACGAGAAGTACGCGTAGTCCGAGAAGATCGCTTCACCGCCGACGTACTCCTCGAGCTGCACGAGGAAGCACTGCCCGCATACCCACGCGTGCAGGGGATAGAACGGCTCCATGGAGTTGATCTGATCGGCCGGGAGAAAGCTCTCGCAGAGCGGAGACATCCCGAGATCGACCACGGTGTGCTCCAACGCCGCGCCGCAGAACCGGCATCGGCCGGCGGCCGCCGGCGCGAGGCGATCAGAGAATCGTGATCTTGCGACCATGAAACCCCTCGGCGTAGCCCGTGGGGGACGCGGACTCGACGCCGCGCAGCCGCATCAGGCCGTCGAACGTCGCATCATTGAACCACCGCTTGTCGCGCTGGGTGCCGAACGCCGTCATCAGGTACTCGACCTTGCGGCGGCGCGCCTGCTCGTCGACCGGCACGAACACGTTCGGCGTCGACAGCCCCCCGTCGTACTTGGGGATCTCGTACTCGAGGATGGTGTGGTCGCGGAACGTATTCCACGTGAGCTCGGAGACGACGCGGTGGTCCTGATGGTGGTCGCGCGCATGGTGCGTGAAGACGAGGTCCGGTGAGAGTCGCCCCTTGAGCGCCTCGTACACCTCCTTGATCGCCGCACCTTCGTAGGGGAAGAATCCATCCCGGAACTCGTGCGTCTCCACTGCCGCCGCCGCTCCCTGCAGAAAGAGCGACGCGCTGTGCCGCGTCTCGCCGGCGCGTTCCTCGGAACCGCTGAAGACGACCCAGTGCACGCAGGTCTTGGGGTATGCGGCGAGTAGCTGCAGAAGGGTCGCGCCGCATCCGATCTCGATGTCGTCGGAGTGCGCGCCCAGGCACAGCACCGTCAGCGGCTCCTGCTCGGCGCGGTCCAACCGGAACCGGATCACCAGGAGGCGGCCTCGGACGTCGCGGGGTCGCTGACAGCGGGCTGCTCCCGCCGGCCGCCACCGGCGATCCGCGGGTGCGGAGGCTCGTCTCGCCAGACATACCAGGGCGCCTTGCCCGATTCGACGAGCGTGTCCAGACGTTGTTTGTCCTTCGCCGTGTCCATCGGCACCCAGAATCCGTCGTGTCGGTACGCGAGAAGACGGCCCTCGCCCATCATGCGCTGGAACGGCCGCTCCACGAGCTCCTCCCCGTCCCGCATGTAGTCGAAGATCTCCTGCCGGAAGACGAAGAACCCGCCGTTCACGCGCAGGCCCGACTGGACGATGTCGCGGAAGCTCGTCACCACGCCGTCGTCGGTCGCATTGAGAAAGTGATAGCCGAGATTCGGCTTCACGGCGAGGAAGCTTGCGACGGCGTCGCGCGCCCGCATGTGCTCGATCTGGTCCGGCAGGTAGAGATCCGTGAGCCCGTCACTGTAGTTGGCGAGGAACATGTCTTCGCCGGCCACGTGGCGCCGCACGGCCATGAGGCGCTCGCCGATGTTGGCGTTGAGGCCCGTCTCGACGAACGTGATCCGCCAGTCGTCGATGTCGCTGTTGAGCATCTCTCGCCGGCGTCCGCCTTCCGACAACACGAAATCGTTCGACGTGCACTCCTCGTAATTCAGAAAATACTGCTTGATGAGATCCCCGCGATATCCGAGGCAGAGGATGAAGTCCGTATGCCCGAAATGCGCGTAGTACTTCATCACGTGCCACAGGATCGGCCGGTAGCCTAGCGGCACCATGGGCTTGGGCACGTTCTCCGCATAGTCGCGGAGCCGCATCCCGAGGCCACCGCAGAAGAGGACGACTTTCATGATTCTCCCATCATCAGGGCGGGACGACCGCCTGATCAGGCGGTCGCCGTCGCCGCGACCGGCGCGGCAACCCACCGCATCGACTCGTTGAGCATTTCGTCGTGCTGCAGCTTCTGGATTCGGCGGATCCGGAAGTACCGCTCGCCGTTGAAGTCATCGACGGTGAATCCGTGACGGTCGAAGGCAGCCACGAGCTCGGCGATGCCCTTTGCCACGGTCCACTGCGGTTTGTACGCCGGCAGCGTGGACTCCAGCTTGCTGCAGTCCACGCGATAGCAGCGCGGGTCCGGTCCGCCGCCTTCCGCGTACGTCACCACGCTTCCAGGGACCGCCGCTTCGACCATCTCGGCCACCTCGCGAACGCGGTAATTCTCGGTCGTTCGGCCGACGTTGAACGCCTCATTGTGCACCAGCTCGCGGGGAGCCTCCAGGGCAGCGCGAAAGGCGAGGGAAAAATCCCGCGCGTGAACGAGCGGCCGCCATGGCGTTCCGTCGCTTTGAATGTGAACCTTGCGCGTGGCGAACGCCGAGCCCGTGAGATTGTTCACCACCACGTCTTCGCGCAGCCGGGGAGAAAACCCGTAAGCGGTCGCGCTCCGCAGGTACGTCGGGCTGAAGTTGTCATCGGCGAGCCCCTGGAGGTCGCGTTCGACGAGCACCTTCGCCACACCGTACGGCGTGATCGGGTTGAACTTCGCATCCTCGGCGAGGAGCCCGTCGCCCCCCATTCCATACAAGCTGCACGACGAAGCGAACACGAACCGCGCGACACCGGCTGCTTTTGCCAGCGCCGCGAGACGCACGGACGCGCGGTGATTGATCTCGTAGGTGAGCTCGGGGTTCATGTTCCCGAGGGCGTCGTTGCAGAGTGCAGCCAGATGGACGACCGCGTCGTAGCCGCGTAGATCCGCTTGCCGAGCGTCTCGTATGTCGAGGTGAAGCGAGGGACCGACCGGCGTGTCCGGACCGATCGTGCAGTCCTGGAAATAACCCGTGTCGAGCCCGACCACCGTGTGGCCCGCGTCGCGCAACACCTGACGCATGACCGTTCCGATGTAACCGCTGTGGCCCGTCAACAGAATCCGCATATCGTCCTAAAAAGAGTTGAGCAGTCGGGAGCGCGTCGGATCTACGAGATCAATCGCGAGAGATGGAAGGGAACCCAGAGAGACTGCGACGCGCATCCAATTAATATGGAGTGCAAAATCAATTGACGCGGCGGCAAAGTAACAGCCGGACAAATACTTGCGCGCTCGGTGCCCGCCGTCGATCGCGCGCCCGGCAACCTCAGCGGCAAGACCCGATCCCCTCGCCGATCGACACCTGATTCCGGCTCGAGCCGAACCCACAAGCCATTGCGCCAAAACGTGTTATGGCAGAAGCGTTGGATCTTGAACGGTCCCGCAACGGAATGGCACGCCTCAGTGACGCAGCAGTCGGGCTGGGCGACGCGCCGCACGAGACAGGCAGCGGCACTGCGTAACGCTAATCATAGCAATTGGTTAGCGACGCAACCACACCATGTTGCGACCACGCGACGCTTCGCTGCGCACGAACCACATCGGCTGACGCTACTCGCTTCGTACCAATCGCTCTGAGGCGAGCCGCGCTCCATCGCCACGCACTCCGCCGGCAAAACTCTTGGCACGCGAGGTCACGCCGCGTTCGAGCGCGCGCTCCAGAGCACTCGTGAGCGACTCCGTGCTCGGCGGGCCGGGCGCGTGCGCCGCGCCGACGCCGAGTTGCTCGACGCGCTGCGCCCAATAATGCTGATCGTAGTGCTGCGGAATCACGACCTGCGGTGCGCCAGCGCGCGCGGCCGCGGTCGTGGTGCCCGCGCCGCCGTGGTGGACGACGACGGCGACTCGCCTGAACAATGTTTGCAGGTTGGCCTCGCCAACGGCCAGGCAATCCGGGTTGTCGTCCACCAGAGACAAATCCGCCCATCCGCGGGAAATGATTGCGCGTCGCCCGAGCGCACGCGCCGACTCGATCATGACGCGGCTGAGATCTTCCGGCGCGCGGTTGCTTCCGAAGCCGAAGTAGACGGGTGATTCGCCCGCGTTGAGAAAACTCTCGATGTCACCAGAAAGCGGTCGCTCATCCGGCAGAATCCAGGCGCCGGGTTGATACACCGCGTCGTCCGCCGAATCGGGCCACGGCGCCAGCGTCGGGTCGGCAGCGAGCCATGGCCGCGTGGTCAGGATGTGTCCGCGAACGTCGTCGACTGCTGGCAGGCCGAGGCGTGCTCGATGCGAGTTGAGCAGAGCGCCCCACGTGTCATTCCAGCGTTGCGCATCGGCGGCCCACAGCCCGCTGTAATCGGCCATCGCGGGCGACGGACTGTCGCCCCGCATTGTCAACACGGGCGGCGCATGGTGAGGCGATGGCAGCACTGCCGGGCAGTAAGCGGCGAAGACGTAGGGGATGCCCATTCTTTCTGCGACGGACGGCGCGGCCACCTGCAGTGCCGTCGCTCCCACGATGACGTCGCAGCCTCGCGCTGCTGCCGTGATCGTCTCGAATTGCGTCGCGACAGTGCCTTCGATCATCTGCCGCCGCTGTTCCGGCGTGGGCATGGCAGTCGATGG
Source organism: Gemmatimonadaceae bacterium (assembly GCA_035493635.1). Lineage (GTDB taxonomy): Bacteria > Gemmatimonadota > Gemmatimonadetes > Gemmatimonadales > Gemmatimonadaceae > JAQBQB01. Next base: position 15,188 of record DATJHY010000185.1, on the reverse strand, counting down.
CCGGGCCTTTCCGGTCGAGCGCAGCTCGGGTCCGATGGGCGTGACGGCAATTCCCAGGCTCTCGATCCATTCGCGGAAGTCGGGCGGCACGCACAGGCGGACCTCCTGACCCAGGGCTCTCAACTCTGACGCCAGCGCCACCAGCGGCTGGACGTCGCCGCGTGATCCGATTGTCGATAGCAGAACGCGCATGAAGAGCAGACAGGTCAACGTGCGGTGAGAATCGAGCCGACGACCATGGTTTGATAGAACGCGGACGCGCGATTCTCGATATCGCGATCGGAGGTCAGCGACCGCGCGGCGGGTCGGCGAGGTACGACGCCGAATCGGGCAGCGCCCACGGCTCCCAACGATGGCCGCGCACGGCAGATGTCACCAGTCCGCCAATCGCGCCTGCTCCGCAACCGACGACAGCCCCGATTACGCCGATGGTCTTTTCAAGACCCGGCGAATCGGGGTCGTGCGTGCCGAAGTAGCCGAGCGCGCCGAGTGCGCCGCCCGTGACGAGGCAGCCGATACCCGCTGCCTTCGCCGGCGAAACCTTCCAACGCCGGCGCTCGACGCCACTGACGCTGCTGCGGGAAAACGCGGCGATCCTGCCGCTGCTGTCGACGAAGAGGTGCAGTGAGTCGCGCGAGACCCACGCGACCCCACCACTCCGCTCATGGTGGCCGCTGGAGTCGACCATCGTGAATCGAATCTGCGGAGGTTTTTGGGCCGCAGCGCTTCGCGCCAGTGCTGCCAACGCGCAGAAGAGCCCGATGGCCCGCGCCGATCGATTCATGCAACGTCTCATGTGAGTTGTATCACGCAAAATACAACGGGCCGCCTGGGCGCAGCGCTGGAGCCCGGCGGCCAATCAATACGCGTGTCGATTTCGGGCCCGCTCGTTCGACGTCTCAGCAGAACCCCAACAGGAGACCAACGATGAAGTACCTCATGTTCATCAAGCACGCCGAAGACTACTGGAACCGAACACCACCGCCGGGGCTGTACGAGGCGATGGGTAAGTTCGTCGAGGAGTCGTTCAAGGACGGTACGCTCGTCGACACGGCCGGGCTCAAGCCGACCAAGGATGGCATGCGCGTCCGGCTGTCCAAGGGCAAGGTTGCCACGACCGACGGCCCGTTCAGCGAGGCCAAGGAGATCGTGGGCGGCTATGCCATCGTCAACGCCAAGTCACGCGAGCACGCGCGCGAGATCGGCGAACGATTCATGGATCTGCACCGCGTCCACTGGCCGGAGTTCGAAGGCGAGTGCGAAATCCGGCCGTTCGAGGACATGGGGTGACGCGGCTCGAGGCCGTGTCGCGCTCAGCGATGACGGGCGCGCGTTCGTGCCGCTTTGCGAGCGGCCGCCGAACGCCCGGCCGCGCCCTTGGTTCGCGCGGCCTTTCGCGCGGCCGCGGACCGCTGCGCCGCCGAGCGGCGCCGGGCGCTGGAGCGCGCCTGCTTGGCCAATGACCGCGACGATGCGGCCCGATGCCCCTCGCGCTTGAGCGCGCCACGCACCGCGCGCGAGCGAGTGCCCGAGACTTTGCGCCGCGGACGACGCCCCTTGGCAAGGTCACGCTTGGCCTGGGAGCGCGTCTTGGCTGACGTGCCTTTCTTCGCCGGTACTCTCACACCGGCGCGTCTCGCCTTGGAGAGGCCGATCGCGATGGCCTGTTTGGTCGACCGTGCGCCGTGTTTTCCTTCACGCACATGATGCATCTCCTCACGCACGAACTCGCCAGCTTGCGTTGACGGTGCCTTTCCTTCACGGGCGTCTTCGTGCGCGCGTTCGATCGTTTCTCGTTCTGGCATGATGAACCTCCGACGATGACTCTGCTTCGAGTAGATCCGCTCGCCACGGGACGGCGCAGCTCCGCCTGAGCTCCCTGCGGCTCGATCAGCGTGGCATTCGGCGGACCATAATGAATGCGATTGCCCGACTTCGAGTCGCGGCGCACATCTATTGCACGACGTTTGGCCGATCGGAGGTCGCTATGCGAGAGATCGTCTTGAGTCCGCCAAAATTCGGCTTCATCGTCGCAACACGCGCCGCGCTCGCGTTTGGTATCGGCTTGCTTGTTTCGAGAAGCCTCGGTGAGTCGGCTCGTCGAAACGTGGGGAAGGGGCTCGTAGCGGCCGGTGCGCTCGCGACGATTCCGGCCGTGTTGTTCATCCGGCGCGGCCGTCGCGCGGCCAACGCCTAGACGAGAGGCATCGGGTTGGCTCCGTCCACGGCTCGCCGTCGCTCGCCGCGGCATCGCTGGTCTGCGCGAGTCACGGCGCGCAGCAACGCGCTCGATCTCGACCGCAGCGTCTTCACGTGGCACGATCCGCATCGGATTGCATTGTCGCTCAAGCGGTCCGCCGAACACAGTCACCGGCGCAAGAGTGACCCGTATCGTTCGGCGATGTCGATGTTGACGTTCTACATCAATCGCGCCGGCGATAACCTCGGCGCCCGGCAGCGGCGCGAGCTCGAGCGGGCGAAAGATGAACTCCGGCGAGTGTTCGGCAAGACAGGCAAGCGAAATACCGAATCCTGGAGCGCATCGCGGCGCTGATCGGAAGCCGAAGGTCATCAGCGCCGCTCATCCAGCCTTTCGCGGTCCACTGCGCCAGTCGAGACCGCGGCTGGTCCTTGCGACCTATGTAGCAATACTACATATATAGCCCCATGCCCAGCCCGCGCCGCCTTTCCCCGGCCGCCGTCGCCGTCCTTCAGGTCATCGCGAGGGGCGTCCGCCACGGTTTCGACATCATGGACGCCACCGGTTTGCCGAGCGGCACGGTCTATCCCATCCTCGGCCGGCTCGAGCGCGCGGCGTTCGTGCGCTCGCGCTGGGAATCGCCCACGGTCGCGCAGCGAGAGAAACGGCCGCCGCGACGCAACTACGAGATCTCCGGCGCGGGAAGCCGCGCGCTCGCCGAAGCCGTGGAACACTACCGGACGCTGAGTCGCGGCGGACGCGGAACGCCGGGACTCGCGCCGAAACCGCAACGCACATGACACCGCGGCGGATGAACGGGTATCCGGCCGAGCCGAGCGAGCCGCCGTGGTCGCGCGACGCGCGCGCGACCTGGCGGCTGTGCCGCTCGGTCGTCGCCATCGCGTCGCGAATCGTGCCGCGCGGCGGTCGCGCCGAGTGGCGGGCGGAGTGGCTCGCGGAACTCTACTATCGCCTGCTCGCCCTCGACCACGCCGCCCTGCTCGACGGAGCGGCCCGTCGCGATCTCGTCGTCCGTACGCTCGGAGCGCTGCCACACGCGGTGTGGACGCGGCAGAGCGAATGGAGGTTCGACATGCTGATGCAGGATCTCGCATATGCGCTGCGCGTCAATTGGAAACGTCCGGCGTTTTCGTTGCTCGTCATCGCCACACTGGGCCTGGGCGTCGGGGCGAACAGCGCGATGTTCAGCGTCGTGAATGCGGTGCTCATCCGTCCGCTGCCGTTCCCGCAGTCCGAGCAGCTCGTCTATGCGTTCGGTGCGTTCAAGGGCGGCGACCAGGCCTCGATCTCGCCGCCCGATTTCCTCGATTACCGCGCGCAGACACGCGCCTTCTCGTCGTTCGCCGGGCGGACGCCGTTCGGCACGGCGGTGCTCTCGAACGCTGATGATCCGGAGCGCGTCGTCGCCCCGCGCGTGACGTCGAATTTCTTTTCGACCCTTGGCGTACAGCCGATGCTCGGCCGCGGCTTTCTACCGGAGGAAGAGGAGGGCGGATCGCACAAGGTCGTGGTGCTGTCGCACGGCCTCTGGCAGCGCCGGTTCGCCGCCGATCCGCGCGTCGTCGGCCGAACGATACCGATCGACGGCGAGCCGCATACCATCGTCGGGGTCATGCCGCCGGTGATGGAGCGGATCTTCGGCGACCAAATCTGGCTGCCCGTGCCGTTTCACACGGAAGAGATGTCGGTACGGCGCTACCACATGCTGCGCGGCATCGGCCGGTTGCGACCAAATGGCTCCCTCGCGCAGGCGCAAGCCGACATGGATGCGATCGCGCGCCGCCTGGAGGCGACGTATCCAGCGGACGCATCGTGGCGGTTGCGTCTCGTGTCGTACCGCGACGTCGTCGTGGGACGCAGCGAGACCGTGCTGCTCATGCTGCTGGGCGCGGTCGGCCTGGTCCTGCTCGTGGCCTGCGCCAATGTCGCGAGCTTGATGCTCGCCCGTGCGACGTCGCGAGAGTCGGAGATCGCGGTGCGTACGGCGCTCGGTGCGTCGCGAGGACGAATCGTGCGACAGCTGCTCACGGAAAGCGTCCTGCTCGGCGGCGCGGCCGGAACGATTGGGCTGGTGCTCTCGGTTGCGCTCGTGCGCGGCGTTCACGTGTTCGCCGCCGACCTGCTGCCGCGCATGTCGGAGATCCGGGTCGACGGCGCGGCGGTCGCGTTCACGATCGGCGTGGCCATGCTGACGGGTATTCTGTTCGGTCTCGCGCCGGCGCTGCAGGCTGCGCGGCAGGATGTTGCGGCGATCATGCGCAGAGTCGGTCGTTCGACCGGCTCCCGCAACGCCATCCGTGTGCGCGACGCGCTCGTCGTCGGGCAGGTCGCGCTGTCGCTCGTCCTGCTCGTGGGTGCGGGCCTGCTCATCCGGAGCCTCTGGGTCGTGCAGCGCGTCGAGCCGGGGTTCGACCCCCGCGGCGTGCTCAGCGCCCAGGTCACGCTGCCCGTCGACCGCTACCAAACGCACGACGCGGTGGAGCGGTTCTGGACGCAGTTCCTCGGAAAGGTGCGCGCCATTCCGGGGGTCGAGCGCGCCGCGGCGGCAACGATGCTGCCGCTCGCCCCCACCGGCGACACCTATTACTTCGTCGACGGCCATCCGCCTGCGTCCGACGCCGACAAGCGCACGGCGCAGGTGAGCGTGTCGACCGACGATTACTTCGCAACGCTGCGCATCCCGATCGTGCAGGGCCGCGCGCTCGGTCCCGAGGACCGTGCGTTGGGCAGCGACAGCCTGGGCTACGGCACGATCGTGATCAGCGACGGCATGGCGCGTCGGCTATTCCCGAACGGGAATGCCGTGGGTTCGCGACTGGTAGTGGACGTGGGCCGGCCGTTTCGGGCCGAGGTGGTCGGGGTCGCGGCCGACGTCCGCGCGTTCGGTCAGGAGGTGGAGGCGCCGGACATCCTCTACTTCTCGTTCCGCCAAATGACCGCGTTTCGGAGCGGCAGAAACATGAGCGTGGCCGTCCGCGCCGGAGGCGAGCGACTGCAGCTGGCCGGCGCGATCCGCGCGGCGCTGCACACGCTCCAGAACGGCGTGCCGCTCGCGAACGTCGCGTCGATGGATCAACTACTCCACGACTCGCTCGCCACGTCGGCGTTTCGCACGCGGCTCCTCACGGCGTTTGCCGCTGTGGCCTTGCTGTTGGCTGTCGTAGGACTCTACGGCGTGCTTGCCTTTACCGTCGCCGAGCGAACCCGAGAGATCGGCGTGCGCGTCGCCCTGGGTGCGCGCGCGCCGCGCGTCGTCGCGATGATCGTCGGGCGCGGCATGCGATTGGTGACCCTGGGCATCGGCATGGGGCTCGTTGGTTCGGTGGCCGCGGTGCGGTTGATCCGTGGCATGCTGTTCGGCGTGGACGCCCTGGACCCGATGGTCTTCGCGCTCATGGTGACGCTGCTTGCGCTTGGCGGACTCGCGGCGTGTCTCATTCCGGCGCGGCGTGCGACGAGAATCTCTCCGATGGCGGCGCTGCGGGCGGAGTGAGCCCGGAGCTCGCTTCGCCCGGAAGTCTGGCGCGCCGTGGGGGGCGGACGAGGGTAGGCGTGCCCCGCTGTGTCCGCCAGAGAATCTTGCTCGCGTCTACCTGAACTCACCGGAGGCGCGAGCGACCGCCATTTGGTCCCCTTGCGCCGAGGCAACCATTTCTTCCTTTTGGTAATCTAAAAGACTATGCCAACCGATTCTCGCCTGGGACCGCGCGCCGAAGTCGTCCGCGGCACGCTCGAGATGCTCGCCCTCAAACTGCTGAGCGAAGAGCCCATGCACGGGTGGGGGCTCTCGCTCAAGCTCCGCGACATCTCCCGCGACGTCTTCGACGTCAACCAGGGATCCCTCTACCCGGCCCTCCAGGCGATGCTGCGCCGGGGGTGGATCCGTGCCGAATGGCGAGCGAGCGAGAACAATCGCCGGGCCAGGTACTACCGCATCACCGCCGAAGGTCGAAAGCAGCTCGACGCCGAGATCGAGGAGTGGAACCGCACCTCGGCAGCCGTGAACCGCGTACTCCGATACGCCTTCTCAGGAGCCTGATATGGCCTGGTACCACGAGATCGCTTCGTCGCTCGCCGCCCTCGTTCGCCGGCGGCACCAGGACGTGGACATGGACGACGAGATGCGATTCCATCTCGAGATGGAGACACGGCGCCACATGGAAGCCGGCATATCCGAGGGCGATGCCCGGCGTCGCGCGCGCCGCGACTTTGGCGGCGTGGAGCGGCACAAGGATGACGTCCGGGACGAGCGCGGCGCGAGCACGTTGTTCGACATCGTTAGTGATCTTCGCTTTGCGTTGCGCTCACTCGGCCGCCGGCCCGGTCTCACAGCGGCCGCGACGCTGACGCTCGCGCTCGGGATCGGCGCGACCAGCACCGTGTTCGGCGTCGTGAAGCGCGTGCTCCTCACGCCGCTGCCATATGATCATCCCGAGCGTCTCGTCGCCGTGTGGAGCGCCTGGAAAGGTTTCGACCAGACATGGCTCTCGTACGACGAGTGGGAAGGATGGAAGGCGAGAGTGCCGGCCTTTGCCGACATCGGCCTCTACTTCGACGGCGCCGCGACGCTCGATGGCGATTCGCCGGAGCGCGTGCGCTCAGCGGTCATGCAGGCGAGCCTGTTCCCGATCCTCGGCGTGCGCCTTGCGCGTGGGCGCGGCTTCTCGGCCGACGAAGACGAACCCGGTGGTCCGAGCGTCGCGGTCCTGAGTCACGAGCTCTGGGAGCGCCGGTTCGGCGGCGATCCGTCGGTCGTCGGCAGAGAGATTCAGATTTCCGGAAACGCCACAAAGGTCGTCGGCGTGATGCCGGCGGGCTTTCAGTTGCCGCTCGACTACGCGGCGGGTGAACGCACGGACGTCTACCTGCCGCTCGCGACCGATGCGACCAATCAGGGCGCTCTGCCTGGCCCCGCGTTTCCGAAAGGCGGCGCGAGCCACGGGTTCTACGCCGTGGCACGACTCGCACCTGGCGCAACCGTGGCCGCCGCGAACGCGCAGCTGCGGGCGATCGTGGCCGAGCTCGAGCAGTTCGGCTACATGTCGAACGTCGGCTTTCACGCGTTCGCCGTCGACATGGGACAGCAGATTACCGGCCGAGTGCGACCGGTGCTGCTCGTCGTACTCGGCGCCGTGGTGCTGGTGTTGCTCATCGCCTGTGCCAACGTCGCCGGCCTGCTGCTGGTTCGCGGAGAGGCGCGCCGCCGTGAGCTCGCCGTGCGGGTCGCGCTCGGCGCCGGCACGAAGCGGCTTGCGAGATTGCTCATCACGGAAAGCGCGGTGCTCGCCGCGTTCGGCGGGGCCATGGGCGTGACGCTGGCGTGGATCAGCGTGCGATTGCTTCGCTCCAACGCGCCGGCGGGGCTTCCGCGGCTCACCGAGACGTCGATCGACTGGACGGTGTTGGGCTTCGCGCTCGCGGTCTCCGTGGTGACCGCGCTGCTCACGGGCGTTCTGCCGCTGGCACACGCTACGCACCTCGCCATCTCCGGCGAGCTGCGTGAAGGCGGACGTGGCGCGACGGCCGGCCGCGCGCGCCTGCGGTGGCGGCAGGCGCTGGTCGCTGTCGAGATCGCGCTCGCCGTCGTGCTGGTGGCGGGCGCCGGTCTGATGATCCGGACCGTTCGCAATCTGCTCACCATCGACCCCGGATTTCACGCCGACGGAGTGCTCACGATGCGTGTCTCGACTCCGGCAGTCTGGTATCCCGACTCGGCGCGTGTCGTCGCGTTCTGGGACGAGGTGCAGCGCCGCGTCGCGTCGCTGCCGGGCGTGCGGCGAGTGGCCGCGGTGCGACTGCTCCCGCTCGCGACCGAAATGGGTGACTGGGGTCTCACGGTGCAGGGCTACACGCCGCCGCCCAACCGCGGGACGCCGGGTGATTGGCAGGTCGTGACGCCCGGCTACTTCGAGACGATGGGTCTCACGCTGCGCGAAGGTCGCGTGTTCACGACGAGCGACGACATGCAGGCGCCGCTTGCGATGATCGTGAATCGCGCGTTCGAGCAGCAGTACTTCGCCGGGCGGCGCGCGCTCGGCGGGCGCGTGCGGATCAGCAGCGCCGACACGTCCAAGTGGTACACCATCATCGGCGTCGTCGACGACGTCCGTCACAACGCGCTCATCGGGACGGTGAAGCCGCAGTTCTACGCCACGCTGGCGCAGTTCGCGTTGGCGCCGGGGAGCACACGCCGAGCGATGAGCCTCGTCGTCCGGACGGGCGGCGACCCCAAGGCGCTCGTGTCCGCGGTGCGCGCGGCGGTGCGAAGCGTCGACCCGCGGCTTCCGGTGTCAGAGGTGCGTACGATGCGCGACATCGTCGACGCGGCGATTGGCGGGCAGCGTTTTGCGATGCAGACGCTGGGCGTCTTCGGGTTCGTCGCGCTGCTTCTCTCTGCGATCGGCATCTTCGGCATCGTATCGCAGGTCGTCGCGTCGCGGCTCCATGAATTCGGCATTCGCGCAGCGCTCGGCGCGACGCCCAAGGACCTGATGGCGATCGCGTTGCGCACAGGCGTTCGCCAGGCGATGACCGGGCTCGCCATTGGGATCGTTGCGGCGCTCATGCTCACGCGCGTGCTGCACACGCTGCTGCACGGCGTGAGCGCGACGGATCCGCTGACCTTCGGGTCGGTAGTCGCCGTGACCGGTCTGGTCGCGGTGGTCGCGAGCATGGCGCCGGCGCGGCGCGCGGCCCGTATCGATCCGAACGCCGTCCTCAGGGTGGAGTAGCGGAATCAGCCAGCCTGATCGGTCGCCGCCGGCCGCCCGTGCACCCACGCCCATCCGAACAGCGTGAGCGCAAGGAAGGGGTACGCGAAGAAGGGAAGTGGATGAGACAACGGCGTCAGGCTCGCGCCGGCGAAGATCTGCACCGCTGTGACGGCGAACAGGATCGCCGCGATTCCTCCGGTGATCCTGACGAATGCCGGCATGGTTCGGGACGCACTGACGGTGGCCAACGACGCCGACCACAGCGCCGCTCCCGCCGCGAACGACGGAGCGCTTGCCGCCAGCTCCATCGCGGACCCCGAGACAATCAGGGTCTCGCCGACCACGAACAGGAGGAATCCCGCCGCCAGTTGCTCGTCGCCACGTCGGAGGTGGTGCACGGCGAGGAGTGCCGTGCCGGCGACGAGCGCGACGCCATCGATTCCCCACGCCAGACCGCGGAGCTGCGGGGAGGGGACGAAGGTTCCGGCCATGCCGAGCAAGGCTCCGATCACGAGACCTGCCGCGGCAACAACGCGAAGGCGTTTGTCACTCATCGTCGCGACACTCCTCGGTGTAGATGGGTCACGACGCCGTGCCCTACTCCAACTCGTAGTCGAGCGCGAACGGATGATCAGTTCCGTGGCCCACGCTTGATCTACCGTCGCCTTTCAGGGCGCGCAGCTCTCCCGTGCCGGAGCCCGGAATTACGGAGTAGGATTCCTGTGCCAGGCCACCCTCGAACGTCCCGATGCGCTGCAGGACGAACGAGCCCGACTTGCCACCGATTCGACCGACGAATCGCTCGTGGCCCACGAAGCTAGCGGAACCGTCGCTGCGGTACATCATCAAGTATTCGACCTGACCCTCGCCTTCCAGATCACCCGTAAAGGTCTTGGAGACCGTCGCCCGAGTGAGCCGAGGTTGGTCCTCGCCTTCGCTATACGCCTTCTCGTCCCAGCTCTTGATGGCGAACCGCGCGTTCGCAGTCCTTTTCATGAGTCCTCGTCCGGCAAACTGGAAGCCTGTTCAATCGAAGTGCCGGGTGGACCCGGCTTCACCAACAGTTCGGGCGGCAGGACACGGCTGACAGCAGCATAGACTTCTTTGATCTGTCTGTCCACTTCCATTTCGGGCTGCTCGAGATGCTCGAGCTCGGAGGCTCGATATTCATCGCCACGCCGAAGCTCGACGACGTACGTGAAGTCGCTCGACTGTGTGCCGGCGTGCTTGATGTGCCCGGGCAACTGCAACACGCCGGCGTGAACTGCCGCCGCCCAGGCGCCATCGATCACCGAGTCCGGCACGCCAAGCGCGTCGACCGCGAGCGTATCGGCGGTGATGATGCGCATGCCGGCGGCGACATCGCCCAGCGGAGTGTCGCATTGGCGGCGCGTCTCCGCCACGTAGCGCCGCATGGTCGCCGCCGATGCCGTATCGCCAACCGCTATCGGGATCTGAATCGCGCATCGCCTGACTCGCGCGAGAAACGCCGACCAATGACCCGCTGCTCGACGCAGAACGACGCCCTGAGTCATTCCGAAGCCGTACCCGCCCCAGACGCGAAGCTCGAGATAGTCGGAGCTCGTTCTCAACTCGCGCAGATCGCCAAGGCTCGAGGCGCGCGCCCAATCTCGCGTGATGCTCAGGAGCGACGGCTCCGGTGGCGCGCTCACGACTCGCGCCTGGGCCGCACCCCGTTGCGAGAACAGGGCGACGAGAGCGAGGGCGAATCGGATGTGGCCCGTCATCCCAGCGCGAGACCGGCTACCGAGCCAACGGGCTCGGTCGCAGTTGAAAGTGCACCACTTTGCTCGTTGTCCCCTTGCCGGTCTCCATATGGAACGGCGCGCGCGTGCTCACCGTCGCCCACAGACCGCGTCCCTTCCATCCCGCCTTGGCGTCGTCGATGCGTCCGTCCATCCACTTGGTGTAGAAGCCGGTCGGATACGGCACGCGCAGGATCACCCACTGGCCATCCTTGAGCGCGAGCAGGCCTTCCGAGGCGTTGCCGGTGTTGATCGGCGTATTCTTTCCGAGTCCCAGCACGTCCTGCTGGTCCACCCACGTGTAGTAGCTGGCCTCCGCGCTGCCAGACTCCTTCACGTTGGCGAGCTGCGGCAATGGCTCCGGGTAGAGCGTCCAGCCTTCAGGACAATGCTGGCCGGTAGCCGTGGGACCGTTGAGCGGACCCTTGCACTTGCGACGGTCGAAGCTGGCCATGTGGCCGCTGGCCAGCGCGACCCACGCGACGCCGTTGCGGTCGACGTCCATGCCACGCGGCGAGTAGCCGCGCTTGTCCGGATCGGAACTGTCGAACGGAGGCTGATAATACTCTACTAATGCCGTCTCCGGTGGATGGTCGCCAGGCACGAGCCGCAATACGCCGCCGGGATATCCAAGGGCGGATCCCCAGATCGAGCCGTCGGGCGCGGGCGCGACGGCGTAGAAGCCGGCGTTGATGCGGTGATCCTTGGCGGGATCGATCGGCTGATTGGGTTCGGTATACTCGCCGCGCTTGCCGTCGCCGTTCGTGTCGAGGATGAGCGCGGTCCATCCCTGCGCCTTCTCTTCGTCGCCGGTCGCGTCGAACAGCTTCGTGTCGAGCCAGCCGATGACCGGGCCGCCGCCGCTCGTCCACAACGTCCGATTCGAGTCCTCGGCGAACATGAGATGATGCGTGCCGAAGCAGGTGCTGATGTGGGTGAGCTTCTTCGTCTTCGGATCGTACATCGCGAGCTGCCGGCCGGAGCGATTGATCGGGAAGAGCTTGGCCGAGGGATGGCTCGATCCCGCCTTGCAGAAGGCAGGATTGTCGGGCGGACGCACTGCGGATGTGATCCAGACACGGCCCTTCTCGTCCATCATCGGATTGTGAACGTTGTTCTTGCTCGTCCAGATCGCCTCGTCGCCCCAGTAGACGGACGGCGCGCCGCGATTGGGACCAGTGGCCGGCTCCGTCGCGGGATCGCGTACGGTGAGCGGGACGCGGCTCACCGTGTTGTGCAGCGGATCGAGCACGGGCAGATAGTCCGAGCTCAGTTCCGTCGCGCCGTAGATCAAGCCATTCGCATTCAGTGTGGGATTACGCCGATCAGTCGAGACGAGATCGTGCAGGTACGTTTTGGGATCGGCCCAGTCCCATTCGGTGACCACGATGTTGCGCTCGATTCCCTGCGGGCGGCGCGGGGCGGTCGCCGGCACTTCACCGGCCGCGATGCGGTCGGTCCACTCGGCGAACAACTGGAATGCGCGCGTGTGGCCGAGGTTGTTGTCGACCGTCGAGAGCATCTGCGCGCCTGCCTGACCGGACTGTACGCGGCGCTCCCACGCGGCGACGCTCGTGCCCAACTTGCGGTATTCCTCGGGGATGATGCGCGTGCCGCGCGTACCAAGCTGGTGGCAGGCCGTGCAGCCGCCGGATTTGATGGTGCGAATCCAGTCGTCCTGCGACTTCACGTTGGGTGAGATGCCATTGCCCGAGAGTCCCGTCCCGGGGAATTCGCTCTTGTCCGGCACGCGGAGCAGCGACAGCCAGTAACCGGCAGGGTAGTATGCCGCCGCGGCGCGCGAGTTCGGCGCCGGCGTCGCTTTCAGGTCGAGCGCCTTGCCCGCGGTCGATTTAGACTTTGGTGAATCGACCAGGCCGTACCCGCGCACCCAGACATCGTACGTGGCGTTCGGCAGATCGGGGATGAGATAGCGGCCCTGGTCGTCGGTGACGACGATCCGCACGAACCTGGTGGGTAGCTCGTTGGTTTCGGCGATCACCCAGACGCCGGCTTCCGGGCCGCGCGGACCGGCGACGACACCGCCGATCTCATTCGGTCCGACTCGGAATTCGTGCGCGCGCGGCGGGCGTGAGACGGCGAGCAATGTCGCGAGAGCAATCGCCAGTGCGCCGAAGCGACCGATGTCCGTCCTCGTCATGGGATCCCCGTTCCGAATGGGACGCAAGAGGCGAGGCTAATCTATCGTTGGCGTCGGGAGCCAGCCATCCCGCTGCACGGCCGCCTCGAGCGCGAATCGAGGCACGGCCGCCCATGCGCAGGGGGGCGCATTTCTTGACGGCCGTTGCCGTCGCCGTATTGTTCTCGAACCACGTCCGCTCGACCGACGATCCACGCCGGCGCCTTTGACCTCGCCGCACCGGAGACGATCTCCTACTATGGTATTCGAGCTCAGCGATCTCCGGCGCGCACTCGCGCTGTGCCTGTTGACGACGGCCGCTGGTCGTGTGGGCGCGCAGGCCCGCGACAGCGTGCCGTTCAAGTGTGACGGCCGAGTGATCACGGCGATCGACGTCGACCCGCATCCGCCGGCGATGATCGGGCGCGAGCCATCGGGAATTCGCCGCGCCATCCAGCACTTCGTTTTCCAGTCGGCCACCACTCAAACGTGGGCCATCCGGCCCTTCGTGCTTGCGCATCCGGGCCAGCGCTGCTCGGACAGAAATCTCTCCGAGCTGGCGCGCGTCGTACGCGCGCAGCCGTACATCGCGACGGCGGTCGTGCGCGCCGTTCCCGACACTGGCGACGGCGTGCGACTCGTCGTCGAGACGACGGACGACGTGCCGCTCATCATCGGCGGCGGCTACACGAGCGGCGGAATCTCGAACGTCAAATATGGAAACACGAACATCGGCGGCACGGGGCTCCTGGCTTCGAGTCAGTGGCGGCAGGGTCGCGCGTATCGTGACGGTTTGACGCTGACGCTGCGCCAGTTCGGCCTCCTCAATCAGCCGGTGATTGCGACGCTCGACGCGCAGCGAGACCTGCTCGGCGGCCACTTCACGGTGGGCGTGACGCGGCCGTTTCTGAGCGATCTCGAGCACATCGCGTGGTACGCTGGCGGCACGCACGACAACGCGTATCGCTCGTTCGTGCGCAAGTCCGGCCCGACGTTGCGGCTGCCGGTGGCACGCGACGTCTGGTCGGCCGGCTCGGTGGCGCGCTTCGGCTGGCGCGGCGCCGGTGTGATGATCGGCCCGATCGCGACCTACGAGAAAGCGCGACCAGGCACCGAGGGACTGATCGCGTCGGACAGCGGAGTGGTCACGGCCGACACGAACGCATTGGAGAATCGCTATACACCGTACCGGACGTTTCGCGCGGGCCTCGCCGGCGGAATGCGGTGGTTGAGCTATGTGCACGTGCAGGGCTTCGACGCGTTGATCGGCGAGCAGGACATCGCGCGCGGTTTCCAGGTCGCGGCCACCGTCGAGCGCGGCCTTGGTGTGGCGAATGCGACGGAGCGCTCGTCACTCGTCTCGCTCGATCTCTACGGAGGCGGTGGTTCGCCACACTCGTTCTTTGCCACCCGGTGGCGAGGCGAAGAGCTCCCCTCCGGCGCCGGCGACGCGTGGAGCGCGGGCGTGTTGAGCGGGCGATCCGCGTGGTACGTGCGGACCTCGCGACGCAGCACGTTCGAGGCGAGCGCCGAGTATTCGGGAGGCTGGCGGGAGCGGCTGCCGCTTCAGCTCTCGCTTGGGAACTCGATCAGTGGCATCCGCGGATACAATGGCGCCCCGATCGCCGGCGGCCGGCGTGCCGTGATTCGCCTCGAGGAGCGCCAGGCAACTCTGTCGACCGGCCGGTTCGCGCAGTTGGGGACGGCGTACTTCATGGACATCGGCAAGACCTGGTCGGGCGACGTGCCGTTTGGACAAACGACCGTCGCTCGCGCGAGTCTAGGCGTGGGGCTGCTCGCCGCGGTGCCGCCCAAGTCGCGCCAGACGCTGCGCGCCGATCTCGCGGTGCCGGTCACGGGAGATGCGCCCAAGAACTGGGTGCTCCGTGTGTACGCGATCGACGCGACGCGGTTCTTCTGGCGCGAGCCGAGCGATCTGTCGCCGGTCCGCGCCGGCGCGCCGGCGTCTTCGATCTTTGGCTGGCCGTGACGACGAGATGTCGCAATCGCTCCAGATCATTCAGATCACGCTCCAGGCGCTGTCGTCATTCGCCATCGCGGGTGGACTCATCTTCGCTGCAATTCAGGTATGGCAGGCGCGCAAGGCGCAACTCGTGGCGAATTTCTCGAAGCTCGTGGAGCTCCAGTATCAGCTACGACATATTCGCGTCGAGCATCCGTCACTCGCGTCGGTCCACGAGCACGATGTGCAGAACCTGGGCTCGGAGCGGGAGATCCAGGACTACTTTCTCAACCTGATGCAGCTCTCGGTGTTCGAGATCGCCTGGTATGCGCACAAGCACGGCCAGCTCCCCGACGACTACTTCCACTCCTGGGCGAGCCGGATG
>DATJHY010000184.1:0-20247 GCA_035493635.1 Gemmatimonadaceae bacterium | reverse complement strand
GCGTTCGGCACCACGGGGCAGCGATGCACGGCCACGAGCCGCCTCATCGTTCAGGATGGCATCCACGACGAATTCCTGAGCCGGCTGGTCGACCGTGTTCGTGCACTCAAGCTCGGCGACGGCCGCAAGGAGGGGACCGACGTCGGGCCGCTCGTGAACGAGGCGGCGGTGGAGAAAGTCGAGCGCTACGTCGATATTGGACAGGGCGAAGGCGCCGACCTGTTGTGCGGCGGCCGCCGCGCCAACGGGGACGGCCTCGACCGCGGATTCTTCTTCGAGCCGACGATCTTTGCACGAGTTCGCGCCGGAATGCGGCTCGAGCAAGAGGAGATATTCGGTCCGGTACTGTCCGTGGTCCGCGTTCGCACGGTCGACGAGGCATTCGCCGTGAATAACGACGTGCGATATGGGCTATCCTCGTCCGTCTATACACGTGATGTGAACGTGGCTATGCGAGCGATGAACGAGCTCGACACGGGGATCACGTACGTCAACGCGCCGACCATCGGCGCCGAGGCACATCTGCCATTCGGCGGCGTAAAACAGACGGGCAACGGCCATCGCGAGGGCGGGTGGGAGGTCTACGAGTTCTTCTCGGAAACCAAGGTCGGTTATGTGGATTTTTCCGGGGCGTTGCAGCGGGCCCAGATCGATACGTATCTGGGAACCCCAGATTGAGGGGATCGGCCGTCTAGCCAGCACCGCTCCGTCCGGTTATTACAAGGTCGCGGCAATCGTCTCCGTGTCGGGAGCGTAGTGAGAGGTCATGGGTTCCAACGAGTCAATTTCGGTTCCGGTGGGTGATGAGGGGATTCAGGGCCCGGCGGGCACACCGCCGCGCGCTATCTCGTCGCAGCAGCGTGTGGACGCGCTGCGCGAGCTGAATCGCGGTCGCACCAAACTCGGCTTTCTGTGGGAATGGACGAAGATTTTCCAGATGTCCATTCTGCTCTTCCTCCTCATTCGCACGTTCCTCGTCGAAGCGTTCAAGATCCCGAGCGGGAGCATGGAAAACACGCTGCAGGTCGGCGATTTCCTGCTCGTGAACAAACTCGTGTACGGTGCGGAGGTGCCATTCACGCACAAACGCCTGCCGCGGCTGCGAGAGCCGCGCGACGGCGACGTGATCGTATTCGAGTGGCCCGAGGACCAGACAAAAAATTTCGTCAAGCGCCTGGTCGGTGTGCCCGGGGACACGTTGGAAATGCGCGACGCGACACTGATTCGAAACGACACCGTGCTCTCGGAGCGCTACGTGGAGCACACGGAGCCGGATATGGACCCGGCGCCGGAGGATTTCCGCTGGCAGCGTGACTACCTCGTGAAGACCGCCGCCGCTGCTTCGGGCTATCACCCGTCACGAAACAACTGGGGACCGTTGGTCGTCCCAAAAGGGAACTACTTCGTCCTCGGCGACAATCGGGACAACTCGCTCGATAGCCGCTACTGGGGGTTCGTGCCGGATTCGCTGCTGAAGGGTCGACCGTTCGTGATCTATTACAGCTATTCTCCGGATTCCGCGGACCATAGTTTTGCCTGGCTCACGCACATCCGCTGGACGCGGCTGGGCGAGCGAATCCGATAGATGCGTATGGCCGCCACCGGCAACAAAAAAACGTCGTATGAAGAAGGGTCCCTCGATCAGTATCTCCGCGACATCAGCGCGTACCCGCTGATCTCTCGAGACGAGGAAGTTCGCCTGGCGCAGGACATCCGCGCCGGCGATCAGGAAGCGCTCGACAAGCTCGTGCGCTCGAACCTGCGTTTCGTGGTGTCGGTCGCCAAGAAATATCAGAATCAATGCGTGTCGCTCTCGGATCTCATCAACGAGGGCAACCTTGGCCTGATTCGCGCCGCGCACAAATTCGACGAGACCAAGGGCATCAAGTTCATCTCGTACGCGGTGTGGTGGATCCGCCAGGCCATCCTGCAAGCGCTCGCCGAGCAGTCGCGCATCGTGCGCGTGCCGCTCAACCGCGCCGGCACGCTGCATCGGATCGGCAAGCGCGCCAACGCGCTGCTCCAGGAGCTCGGTCGCGACGCGACGCACGCGGAGATCGCGCACGGCATGGACATCACCGAGGAAGAAGTCGCCAAGACGATGGCGATCTCGCAGACGCATCTGTCGCTCGATGCGCCGCTCGCCCCCGGTGAAGACAACAAGCTGCTCGACTATCTCCCCGATACGCTCAACCCAACGCCCGACGAGCAGACCTTCGAGAAGGCGCTCACCGAGTCGATCGAGGAAGCGCTGTCGCATCTCAAGGAGCGCGAGTCCAAGATCCTGCGACTCTACTTCGGGCTCGACGGCAGCGAGCCCATGACCCTCGAGGAGATCGGCGCTCTGCTCGGCATCACGCGCGAGCGAGTGCGGCAGATCAAGGAAAAGGCGCTGTCGCGGCTGCGGCACGTCTCACGGGCACGCGCGCTCGAATCATACCTCGGCTGACGAGTCGGCACGGCCGCGCGCCGCAGGGTACGTCCCGAACGCAAAATCGCTGGATCGGCTCTGAGCCGATCCAGCGATTCGACCTCCTGCTGACGGAGTCCCGAACTACAGCGCGCCGGCAGCAGACTCGAGTCCGCTGCCGGCGCACTTGTAAGAGTTCTCAAAAACTCGCCTGGAAGTGCAGAAAGATCGTGGAATTGTCTGGCGTCGCGCGAACGTTCGTGCCGAGTGGCGCCGGGAAACTCGTCCCGGTCTGCTTCTGCCAATCGAGCGCGAGCGCGATACGCTGCGTGACGTCGTACGATGCGCCGAGAATCCAGAAGTTGTACGAGGGCGTCGTGCCGGCGTAGCTCGCCGCTGTCGGGCTCGTATTGGGCGTGAAGTGATCGAAGCGCGCGACGATCCCGAAGTTCGACGGATGCGACGAGTCGAGCCATTCGAGCGGTCGTGCGATGACGAAGCCGTCAAGCACGCGGCCGGTCGAATCCGTCGTCAGACGCGGACTGGTCGTGGTGTTGTCGCCGGCCTCGCTCTTGTCGGACCGCTGTGCCCACTCCGCGCCCGCGGTGAGCCGCCGGTCACGGACGCCGGCAAAGATTCCGTAGCGGTCCCGCTGCATTCCCTCGGTCACAGCGCCGTTAGTGCCTGGGCCGATCTGCCCCGCGCCGCCCGAAGCGAACTTGCTGCCGACCCAGCCTTTGTATAGCCACGGCGAGACCGCGAACGTCTTCAGTATCGCGTTCGCGCCGGCGGCATTCGCGAATGGCGTCAACGACACGCGCAGCGCCAGGTCCTTGAACCGGTCCTTTTCGAACGACGTATAACCCGGACCATTCGTGATCGTGCCGTAGATCTCGCCCATCTTGTTGCCGAACGTCAGCAGTCCAGCGACGCCCGCGTCCGCGGATGAGAAGAAACCACCACGCTCGACTGCCACCTGCGAGAGATACCGCGGCCAGAAGTTCTCCTCGTGATCGATCACCACGTTGTGCAACACGCCGACCCGCCCGAGCAGACTCGAGCCTGGCCCGAAAGCGTTCTTCAGGCCGGTGTACTGGAGGTAGGCGTATTTGATCCGGACCGCCCAGCCCTGATAGTACGAGTTCTGGGCGCTATTAGTATTCTGAAAAATGTCCGTCGTGATCCGAACCTGGCCGTTCTCGCCGGCCGGCACGCGAAACGTGAGATATGCTCGCTCGATCGTGAACTGGTTGGGATTGCGTCCGCCCAAACCGGCGCGCGCAGCAGAGTCAGTTCTGTACGAGTAGTTGCCGAACAGCACACCGGAAAAATCCAGCGCGGGGGGCGGCGTTGGCTGCTGCGCGCGAATCGTGAGCGGAAAACCGAGGCACAGAAGGGCGAGGCTCGCGGTGACGCGTTGGGCGCCCCGCGGCCGCGGCCGAGCGAGTGATGAACGCGGGTCGTGTCTCACTTTGCGGCCACCAGCTTCACGGCGGCGAGCCGCTTGTCGAGCATCGCGACGACGTTCCTGGGGAGCGGAGCGTAGTCCAGCGCGGCGGCCATGCCCTCGCCATCGTGCAACGCCCACTTGATGAAATCAACGAGCTTCTTGCCTTTCACGGCGTCGGTCTGCGTTTGGGATACGAGCAGGTACGTGAACGAGGAGATCGGATAGGCGCCCTTTCCCGGCGCGTTCACGATCGACATGCGGAAATCGGTATTGGCCGGTAGCTTCGCCGCAATCCCCGCCGCTGATTCGGTCACGGACTCGATGCTCGGCAGGACGAACGTGCCAGCCGCGTTCTTGACCGCCGCGTACGGAATCCTGTTCTGCCGCGCGTACGCGAGCTCCACGTATCCAACTGCGCCGGGCACCTGCTTGACCTGCCCCGCAACGCCGTCGTTGCCCTTACCACCGAGACCCACCGGCCACTTGAGCTCCTTGCCCGTGCCCGGACCTGCCTTCCACGCCGGACTCACGGAGGTGAGGTAGTCGGAGAAGATATACGTGGTCCCGCTGCCGTCGGTGCGATGTACCACGAGGATGTCGCGGTTCGGGAGCTTCACGCCGGAATTCAAAGCCGCGAGTTCCGGCGCGTTCCACTTCGTGATTTTGCCGAGGTAGATGTCGGCAATCACCGGCCCGGTAAGATTGAGCGGCTTCGAGACCTCGGGAAGGTTGTACGCCAGCACCACCGCGCCAAGGACGGTCGGAATGTGATACGCCGGAGTCTTGAGCTTCGCCATCTCTTCGTCGGACATCGGAGCGTCCGACGCGCCAAAATCGACGGTACCGTCGGTGAACTGCTTGATTCCGCCGCCGGAGCCGATCGCCTGATAGTTGATCCTGACACCCGTCCGGGTGGCGTACGCATCGAACCACTTCTCGTAAATCTGCTTCGGGAACGTTGCGCCGGCGCCCGTCAAATCCTGCGCGCGCCCTGTGGTAGCGAAGGTGAGAACCGCTACAGGCGCGCAACCGATCAGCCGTGAAACGCGTGCGAACACGTGTGACTCCTATCGTTGGAATTGGTGCTCGCAAGCTCGATCGGCGTGGTAACGGCACCATCCATCTGCGGTAACGGTTGTGTCACCGCGACGTGCTCGGCCGCCGTCGCTCCGAGGTCGCGCCGTTACACGGCCGTTACATGACGTTACCGAGACGGTTGCACACCGAGGCGAGCGTTCTGCCGATGACGGCCGCATCGGTGGTGTGGCGTGACAGTATCCGCGGGGGTGAACCGTGAAGATTGTTTTCGTTCGAGTGGCCACAGTTGGGGCGCTGCTCGGGGCAGCCGCGTGCGGGTCGGACGCATCGAAGAGCGCCGGCGATACCGCGCGGGCCGCTACCACGGCGGGCGGCGTCGACCTGACGGGTGCCGGCGCCACGTTCCCGTACCCGCTCTACTCGAAGTGGTTCAGTGACTACGCCGCGAAGACGGGCGTGAAGATCAACTACCAGTCGATCGGGTCGGGTGGCGGAATCCGACAACTCTCCGAGCAGACCGTCGACTTCGGGGCGTCCGACGCGCCGATGACGGACGACGAGTTGGCGAAGGCACGAGGAGGCCCGGTTCTGCACGTGCCGACCGTCATCGGCGCCGTCGCGATCGCCTACAACCTGCCGACGCTGAAGCAGCCACTCAGGCTCAGCGGACCTGTGGCGGCCGACATCTTTCTCGGACGGCTCAAGCGGTGGAGTGATACGCGAATCGCCGCGCTCAATCCCGGTGTCACGCTGCCGAATACCGACATTCTGATCGCGCATCGGTCCGATGGCAGCGGCACGACATTCATCTTCGCGAGCTACCTCACGGCGGTGAGCGCGGATTGGAGGGCCGGTCCCGGAGCGGGGAAGCAGATCCAGTGGCCGGTGGGCATTGGCGGGAAAGGCAACGAAGGAGTCGCCGGAACGATCAAGCAGACGGCCGGCGCGGTCGGCTACGTCGAGCTGGCGTACGCGAGGCAGAACAACCTGGCGACGGCAATGGTCCAGAACGAGGCCGGGCAGTTTGTCGCGCCGTCGATCGAGGGCGCCACGGCCGCGGCGCAGGGAGCGGCATCGAGCCTCCGCGCGAATACGGACTATCGAGTCTCCATCGTCAACGCCGCCGGGGCCGCATCGTATCCCATTGCCTCATTCACCTGGCTCCTCGTGTATCGGCACATGCCGGATGCGGCCAAGGCCAGGAAGCTCGCTGACTTCGTTCGGTGGGCACTGACCGACGGTCAGAAGCAAGCGTCGGAACTGGCGTACGCGCCGCTTCCGGCGTCGATGGCAACGGCGCTCATCGCCCGGGTCGATTCGATCTCGTCGGGATCGGCGAAGTGACGGAGGGGGCGGTGCGGCCGCGGCCGGCAACCGTCGCCGACCGCGGCGCGCTTCGCATCGACGCGTCGCTGTCTGGTGATCGGGTCTATCGCTGGGTCACCACGGGATTCGCGCTCGTCATTCCGATTCTCCTCGCGATGATCGGGTGGGCCGTGTTCCGCGCCGGCTGGCCCGCGTTCCGGCACTTCGGCGTCGCATTCTTCACGGAGAGCGACTGGGATCCAGTCAACGGACGGTTCGGCGCCGCTCCCGCCGTGTATGGCACGATCGTGTCGTCGGCGATCGCGATCGTTCTCGCGACGCCGCTTGCCGTAGGCGTGGCAATCTTTCTCTCGGAGTTCGCCCCGCGGCGCGTGCGACAGCCGGTCGCGTTCCTCGTCGATCTGCTCGCGGCGATTCCGAGCGTGGTGTACGGCCTGTGGGGCATCCTCGTGCTCGTGCCGTTCCTGCGAGAGCACGTGATGTCGTTCATCAGTGACACGCTTCATCTCGGCGGCACGCCGCTGTTCGCAGGTCCGGCGTACGGACCCAGCATGCTGGCGGCGGGCTGCATCCTCGCGATCATGATTCTGCCGTACATCTCCGCCGTGACGCGCGAGGTGCTGCTCGCGGTGCCGCGCTCGCAGCGAGAAGCAGCGCTGGCGCTGGGCGCCACGCGATGGGAGATGATCTGGGACGCAGTGCTCCCGTACGCACGTTCTGGAATCGTGGGCGGCGTCATCCTCGGGCTGGGGCGGGCACTCGGCGAGACGATGGCGGTGACCATGGTCATCGGCAACGCACACGACATCTCCGCCTCGTTGTTCGCACCGGGCTACACCATGGCGTCGCTGATCGCGAATGAATTCAGTGAAGCAACGAACGATCTGCACGTATCGGCGCTCATGGCCGTTGGCGCTGGCCTGTTCATCGTCACCGTCATCGTGAACGCCATCGCGCGATGGCTGGTCTGGCGCACGGCGCGGGGGCAAGGGGCGTGAGCTCCAGCGTCAGGCCCGGGAGACGTGGCGGAGCGCAAGGCGCGCTGACGCGGCGCCGGTTCGTGAACCGCTTGATGATCGCTCTCACGTGCGCCGCGGCGCTGATCGCAACGCTTCCGCTCGTGTTGATCCTCGTGCACTTGCTGCGACTTGGCGCTGGCGCTGTCGATTGGACCTTCTTCACCCGGATGCCGGTGCCGGCCGGCGAACCGGGAGGTGGAATGGCCAACGCGATTGCCGGCACCGCGATCATCGTCGCTATGGCGTCCCTGATCGGGCTGCCCGTCGGAGTCGGCGCGGGACTCTACCTTGCCGAACGGCGGAGCGCGCGCCTTGCCACGAGCGTGCGATTCCTCTCCGACGTTCTCAACGGCCTTCCTTCGATCGTACTCGGCATTTTCGCCTGGCAACTGCTCGTGCGGCCGTTCAAGCACTTCTCCGCGCTGGCGGGCGCCGTGGCGCTCGCGGCGATGATGATTCCGCTCGTCACGCGGACGACGGAGGAGATGATCCGGCTCGTTCCAGTCGCCACGCGCGAGGCCGCGTTGGCGCTCGGCTACACGAAATGGCGGACGTCGCTCGACATCGTGCTTCGCACCGCGCTGCCCGGGATCGTGACCGGGTCGCTGGTCGCGGTTGCGCGCATTGCCGGTGAGACGGCGCCGCTGCTCTTCACCGCGCTCGGCAATCAATTCTGGTCGCTGTCGGCGACCCGCCCGATCGCGGCGCTCCCTCTTCAGATCTACACGTATGCGATTTCTCCGTACGACGACCAGCACGCCCAGGCCTGGGCCGGGGCGCTCGTTCTCATCGGGCTCGTCCTCGTCATCAGCGTTGCGGCCCGTTTCGCGACGAGATCGCGATTCGGGCGGGGCGGCGATTGAGCGCGAGGTGCCTATCATCGCGACGACGGAAGTGGCGACAGACCTCCCCATGTGCATCGCGACCGAAGGCTTGTCGGCGATGTTCGGCGAGACGCGCGCGGTACGCGACATCTCGTTCGCGATTCGGACCGGACAGGTCACGGCGATCATCGGGCCGTCCGGCTGCGGAAAATCGACGTTGCTTCGATGCCTCAATCGCATGCACGAGACCGTTCCCGGCGCGCGCGTTGAGGGCGTCGTGCGGTTCGAGGGACGAAACATCTACGATTCCGGCGTGAGCGCGATCGGCGTTCGCCGCCATGTCGGCATGGTGTTTCAGCGTCCGACGCCCTTTCCCACCATGTCGATTCGCGACAACGTCGCGGCGGGGCTCAAAGTGCTTCCGCGAGCCGAGCGTCCGCCACGGCGCCAAGCCGACGAGATCGTGGAAACCGCGCTCCGGCGTGCGGCGCTCTGGGACGAGGTCGCCGAACGGCTCGATAGCAGCGCCGTCGCACTGTCCGGCGGACAGCAGCAGCGATTGTGCATCGCGCGCGCCCTGGCCACTTCTCCCACTGTGCTGCTCCTCGACGAGCCGACCGCCTCGCTCGACCCGATCAGCACGCAGCGCATCGAGGAGCTGGTGTACGAGCTTCGGTCGCAGCTCACGGTGATCATCGTGACGCACAACATGCAACAGGCGGCGCGTATCTCCGACCGTACCGCGTTCATGCTGGCCGGTGAGCTGATCGAGTACGGCCCGACCAACGCCATCTTCACGACGCCCGGGGATTCGCGCACGGAAGCATACGTCACCGGACGGTTCGGATGACGGCATCGGCGGCACGAGCGACTGACGTCGCTGTGGACACGGCGCGGGGCTTGGTACACGCCGATCGCTTTTCGTTCTGGTACGGAAAGGTCCAGGCGCTGCACGAGATCACGCTGACCGCCGAGCCGGCGCGCGTCACCGCGCTCATCGGCCCATCGGGATGCGGGAAATCGACTTTTCTGCGGTCGATCAATCGAATGAACGCGCTGCTTCCCGGCGTGCGGCACACGGGCGGCCTTCGTCTCGACGGAACCGACGTGTATTCCGGCGACGTGGACCCGGTAACGCTGAGACGGCGAGTCGGGATGGTCTTCCAGCGCTCGAATCCCTTTCCGAAGTCGATCTACGACAACGTGGCGTACGGCCCGCGAATCAACGGCGTGCGCGCCCGCGCCGACCTCGACGAGCTGGTCGAGTCGGCGCTCCGCCGCGCGGCGCTCTGGGATGAGGCGAAGGACCGTCTGCGCGAGAGCGCGTGGAAGCTCTCCGGCGGTCAACAGCAGCGATTGTGCATTGCCCGCGCGCTCGCCAACGAGCCCGAAGTGCTGCTGCTCGACGAGCCGGCGAGCGCACTAGACCCCATCGCGACGCAGAAGATCGAGGAGCTCGTATACGAGTTGCGGCGCGATCTCACGATCATCATCGTGACGCACAACTTGCAGCAGGCAGCGCGCGTTTCCGACGTCACGGCATTCTTCTATCTCGGCCACCTGGTCGAAGTCGGCCCAACGAGCCGAATGTTCACCAGGCCGCTCCAGGAGCAGACCGAGGCCTACATCACCGGGAGGTTCGGATGACGCCGACCGACGGCGCAGCCGGCATCGGCTTCAGGCACTTCCACGAGCAGCTCGCGCACCTCAAGCAGCGCCTGCTGGACATGTCCGATCTCGCCACCTCGCTGCTCGATCTGTCGGTCGACGCTCTCCTGAGCCGCAACGGGAGCATGGCCGAAGCCGTCCTCTCCGGCGACAAGGAGCTCGACGCGCTCGAGCTCGAGGTCGAGGATCTGGCGATCGCGCTGCTGGCGCTGCAACAACCGATGGCACGCGACCTCCGGTTCATCATCGCGGCGATCAAGGTCTCGAACGATCTGGAACGCGTAGGCGATCACGCCGTCAACATTGCGCAGTGCGCGGTACGTCTCGCCGGCGCCAGTACCGTGCTCACGCCTGACCCCGAAATCGCCGAGATGGCGCGGCGGGCGCGGCAGATGCTTCATGACGGGCTCGCGGCCTTCGTGCGCGCCGATGGGGCGATGGGCCGCGCTGTCTGTCGCGCCGACGACGAAGTTGACGCGCTTCACAACTCACTATTTCGAATTCTCGTGACGCACATGATGGAGGACGCCCGCACCATCACGCCGTCGCTCGAGCTGTTTCTCGTCAGCCGCAACCTCGAGCGCGTGGCTGACCTGGCGACCAACATCGGCGAAGATGCGGTTTTTCTGGCCGAGGGAAAGCAGATCAAGCACCACGCCGAGGATCAGACGCACCCGACGGGACCGGCGGGAAGTGCACGGTGATCGTCGTCCCCTGGCCGACGACGCTCTCGGCGCGCACGGAACCGCCGTGTGCCTCGACGAGATGCCGGACGATCGCCAGTCCAAGCCCCGTCCCGCCTTCGCCGCGCCCGCGTCCTGAATCGACGCGGTAGAACCGCTCGAAGATTCTGCCGAGATGCTCGACCGGGATACCGGTCCCGGTGTCGCGCACGCTCACGGTCACGCCGCCGTTGGCCGGCGCCTCCGCGCGCACCGTGATGCCGCCGCGCGCCGTGTGGCGGACGGCGTTCTCGATCAGGTTCGATAGAATCTGGCGAAGCGCGGTGGGATCGGCATCGACGCGGCGTGCGCCGTTCTGCGCCTCGAACGTCAGGTTGAGACCCTTGGCATCCGCGGCCCGGCGCACGGCGGTAAACACGTCCGTCACGACGCCCGCGAGGTCGTTCGAGACCACGTTCGGAACCCAGCTCCCCGACTCGTAGCGCGACAGGTCGAGCAGATCGTCGACGATCCGCTGCATTCGTCGCGCGTTCGATTCGATCGTGCCGATGAACCGGAGCCGGTCATCTTCGGGCAGGTCTCGGTCACGGAGGGTCTCGGCGAAACCGCCGATGACGGTGAGTGGCGTCTTGAGCTCGTGCGAGACGTTCGCGACGAAGTCGCGGCGAATCGTCTCGAGTCGGCGGCGCGTCGTGAGGTCCATGACGACCAGCACCGCGCCACCGTCTGGCAGCGGCCGCGCCGTAACGAGCAGCGTCCGGTCATCCAGAGGGAGCTCGGTGGGCTCGGTCGGATGACCTTGCATCGCGGCGCGCACCGCCTCGCGCACGAGCCGCTCCGGCGGCAACAGGTCGACGGAGAACGGAGGCGTGGCGCGGAGCGAAAGAAGGCGCCGCGCACCGTCGTTGAGCCGTACGACCTCGCCACGCGCGCTCACCGCGACGATTCCCTCGTCCAGGGAGTCGACGATGGCGCCAAGCAACGCATCTTCCGCTTCGAGGGCTGACAGGCGAGCCGCGAGCTGTTCCGTCATGCGATGCAGCGCGCGGGCCAGATCGCCGACCTCGCCCGGGGCCGCCAGCGACGGACGTCGATTCAGGTCACCGGCCGCAATCGCCTGCGCGACGTCCCGCAGCTCGATGATCGGCCGCGACACGGTGCGCGAGAATGCCCACGCCAGCACGAACGCCCCCGCGAGGGCGACGATCCCGGCCGACAGTACGTCGCGCTGTGCTCCGCCGACGATCTCACGAAACTTTGTCGTCGTCACCGATACGCGCACGTAGCCGAGCGGATGACGCACGGCGAAATAGATCTCGTCGTCACCCGCGGACGGGCTCCGTCGCATCGACGACCCGGCGCCCGAACGGCGGGCTTCGACGACCTCGGGCCGCTGCAGGTGATTCTGCAGTGTATGCAGTGCCTCGTCATCGAACTCCGAGTCGCCCTCGACGACGCCGGCGGAATCGATCAGCGTCACGCGTCGTCGGAGGGCGGTGCCAGCGACGTTGGCCAGAGAGTCGGCATTGCGCTCACGTGTCCACGCCGCGGCGACGACGCGTGCTTCGCGCTCCAATTCGCGGCGTGTCTCCTCGGCCAGGCGATCGCGCAACCGGTTTCCCGCGATCGCCACGATGCCCGCGACGAGCACGGCGACGAGCGCGAGCGATCCGGTGAGCAATCGCTGTGTGAGCGTCACGGGCCGCGGGCGGGCGCGCTGTTCAGCCGATAGCCGAAGCCTCGAACCGTCTCGATCAGATCGCCGGCCGCGCCCAGCTTGGTCCGGAGTCGTTGCACGTGCATGTCGACGGTGCGCGTCTGAATGTCCGGCGCCGCGTCCCAAACGGCCTCGAGCAGCCGGGCGCGGCTCTGTACGCGGCCTCGACGTTCGGCGAGCAGCAGCAGCAGCTTGTACTCGGTCGGCGTCAGATCGATCGGACGATCGTCCACCGAGACCTGGTGCGCCGCGCGATCGATGCTGATCGGGCCGAGCGCGAGCACGTCGGCGCCGACTGCGCCCCCCGCGTGTACCCGCCGCAGGATCGCACCCACACGCAGCACCAGTTCCTGGGGACTGAACGGCTTGGTGAGATAGTCGTCGGCCCCCAGAGCAAGGCCTCGAATGCGGTCCTGCTCTTCACGGCGTGCACTCAACATCAGCACGGCGACGTTTCGAGTCGCGGACTCGGCCCGCAAGTGTTCGAGCACGTCATATCCCGACATGCCCGGCAGCATCAGGTCGAGGATGACGAGCCCAGGCCGCTCCTGTTTGGCGGCAACGAGTGCGTCAGTGCCGTTCGCGGCGGTCGAGACCCGATAGCCCGCCTTGAGCATGTGATAGGCGACGAGGGCCACGATGTCCGACTCGTCGTCGACGACGAGGATGCGCTCAGCGGACGCGCCGGAGGCATCGTTCACGACTCCGCTCCACTCTCGGCTGGATGGGCACGAGCGCTCACGAGTGGACGAACGCCGGTGTCAGGTCCGAATGAATCATTCGCATCGTAAGCTCGTGAGGGGCGGTATCGAGTTGAAGATCCGCGCTTGTCACGATCTCGTATCGAACCCGGTCAGCCCGTCGGGCGCCGGGTCGACCGCCGATTGCCGGGCGGGCGTCGCGGAACGGGAGGCTGCTCCGCCGTCGGCGTCACGGGGCGCGTGCCCTCGAGGGGGAGCGGTGCACCGCTCGCCAGCACTCGCGCGATCACTTCGGTGTCCAAAGGTCGCGCAAAGTAGTGACCCTGTCCCAATACGCAGCCCAGCCGGCGTACGCGCGCGAGTTGCTCGGCGCGCTCGATTCCTTCTGCCACGGTGGTGAGGCCGAGCGTGTCGCTCAACGTCACGATCGTGCGAACCAGCGCCACGTCGTGATCGTCGTGGTCGATCCGGTCCACGAACGATTTGTCGATCTTGAGTATGTCGACGGGAAAACGCTGCAGGTAGCGAAGCGACGAGTATCCGGTACCGAAATCGTCAATCGCGACTCGTACGCCGAGCGACTTGAGCTCGCGCAGCCAGGGAAGGCTTCCCTCGCTGTCGGCCATGAGCTCCGTCTCGGTGATCTCGAGGACGAGACGCGACGGCTCCAGGCCGGACGCCGCGAGGGCGACGGCGACGTCGACAGCGAGCGTGGGATCGCTGACGTGCCGGCCGGTGACGTTCACGGTGACGGTCGGCGCTCCCGGCAGGTTGACCGCGGTCCGGCATGCCTCGTTGAGCACCCACCGGCCGAGCGCGCCGATGATCCCGCTCGACTCGGCGAACCCGAGAAACGCGCCTGGCAGCAGCTCACCGCGCGTGGGGTGCGTCCAGCGCACGAGCGCTTCGATACCGCGTACCTGTCCCGTGTCGAGCGCCACGATGGGCTGATACGCGAGGCGGAACTCGCTGCGCTCCAGTGCCGGAGTGAGCTCGGCCTGGATCTGCGCTCGCGCCACGCGCTCGGCGTGCATCTCCGGCTGGAACCATTGATAGCCGCCGCGCGCGCCGGTCTTGGCGGCGTACATCGCGGTGTCTGCATTGCGAATCAGGTCATCCGCGTGCAGTCCCGGCGCGCCGCGCGCGAGGCCGACGCTCGTCGCGACGGTGACCTCGCGGTCCTGCAACGTCATTGGGCGGCGCATCGCGGCGATCAGGCGGGCGGCAACGGTCTCGGGGTCGTCGGTGTTGGCGAGCAGCACCGCGAACTCGTCGCCGCCCAGTCGCGCGACCGTGTCGCTGCCGCGAGTCGCTTCCAGCAATCGCTCACCCACCGCGGCCAGCAATCGGTCGCCGACGTCGTGGCCTGCCGTGTCGTTGATCGCCTTGAAGTCATCGAGATCGAGAAAGAGCACGGCCACGCGCTCAGGCTGCGCGCCCCAGCGCGCCAACGCGGCTTCGACGCGCTCACGAAACCGGGCGCCGTTCGCAAGACCCGTCAGCATGTCGTGTGACGCTTGATGCGCGAGGCGCGCCTCGAGCGCCATGCGCGCGCTCACATCGCGAACGATCGTGGTGATGAAGACTTCTCCGCCTGCCTGCCATCGGCTGATCGCCAACTCGACCGGGAACGTGCTGCCGTTCTTTCGGCGTCCGTCGCGCGTCACGGGACCATTGGTGAGGTGTGGGGCGCGACCGGCGGTGAGCTCGGAGTACTCGATGAAATGCGCGTCGCGGCGCGCCTCCGGAATCAACAGTTCGAGAGGCTGCCCGACCGCCTCTTCGGCCGTGTGCCCGTAGACCTGCTGGGCCGCCGCGTTCCAGAAGAGAATTCGGCCGGTGGCGTCGGTGGTGAAGATCGCGTCGGTTGCCGTTTCGACTACCGAACGGAAATGCGCCTCCGATGCTTGCACGGCGACGAGCGTACGTTGGCGGTCTACGATTGCGTCATCGAGCGCCGCGGCGAGGGCATGATTCGCGGCGGCAAGCTCCTGTGTGCGCGCGCCAAACTCGTTCGGTTGATCGAGTGTGGCACCCGTATGGGACCGGGCGCGCTGCGCCATCATGACGAGAAAGCCGGCAAGGAGGAGCGTCTCGGCGGTCAAGGCGCCGAGCGGTGCCCAGGTCAGCGGGAGAAACCCACCATGCGGCCCGAGCGTGATACTGTAAGCGCCGATCGTGAGGATGATCGCGAGGATCGATAACCCGGCGCCGGCGATCGCGCGCGAGAGCGCACCCTGGCCTGTCTCGCGCCCTGAGGACAACGCAGACTCGAAAGCCGGCCAGTCAGCAGGCCCCACGACGTCGGGCGCCTGAGCGCCTTTCGCCGAGCCGGGATCCGGGACGGTGGCCAAGGTGCTGCGATCCATCAGCTTAGCTTGTGCGAGGGTGCAGGTGAGGGTCGAACGGAGGCCCCGAATTTGAGACCTGAGGGCGCGATTCAAAGACGATTTGGCGAGCCAAGCGCCACGCGCTTCGCTGTGGAGCTGGGCGGCTCGCGCACTGTCAGGATTCGGCGGACGCGATCGGCCGCCTTATCACCCGCGACGCCCGGCTGGCGCCGCGGGAATGCGCGTCAGGCGACGGGATCGATACAGCGTGGATCGTCCACGCCGTGATTCACGAACTGATCGCTCGTGACGACGAGCTCCATGTCGTCGGCGTGCCTCGGCGCGAGCAGGCGCGCGAGTCGATCGCGATCGGTGATCGCGACGTCGAGCCATTCACGTTGCTGCGTCTCGTCGAGGATGACCGGCATGCGATCGTGCGGCACCGACGCGAGCAACTCGTTGGCTTCGGTCGTGACGATCGTGCAGCTGTCCACCGACACACCCGTCGCCTTGTCGGTCCACCGGTCCCAAAGGCCGGCGAGGGCCATCGGACGATGGTCGCGAAACCGAATGTGGCGGGGACGGCGATCCTTGCTGGGCTTCTTGGGCCACTCGTAGAAGCCGTCAATGAGAATCAGACAACGACGATTCTTGAATGGCGCGCGGAACGTCGGCTTCTCGGCGAGTGTCTCAGCGCGAGCGTTGAAGGTCGGAAACTTGAGCTCCGGTTCCCTGGACCACGAGGGAATGAGTCCCCAGCGCAGCAGCGTCAATTCCAGCTCGCCGTCGACGACCCGAACCACCGGGAGATCCTGGGTGGGCCGAATGTTGTACCGCGGCCGTTTCCAATCCGTCGGAATGAATTTGCGGTGGAACTCGACGGCGATCTGTTCGACGCCGTCCGGGTCGATGATGGTCGCTCGGCCGCACATGGATTCGCTATGGCTTGGCGGGAACGCTCACGAGTCGTTCCGCCGACATGCCCTCGGCTTCGGCCTGGAAGTTCACCACGACTCGGTGACTCAGCACCGGCACGGCCATCGCGTTCACGTCCTCGAGGTCGGGGACGGCCCGTCCATCCATGGCTGCGCGTGCCTTGGCGCCGAGGATCAGATACTGGGAGGCGCGGGGACCAGCGCCCCAGCTCACGTACTTTTTCACGAGAGCCGTGGCTTCGTCGGCGTTCGGCCGCGTGGAGCGGGCCAGTCGCACGGCATAGCTCACCACTGACGGCGGAGCGGGCAGCCGCCGCACGAGGTGCTGCAGCTCGAGGAGCTGTTCCGCGTTGAGCGTCGATCGAATGTCGACCGCGAGATCACCCGTCGTCGCGGTCACGATGCGCTCCTCTTCGTCGCGCGTGGGGTAGTCGATGACGAGCTGCATCATGAATCGGTCGAGCTGCGCTTCGGGCAACGGATAGGTGCCCTCCTGCTCGATCGGATTCTGCGTCGCCAGCACGAAGAACGGCTCCGGCAGGCGGTGCGTTTGGCCGGCCGCGGTCACGGCGTGCTCCTGCATCGCCTGGAGTAGCGCCGCCTGCGTCTTCGGCGGCGCGCGGTTGATCTCGTCGGCCAGGACGACGTTGGCGAAGATCGGACCCTTGGCAAATTTGAAGAAGCGGCGGCCGGTCGCATGGTCTTCCTCGAGCAGCTCCGTACCGGTGATGTCGCTCGGCATGAGGTCCGGCGTGAACTGCACGCGCGAGAAGCTGAGATCGAGCGCTTGCGCCACGGTCTGGACGAGCAGCGTCTTCGCCAGCCCCGGCACGCCGACCAGCAGGACGTGGCCGCCGGCGAGGAGCGCGGCGACGAGATCGTCGACGATCTTGTGCTGGCCGACGATGCGTCGCCCGATCTGCTCGATGAGCGCCGACCGGGCGCGCGCGAGCTGATCGAGAAGCTCGACATCTCGCGAGTCGTCCACCGGCTGCTGTCGCATTGCCACTCGGGTTGCTCCCTTGCGGTGATGTGGGGAACCTAACCTCGGCGCGCCAGCGAGAGAAAGTGGCGGGGCAACGGAGCCCACAAACACGACGGGCCGCCACTCGGCGGCCCGACTCGATCGTCGTCTGTTAGAGAACGCTCAAGCTCAGCTCACGGCACGTCGAACTCGGAGCGTTGTTCGGCGGGATAGTTCGCGCTGTTGAGCGTCGCGATGACGGTGTAGTGGCCGGGTTTCGCGCCGGCATTCCACGCGGCGTCCGCTTCGACCGACTCACCGGTGCCGAGGAACTTGTTCTGCACGCCCTGCGTGAACATGCGACCAGTGGACCACCGCCACACTTCGCGTCCGGCCGAGTCGAGCACCGCGAAATCGCTGACCTGACCATTCGGGAATCGGATCTCGACGTGCTTTCGGCCGACGTTCTTGACATTGAGAGCGAATCGGGCCGTTCGCTTTGCGACTTTGACCATCAAATGCGAATCGAACTTCGTCTCGTCGCGGCCCCGCTTGTCGTGTGCGCGCGGGGTGGTGTGTGTCGCGGCCCCAACTGGTGTCACGGAGAGTGCGCTTGCAAGTGCGGGCGTTTGCGTTCGGTTTCGCGGTCCACACGCGAAAGCGAGCGCGCCGGCGCACAGCAGCGAGAAGATCAGACGTCTATTCATGTCCCGGTGGCGGGCGGGGTGGGCCGCAAACCGTTGTGAGTCACGACGGCTCACAAATCGTGCGGCTGCCATCTTATCAACCGCTTGACGGTTAGTCAACGATGGAGGTAACAGCAAACTTCGGCTGGTCATCAACTTAGCAATCTCGTCGGTAAACTGCTAATCGCGTTTACAGATGGGGCCGTTTGCTTGCGAAAAATTTCACAAGCTCGTAGATTTTGCACCGCATGGACGGGGGGCGAGGCGGCAGCCACCGCGGGAATCCGGTCCGGAGCAGCGGCCGAGACCGATCCGCGCCAGGGGTCACGGGGGCGGAGTTCGCCGGCATCGGTGTCCAGTTCGCGCTCACCATCCTGCTGTTTGTCTTCCTTGGGGTGTGGCTCGACCGCCGGCTTGGAACGTCCCCATGGCTGCTCCTGATCTCGGTCTTTGCGGGCGCGGCCGGTGGTTTTTACTCGATGTACCGCCGAATCACCGTGGCGCAGCGGCGTGACGCGAAAGCGAGAGCCGAGCGCAGGGGTGAAAGCGGCTCCGAGGGCGAGCAGTGAGTCGCGCGTTCGTGAAATACGCGACGCTCACCGCCGGGCTGGCGCTGGTCGCCGGCGCGCTGCTCTCACTGGTATTCCGTGGTCCGGGTGATCGCCCGGCCGTGTGGTTGAGCGCGGCGGTCGCGGTTGTCGTCCAACTCGTGGCCTTCGCGCTTTCGCATGTGGCGGGGCGGGTGAGTCTGGCGGCGCGCCTGGGGACGGGAGCGCTCGTACGATTCGTGGCGGTGGTGGCGTACGCGGTACTCGTGGCCCTGGTGCTCAGACTTCCGCTCCCGGCGGCGCTCGTCAGCCTGGTGATTTTCTTTTTCCTGTCGACACTGCTCGAACCACTGTTGATCAAACAATGACTCTGCGTTCGCTCTTCGTGGTGACCCTGCTTTCCGGTGCGCTCGCGCTGCCCGTTCCGGCCGCGAGCCAGGAGCCCGCGTCTCGACCGGCCGCGGCGCAGGTGGGCCCCCGCGACCCCGGGCACCAGATCGAGAAGAAGCTGGGACCTGCCGATATCATCATGCCGCACATCACGGACTCGAAGACGATCGAGTATCCGTGCTACCACGGTCTCGGCGAATGGGCCTGCGAGTTCACGTTTCCCACCTGGAACGTGACGATCGCTGGCCGCACGTTCGACATGGGTCTCACGAAGCACATCTTCTTCATGCTGCTCGCGGGACTCATCGTGTTGGTGGTGCTCATCTTCACCGCGCGAGCGCACGTCCGGGCCACCAAGCAGGTCGGCCGCCCAAAGGGCTTTGCCGCTGGACTGGAGGCAGTGATCCTCTACCTGCGCGACGAGATCTACATTCCGGTCCTGGGCGGGCACGGCGGCGAACGGTACGTGCCGTTCTGCCTGACCCTCTTCTTCTTCATTCTGTTCTGCAATCTGTTCGGGCTGATTCCGTATGGCTCGACGCCCACGGGCAACGTCGCCGTCACCGCGACGCTGGCGATCGTCACCTTCGTCGTGATCGAGGCCGCCGGGATCAAGGCGCTCGGCAAAGGCTACCTCGGCACGATCTTCTACTGGCCGCACGAGGGCCCCGCCCTCATGAAGCTGATGACGATCATCATGACGCCCGTCGAGATCGTCGGGAAGTTCACGAAGCCGTTCGCGCTCACGATCCGTCTCTTTGCGAACATGATCGCCGGCCACGTCATCATCCTCGCGTTGATCGGGCTGATCTTCATGTTCGGTATCAAGATCTTCCTGGCACCGGTGCTGATGGCGCTGTTCATCATGCTATTGGAGATCCTGGTTGCGTTCATTCAGGCATTCATCTTTTCGCTGCTTGCGGCGGTGTTCATTGGTCAGATCAGGATGGCGCATCACTAGAGGGCTGGAGGGGTGGAGGGCTAGGGCGCTGGAAGACGAAGGGCAAATCCATCGCCTCCAACCCTCTAACCCTCCAACCCTCCAGCCCTCTAACCCTCTAACCCTCTAACCCTCTAACCCTCCAGCGGACGTTCGCTCCATCCGCTGGTCAAGTATCCAGGCGAGCGCCTGGAGATGCCTGTTGAGCCCCGGGGCTCGTTGACGGGCGGCGCCACGCAGGACCGGGCGCGGAGCGGCGAAGTGGATGACACAATGATTGGAGAACTGACATGGCAATTCTTCCAATGCTGCAGGCTGCTGCCGGGAGCTTCAACTCCCAGTATACCGGTGCGTGGGCGATGCTCGGCGCCGGCATCGGCGCTGGCCTTTCGGCAATCGGTGCGGGCCTCGGTATCGGCCGCATCGGCGCCGGGGCGACCGAGGGCATGGCTCGCCAGCCCGAGATCGCCGGCACGATTCAAACGGGCGCGCTGATTCTCGCGGCGCTCATCGAAGGCGTCGCGCTGTTCGGCGTCGTCGTCTGCCTTCTGATCCAGCTCAAGACGTACTTCTGATCCATCGCGGTCTGGGCGGCCCCGGGGTCGCCCAGACCTGCAC
>DATJHY010000183.1:0-72372 GCA_035493635.1 Gemmatimonadaceae bacterium | reverse complement strand
GAACGGCTCCCAGGGCAACCCTTTGTCGTACGGCCACGTGGCATCCTGGAAGCCCGCCGTGTGCGAGAGCACCATGCGGAGCGTGATGCTGTCCATCATGCCGTACGGATCGTGCATCGCGCGGAGCTCGGGGACCCACCGTAGGAGCTTGTCGTCGAGCGAGAGCTTGCCGCGATCGCGGAGCTGCATGATCGAGATCGCCGTGAGCGACTTGGTGATCGAGCCCCAGTGATAGATCGTCTGCTCGTCTACGCGCGCGCTGGCGGTGCGATCCTGCATGCCCGCGTCGTAGCGTGCGACGGCTCGGCCGTCGCGGACGAAGACGACGCTCGCTCCCACGACGCGGTCGCTGTCGACGTAGGCCTGGAAAGCGCGGGTGAATTCAGGCCAGGCGTTGGGCGCCTGAGCGAACGCCGGCGTGGAAACCGCGACCAGGAGGGCGGTGCAAAGCGCGGGGGTGGGTCGGTTCATGCGGCAAGTCTGCAACTCAGCTCGCCGTGCCGCAATGAGCCGGCCCCGCGGTCGGAACCTTCAGCCTGCGACCACCTGGCCGCACTTGCGGCACACGTGCAGACGATTCCATTTGCGTCGCGCGTAGTAGTACTCGTCACTGAACTTGCGCGCGAACGTCATCAACACGGTCACCGTCGCGACGGCGGCGATGATCGCGCTGGTCGAGCCAATAGTGTCGCCGAACCGTCGATATGCGTAGAAGGCGATCGCCGCGAGTGGGATGGCCACGCCGAGTGCGACCGCCAACGCGGACCGTTGGCGCGGCGGCGCGAACTTCCGCACGATCTCGTCGGGAGAAAAGTTGCCGTCGCGGGGAATTGCCCCGGGCCCGCCACTCTCCTCGATGCGGCCGAGACTCTCCGCGTACAGGTCGGAAACGCTGATGAAGTCCGACGCGCCGCACGCAGGGCAGCGCGCGCCGCGCATGTCCGCGCGCTCGTCCTTCGACGCCGCGCCCAGCATACCTTCGAGCCATCTCAGATCATCGTCCGGCATGTGACGAGGATGCCGGCGAGGACGCCTCGCCGCAAGGCGCCAGGGCGCGGCACCTGGCGCCCACTCGGCGCTGGACTCAGCTTACGGCACTTCGCCGGAGGAGACCGTGAAACGATCCGTGCTCGCCACCGCCGCTGCCTTCGTGTGCTTGTTCGCGCTGCCGCTCGCCGCGCAGGGAAGCCCGGCTCAGACGGCTGCGAATCAGCCGTACACGATGGAGTACTACTACAAGGTCCAGTGGGGTCACCAGCAGGAATTCCTGAATCTCTTCCTCAAGAACCACTATCCGCTGCTCAGGAAAGAAGTGGAGCAGGGACGAATCGTCTCGGTCAGAATCGAGACGCCGGCCAATCACATGACCGAGGAGTCGCGCTGGGACTATCGTGTCACGCTCGTGTTCAAGACTTCGACGCTCGCAACGACGACGAATCCGGACGAGCCGGCGCTGATCAAGCAGTTGTGGCCCGACCAGGCCACGTTCACGCGCGAGGAGCAGCGGCGCTTCGAGATCCTGCTGGCGCACTGGGATCTGCCGGTGACCGACGTCACTCCGGCGGGGAAGTGACGTGGACTAGCGGCTGACGCATGGCGAGGGCCGCCACTCGCGGCCTGGTGATCGGAACCTTCCGCACGTTGCGCCCATTGGTCAAACGGGGTGCTTCTCATGCCGAAGTCAGCTCCGATCCTCCTGGCGCTGTGCACGCTTGTCGCGTGTGGCGGTGACGGCGCAACGAATGCTCCGCCGGGCTACTCGCTCTCGCTGACGCCGGGGCCAAACGGAACGCTCACGGCCGACCCTGCGGGTCCGACCTACATGCCAGGCACGGTGGTCGCGCTGACCGCAACACCCGCCGCGCAGTGGACCGTCCAGGCGTGGTCAGGCAGCGATGACGACGCCAGCACGTCGCCGCTCAATCACGTCACAATGAACTCGAACCGGACGGTCGGCGTCCAGTTTGCGTCCACGACGTGTCCGGCGGATCCAACAACCGGCAATGTCGTGGCAAGGATGATCAGTCCGATTGACGGCGCCACGCTCCCCGCCGGGGCGGTCACGTTCCGATGGTGCAATGCAAGCGCCGACTACTTTCTGACCATTGAAAGTGTCCTTGGCGCGCACGACATCTTCTTCGCATTTGCCGGTGGCGCTGGAACCGGCGCGGGCGTGAACAGCCTGACGCTCGGTCCCGGATGCGCTGCTGCTCCTCCCACCGGATGCATTCCCGCGAAGGGAGAGACGATTCACGTGACGCTGTTCACGCTGAAACAGGGGCGTATCCTCGCGCCATCGCCCTTCCAGTACACGTACAAGGCGGCGAGCCCGTAGCCCTGAGTCGCTCGACTTGGGGGGCCGGCCGGAACCCGGCTCTTGACAAATCCGCTAACGCTGTTAACTATTGAAACCAGGTTACGGAGCAGCCACCATGGGCGTCAAAGAACGGCGACAACGCGAGCGCGTGGAAGTCCGCGAGAAGATTCTCGACGCGGCACTGGAGTTCTTCGCCAACCAGGGCGCGGAAGGCGTCACCATGCGCGCCCTCGCCGACGCCATCGAGTACTCGCCGCCGGTCATCTACGCGCACTTTCGCGACAAGGACGCGATCATCCAGGAGCTGTGCTACAGGCAGCTCCGCGAGCTCGCCAAAATCTTCGCGACTTTCGCGGGCCTCGATCCATTGGAGCGGCTCCGCCGGATCGGCTACGCCTATGCCGACTTTGCCGTGGAGCATCCGAGCCATTTCCGGTTCATGTTCCTCACGCACCACCCGCTGCCGCCGCACGAGGAAGAGGTGGCCAAGGGCGATCCTCAGCGCAACGCGTATGCGTTTCTGAAGCAGACGGTGGAGGATGCCCTCGCCGCGGATCTCTTCCGGCCGCAGTACACCGATGCCGACGAGATCGCGCAGATGTGTTGGGCGAGCGCGCACGGCCTGGTGGCGCTGCAAAACATCAAGGGCGCGGACAGCTGGATCGATTGGCGCGAGGCGAAGCGGAGCGCGCATCGACTCATCGATGCCACGATGGACGGTCTGGCGAAGCCCGCCGCAGCAAAGCGCCCGGCGCATGCGCCCGCGCAATCCGCGCGAGCCCGACGAGCTCGCTGAGCCCAGTCACGATCATGAAATCAGAAAGTCCGGCGGGAGCCTTTTTTTTCGTTCTCTGAGTTAACGCTGTTAGCTGTGGTACCGATGTTCATTTTTCTGGAGGCTGTATGAGATCGCGCATCACCGCAGTCGCAGTCGCAGCATCATCACTCGCCTTGGCGACCATGGCTTGCGCACGCGCTGACGCGAGCGCCGCGAATGACGCAGATACCACCGCGGCGGTGCCGGTCGTCATCGAGACCGTCACGCCATCGACGCGCGCGTGGTCGACCACAGCAAGCGGCATCGTCCAGGCGAACACCAGCGTCGACCTCGCGTTCCAGGTTCCGGGAAAGGTCATCGCCGTTGGTCCGGATGAAGGACAGCCCGTGCGTGCCGGACAGGAGATCGCGTCGATCGATCCGACGGACTATCGTCTCGCCGTCGAGCAAGCGTCGGCGCAGGCGGATCGCGCCGCACGCGACCGCGATCGCAACCAGCCGCTGCTCGCCTCCGGCGGCATCGCGCTCGCCGACATGGATCATCTCGAGAGCGGCGCGCGCCAGACCGCCGCGGCCGCCGATCTCGCGAAGAAGCGACTCTCTGACACGCGGCTCACCGCACCGCTCTCCGGCATCATCGCTCATCGTGCGGTCGAGGTTGGCGCTACGGTTGCACCGGGTCAGCCGGCATTCACGATCGTCGATCTCGATCCGGTTCGCGTCCGCATTGGCGTTCCAGAGGCGGACGTCGGCCACGTCGCGGAAGGCGCGCCGGCCACGGTCCGCATTTCGGCGCTCGATACCAGTTTCATTGGCCGCGTGTCGTTGATCGGCGTAGTGGCCGACCCGACGACGCGGAGCTACACGGTCGAAGTCGCCGTGCCGAATCCGGCTCGCCGGCTGCGCGCCGGCATGGTGGCGGAAGCAACGATCACGACCGGGCAGAGAACGACGGCGACCATGGTGCCCGCGGCCGCGGTCGTGCACGACGGCGGCGTGAGCGGAACAACGATCGTGTACGTGGTCGATCGTGACGACGCCCGCGTGCACGCACGCCGCGTGACGACGGGCGCGGCGCACGGCGACTCGCTCGAGATCACATCGGGTATTGCGGCGAACGACCAAGTGGTCGTGGCCGGCCAGCAACGGCTCCGCGAGGGAGCGCGAGTACAAGTCCTAAGCGGTCGAGCCTCGACTGGAGGAGCCAAGCGATGAACCCGATTCGCTCCGCCCTCCGGAATCGCTCGGTGGTCCTCGTACTCACCGGGTTCGCGGTACTCCTCGGCCTGCGCGCGTTGTTCACGATGCCGCGGCGTGAGGATCCCAAGGTCACCATTCGCACGGGACTCGTGCTGGCGCGCTATCCCGGCGCCAGCGCCGAGCAGGTCGAAGAGCAGGTGACGCGCAAGATCGAGCAGCGACTCTTCACGCACCAGGAAGTGCGCAAGCTCAAGACGTTCTCCACGTCGCGCGACGGCATGGTCGTCGTGAACGTGGAGCTCGAGGAGTGGGTCAAGGATCCCGATCGCTTCTGGGCCATGCTGCGGCACGACATGAATGAGCTGCACGCGATCGATCTGCCGCAGACGGTGCAGGGGCCGATCGTCAACAGCAACTTCGGCGACGTGGTGGCGATGCTGCTCGCGGTGCGCGGCACGCACTACGGCCCGCGCGAGCTGCGCGAGTATCTGGACAAGATCGACGACGCGATCCGCACGATTCCCGAGGTCTCGAAGATCAACCGGCTCGGCGAGCAGCGCGAGGAGCTTCGCGTGTCGACGACCAACGCCCGCCTCGCGGGATTCGGGATCACGCCGCTGCAGGTTGCGGGCGCGGTTCGCTCGCGCAACGCCGTGGTCGACGCGGGAACGATCGACGCGGGTGACGCCGGCCGTGTGCCGATCGAAGCGAACAGCCTGTTGCCCAGCGAAGATGCGCTGTCGCGATTGCTCGTCGGCACGTCGCGCGATGGACGCCCGGTGCATGTCGGCGACTTTGCGACGGTCGAGCGACGGTACGCCGACCCGCAGTTCGGGGTCCGCGTGGATGGCGAGAGCACGGTGCTGCTCGCGATCGAGATGCAGGAAGGGCACAACATCGTGAAGTTCGGCGACGAAGTGCGGACGAAGCTCGCCCAGGTTCGCGCG
The DNA here is from genome assembly GCA_035493635.1 of Gemmatimonadaceae bacterium. GTDB lineage: Bacteria > Gemmatimonadota > Gemmatimonadetes > Gemmatimonadales > Gemmatimonadaceae > JAQBQB01. The sequence continues at coordinate 67,131 of DATJHY010000183.1, read as the reverse complement.
ACGCTGCCGCCCGATCTGATCATTCAGCCGATCGCCGACCAGCCGGCGCACGTGCAGCAGCGGATGCTGGAGTTCGGGCGTGAGTTCCTGATCACGCTCGCCGCCGTGATTCTCGTGACGGTGCTGCTCCTGCCGCTGCGAGTGGCCGCCATCGCCGCGGTGGCGATTCCGATCACGGTCGCCATCACGGTGTCGATCCTCAACGCGGTCGGCATCGAGCTGCACCAGGTGACGTTCGCCGGCCTCGTCGTCGCGCTCGGCATCGTCGTCGACGACGCGATCGTGGTCGTGGACAATTACGTCGAGAAGCTCGACCACGGCATGAGCCGCCTGGAGGCCGCCTGGCGCTCGCCGACGGAGCTCGCCATTCCGGTGCTCGCGGCTACGCTCACGATCGTAGCGTCGTTCATGCCGCTCGCCTATCTCCCCGGCGCGCCCGGCGAGTTCATTCGCGCGATGTCGTATACCGTCGCGATCGCCCTCATGGTGTCGTTCGCCGTCGCGATGCTGCTCACGCCAATGCTGGCGATGACGCTGGTCAAAACAGGGCTGCACCAGCATGCCGGCGCGCCGACGACGGCGCGTCAGCGTCGCACGCCGCTCGACGTGATGCAGTCGGTATACGAGCGCGCGATGAGCGTGGCGATGCCGCGCAAGCGCTGGACGATGATCGGAGCCGTGGTGGCGTTCGTGGCGGGGCTCGCCCTCATGTCCGCAGTGCCATATCGCTTTTTCCCGTTGAACGAGCGCGACCAGTTCACCGTCGATCTCTGGATGCCCGCCGGTACGCGGCTCGCCGGCACCGACCTCGTGCTGCGCCGTTTGGAGAACGCGCTACGACAGGAGGAGGGCGTCCGCTCGGTGGCCGCGTTCGCCGGCGGGGGCGCACCGCGCTTCTACTACAACCACAATCCCGAACCGCCGACGCCCAACTTTGGCGAGCTGCTGGTCAACACGGCGTCGCCCGAAGCGACGACGGAGCTCGTGCATCGGCTGCAAGACCGACTCGGCCGCGTCGCGCCCGAGGGCTGGGTGTACGTGAAGCCGTTGCAGCAAGGACCGCCGTTGGCGGCGCCCAACGAAGTCCGGCTCGTGAGCGACGACGCGCGGCTGTTGCGAACGTACGGCGACAGCGTCGCCCGCATTTTCGAACGCACTCGCGGCAGCGCGTACGTGTACACGGACTGGCGCGACGAGGAAATCGCACTTGGGCTGCACGTTCGGCCGGAAGTTGCGACGCGTTTGGGACTGACAGACGCAGACATTGCGACGCAGCTCGCCGGTGGCTTTGCCGGCGCGCCCGTCTCGACATTCTGGGAGGGGAAGCGCGACCTCGACATCACATTCAGGCTCGACGGCGCCGAGCGAAGTGGAATGGATGATGTCGCCGCGGCATATGTCGTGTCGCCGACCACTGGGGCGCGCGTGCCGGTGCGTGAACTCGCCGACATTGGGCCGGAGTTCCGGCCGAGCCGCATCGTGCGGCGCGACGGCGCTCGCACGCTGACAATTCGGAGCTTCTCGGCACCGGACGTTCTTCCGTCAGTGGTGCTCAAGGCCGCCACGCCGAAGCTCGCGGCGCTGAAGCTGCCTGCCGGGATGCGGATGGAGTTCGGCGGCGAGAAGGAGGCTTCGGCCGAAGTGCAGGGCGCCGTGAACATCGCGCTTCTCACGTCGCTCATCGGCGTGTTCCTCATTCTTCTGTTCCAGTTCCGTACGGTGCGTCATCCGCTCGTGATCATGACGTCGATCCCGCTTGCGGTGGTGGGCGCGGCCATCGGACTGGTGATCACGGGGAATCCGTTCACGTACACGGCCAACCTGGGGCTCAACGCGCTGACTGGGGTCGTCGTGCGGAACGCGATCATCCTGGTGGACTACGCGAACGAGTTGCGGCGCGGCGGAATGGATGTCGAGACGGCGGCGCTGCTCGCGGGACGCCGGCGTCTCCGTCCGATCTTCCTCACCACGATGGCGGCGGCGCTGGGCGTGACGCCGATGATTCTGTCGCGCTCTCCGCTCTGGTCACCGATGGCGAGCGTGATCGCGGTGGGGCTCGTGGTGTCGATGATCTTCACGCTCGTGTTGGTGCCAGTGCTCTACGTGGTGGTGGAACGGCGCGAGGAGCGGCGTGCGGCTCGGCGAGCGCACGAAGACTTCGAGACGGGATCGATCGTGCCAGCGCCGGCGAGCGTTCCTGCCGGAATCGCGGCAATGAGTCCCGCGCCAGCGATCGCGCTGGTCCTTGCGATTATCGGCTTCGCGACGGCGATTCCGACGAACCGCGCGACCGCTCAATCGCCTTCGGCAACCGTGCGGCTCACGCTCGACGATGCCGCGGCGCTGGCGATGAAGCAGGGTTACGCGACGCGCCTGGCGAGTGCGCGACTCGCTGCCGCGGAGGCTCATGAGCACGGCGCTACGGCGGATCTATTGCCGCAGCTCGCCGTGACGGGCAACCATCTGCGCAGTAGCGGACGCACCACGATCGTGGTGCCGCGCGGCGCGCTTGGTAACGAGTCGACCGGCGACCCGTTGCCGGGAGCGGATCGGCGATTCGACCAGGGCGCGGCGGCGCTCACGTACACGCAGCTTTTGCTCACGCAGCCGGTGACGCAGCTCTGGCGGATTCGCGAGGCGCGGCAGCTCGCGTCGGCGCAGACTGCGAGCGCAGCCGCGGAGCGTGCGCGCGCCGAAGCCGACGCCAGGCTCGCAATCGAGCGACTGTACGCCGTGGTCCTGATTGGCCGGGCGCGCGAGCATGCGGCGGAAGCGGCGCTGCGCGCGACCAAACGCCAGACCATCGATGTGGAGCAGGCGGTGGCTTCGGGCATCGATGTTTCGGCGCAGGGGCTGAGCGCCACGGCGTCGGCGCTCGACGCCGAGTACGTGCGCGCGGCCGCGGAAGATTCTGCGTCCGATGCCGAGGCCGAGCTGCGGAGCGCTCTGGCGCTGGCGCCGAGCACGCGCCTCGAGCTCGTCGCGCCCGCGTCGCCGACGGAAAAGCTGTCGGCGCTCGACGTGTACGTTGCGAGAGCGCAGTCGGCGAATCCGGATGTCGCCGCGGCACTGGCGACGGTCGAACAAGCGAAGCATGCCGTTGCACTGGCGCGCGCAGAGTACATCCCCGACATCGGCGTCGGCTTGACCTACTCGATGCTCGACGGCGTCAGCTTCCTGCCGCGGCGGGCGGTGGGATTGAGCATCCAGGGCTCGTGGAACGTGTGGGACTGGGGGAAACGCGGTTCTTTGTCGCGCGAACGGGGGGCGCAGGCGGACGCGGCGGAGATCGGTCTGGCGCTCGCGCGTGATCGGGTATCGGTCGACGTGGAGCGTGCGTATCGAGCGGCCGTGCGGGCGGAACGAGGCGCCGAGGTCGCGCGTGCGGCGCTCGAGGCGCGTCGTGCGGCGTTAGCGATCGCGCGGGACCGCAACGCGCGCGGGCTGACGCCGGCCGTGGCGCTTGCCGCCGCGGAAGCGGAAACCGCGCAGAGCGAGGCGCAGGCGCTGGCCGCGGACCTGCAGGTGCGAATAGCCCGCGCCGAATTGGCGCGGGCGGTCGGCGGGTGAAGTTGGAACGGGCGCGCCCTGCAAACCGCACTCGCGGTTTGCAGGGCGCCATGGCGATGAAGCGAGTCGTGTGTGCAATTGTCGAGGTCAGGTCCGCCGGCATTGCCGGCCAAAGCGTCGCGCACCCGCTATTTTTGAGGCATCCCTCCAACGGACTCGCTCATGCGCCGTCCACTCGCTCTTCTCGCGCTGGCGCTCGTTTCCGCCGCCGCGCTCGCGGCCCAAGGCCCTCCTGGCGACCCCGCGCTCGCCGCCCGTATTAAAGAACTCTACACCAAACGTGAAGCACGCATTCGCGTGCGCGATGGTACGCAGCTCTTCACCTCCATCTACGTGCCCAAGGACACGACGCGCCGATACCCGGTGCTGATGTCGCGCACGCCGTACTCGGTGTCGCCGTATGGCGCCGACTACAAGGCAGCGCTCGGCCCGTCGGGCAACCGCAAGTGGGTCGAGGATGGATACATCTTCGTCTATCAGGACGTACGCGGGCGGTACTTCTCCGAAGGGACGTTCCGCGACATGACGCCCATCCTCGAGAAGCACGACAAGCCAACCGACGTCGATGAAGGGACAGACACGTATGACACCATCGATTGGCTGGTGAAGAATCTCCCAACGAACGGGAAGGTGGGGATCTACGGCACGTCGTACCCCGGCTTTTACACGACGGCGAGTTGCCTCTCGCGACATCCGGCGCTCGTGGCCTGTTCGCCGCAGGCGCCGATGACCGACATCTGGATGGGTGACGACAATTTTCACGGCGGCGCGTTTCTACTGGCGCACAATTTCAGCTTCTATACGAGATTCGGACGCACGCCGCGCGAGCAACCCGGGCCCGACGCCTCATACCCGTTCTCGATGGGGACGCCTGATGCCTACGCGTTCTATCTGGGTTTGGGCCCGCTCGGGCCGAGCACGCGAAGGATCATGGATTCGGCGAGCGCGCCGCTCTGGCAGGAGATTCTCACGCATCCTGCCTACGACGACTTCTGGAAAGCGCGTAACGTGCGCCCACACCTGCACGACGTGAAAGCCGCGGTACTCACGGTCGGCGGATTCTACGATACCGAGGACATCCACGGGCCGTGGTGGGTGTACAGCGGGATCGAGAAGCTGACGCCCAACGCGGACAATCACGTCGTCGTTGGGCCATGGTCGCACGGTGGCTGGAGTCGTGGCGACGACGACGTGCTCGGCACCCTTCGCTGGAAGTACAAGACGGGGCCGTTCTATCGGGATTCGGTCGAGTATCCGTTTTTCGCGCACTATCTCGCCGGCGCGCCCGATCCGAAGCTGCCTGACGTGCTCGTGTTCCGCACCGGTGGCGACAAGTGGGATTCGTACGATGCCTGGCCGCCAAAGGAGTCGACACCGGTGTCACTGTACCTGCAGCCCGGAGGCAAGCTCGCATTCACGCCACCGAGCGCCGGCGCCGCGTTCGACGAGTATGTGAGCGACCCGGCGAAACCGGTACCGACCGTGGAACGCGTCGAGAATCAGGGGATGCCGCGCGACTACATCACGGCCGACCAGCGCTTCGCGTCGCGGCGAACGGACGTGCTCACCTATCAGACGGACGTGCTCACGTCGGACGTCACGCTCACGGGCTGGGTCACGCCGGTGCTGCACGTGAGCACCACGGGCACGGACGCGGATTTCATCGTGAAGCTGATCGATGTGTTCCCCGATAGCGCGGCGAATTGGGCGGGCGATCCATCGATGTTCCCGGTGGGCGGCTACCAGCAGCTCGTGCGCGGCGAGCCGTTCCGCGCGCGGTATCGCCGCTCGTTCGAGAAGCCATCACCGATGGTCGCGAACGCGCCGGACTCAGTCAGGTTCGACATGCCACCGATCCATCACACGTTCAGGCGCGGACATCGCATCATGGTGCAGGTCCAGAGCACATGGTTCCCGCACATCGACCGGAATCCACAGCGATTCGTGCCGAACATCTTCGAGGCCAAGCCGTCCGACTTCCAAAAGGCGACGATGCGAGTGTATCACACGCCGTCGAAGCCGACGCGACTGGAACTGCGACGGTTGCCGGATAGCCGGTAGCGGCTTGGACTAACGCGACTTTGGAATAGCCGCGCCGATCGACGAGTCTCCTCTTCACAACGCATTCAATGTGAACGAAGGGGAAGGGAAGGGGAGACTCGTCGATGTTCGATCCGCTCGGGCTCATCCATTTGCTGCTTCTGGCGGTGCTGCTCGTCGCGCTGTACGGAGTTCGGCGCGCCATTCCGGGAAGCGGCCTGCAGGCATGGCACGATCGGCATACGTCGCCGCGCGCGAACGCGCGATGGCACCGCGTGCTCACGCTCGAAATCGTGGAGCTCGCCCTCGCGGGCATCTTTCTCCTGGTCGGCGGCGCGAAGCTGATCGGGCGTCCCGATATGGTCGAGCTCTTTCACCAGATCGGGGTCGGCCAGTGGTTTCGCTACGTGACCGGGGCCGTCGAGATCGTGGGTGCCGCGCTGCTGCTCATCCCGATCCTCTCCGCCGTCTCGGCGTCTCTCCTCGGCGGCGTGATGATCGCGGCAACGCTGATCGAGTTGTTCGTGCTGCACCGGCCGCCGGTCGCGGCGCTGGCGTGCCTGAGCGGGCATGCTTACGTCACGTGGGCTCGCATGTCGGGGCGGCACCACCGGTGGTTGGAGCCCGAAGATACATCGCGTCGTTCGGGGCTCGTGCACAGCACGATATCGATCGCGAACCGATGGAACTTCAGGCGCATCAACGCCAGTCGCCGTGTTCACCGGCAGCCGGCGCTGCGCCTTGGGGAATAGACGGAGAACGGTGGTGGTCATCTCCTGGACTCATCAATAGCGAGGACTACCATGTCGTTTCTCTCCGTGGCAAGCAGCATCGCTCTCGTCGCGCGGCGCAACGTGCGCGGCCTTTCACTCGCGGGTGTTGCCGCCGCGTCGGTGATCGGCGGCGCCGCGTGTCGTTCGCCGAGGCCGGGCTACTTTGGCGTGGCACTGATTCCTGAATCGCAACAGGCGCTCGTGTCGCATCGCGCCGTTCCGTCGACGAACACCGAACCCGTGCCCGCGCACGCGTTGAAGGCGGAGTTGAGCGAGTGGAAGATCTCACTGAACAATGCGCGTGTATCGTCGGGACCGGTCACGATCGAAGTCCACAACAGCGGCGCGGCGACGCACTCGTTCGAGATCGAAGGCAATGGTGTTGAGCAGCGCACCCGTGCGGTTGCGCACGACTCGACGGTCACTCTCTCCGTGGACCTCAAGCCGGGAAAGTACGAGATCTATTGCCCGCTCGGCTCGGGCATGCACAAACGGATGGGGATGACGGCCGATCTCACTGTGCAGTAGGCAGAGTGATGCGACGTCGACCGAGTCGGGGGGGAGTGAGGCCAACTCGAGTGCGTCTTGGAAGTGCGGCAGAAACAGGGATCGCCTGACAGGAAACAGGTCTTTGTCCGATGTCTGAATGGCGTGGGCCGGGGCTACGATCGGAGTCGACTCATCGGCTACCGAGGCCGGCCCATGCCGCACTCGAGGCGCTCGATCAATCGCCGCGATTTCGTTCGCGGCACCGCGGCGGGGTTTGCCGCACTCCCGCTCGCCCGATTCGATGGACTGAACGGGATGTTCGCACCGGCCCGGAGTCGCGTGGCGCTCGTCCGCGCGACCGACCGGAGGCGAGGCGTGGCGGACGTCCTCGCGCTCTTCGACCCGCGAGGCATCGCCGGAAAGCGGGTGCTCGTCAAACCCAACTTCAATTCAGCGGACGAGACACCGGCGTCGACTCATTCCGACACGCTCGCGCAGCTCGTCAGCGAGATGCACGAGCGCGGCGCGCGTAGCGTCACGGTGGGCGAGTCGAGTGGGCCGCCGCGGACACGCGGCGTGATGGAGGAGAAAGGCGTCTTCGACCTCGCGCGCGACATGCGGTTCGACGTCGTCGACTTCGAGCAGATCGGAGACGGAGACTGGGTGCACTTCAAGCCTGCCGGCTCGCATTGGCCGGACGGGTTTGACCTGCCGCGACTCGTCGTCGATTCGGAGTACACCGTATCGACCTGTTGTCTCAAGACGCACGGATTCGGCGGCGTGTTCACGATGTCGCTCAAACTGTCGGTGGGACTCACGCCAAAGCGGATTCGAGGGACCATGCACCGCTCGCCGAACATGCGGCGCATGATCTCCGAGCTAAACACCGGCTACAAACCGCAACTCATCGTTCTCGACGGCGTCACGGCGTTTACGGACGGCGGACCATCGCAAGGCACGCTGAAGCGGGCGAACGTGATGATTGCCGGCAGCGATCGCGTCGCCGTGGATGCTGTAGGGCTTGCCGTGCTCAAGGACATCGGCGCCAACCAGGCCGTGATGGGTCGACGCATCTTCGAGCAGGAACAGATTGCACAGGCCGTCGAGCTCGGGATTGGCATCGAGAGCCCGAGCGCCATCGAGATCGTGACACGAGACGCGGAGAGTGGCGCGTATGCGGAAAGACTGCGCGCCATTCTCCGGCTTGGATAACCAAGAGACTCGAGCTAGCGGACCTTTCGGTACGCGAATCGAACGCCCTCGTTGTCCATGATGAGCGTGTCACCGGCGAAAGCGAGCTTGTTCGCGCCTGCGCCGTCCCAGCGGGCGATGAAGCCGGCGCCATCCGGCATCGTCGTTCCGCTGAATGGGGTCGCCTGAAATCGCTCGACACCGTTCACGAGCCGACGGTATCCCATTGCCATCATGAACGAGCCGTCGGGGCGAACGAGCAGCGTCGCGGCGAGGACCTCCGGTGCGGGAGGAGCATCGGCTGGTCTCCCCGGATGCGTCGGCGCGTACGGGATTGGATGACCGTCGATCGTCATCAGAACGTACGTCCCCGGAAGGTCACGGCCAGTGTTGCTCGCACCGCGCCAGACTGATGTCTGAGCACCGGCACCGGCGAGACAAGCCAACCCCGCGGCAAACGCGACGAACAGCGACAGGGGCTTTGACATTGTAGGTCTCCTATGTGCATTGGAATCATCGTATGCTGACAACCTGAGTGGGAAGCACCATGATCCGCATCGAGGCGCGTGTGCGATGCGGCGGCTCATCGCCAACCTGCGAGGCGTCCGCGTACCTGATCGCGACCTGGTACACATGATCGCGCCGGAGTACGGCGGCGCCGATGCGTGCGCAGCGCGTCTCGGAGAACCCCGGACCGTCCGGCTGCCGGAGATCGCGCCACAGCACCTCGCCCGTCGTGACGTCGGTCAACGAGAGTTCCCTCGCTTTCTCGACGGCAGCACCGGAGATCGCCATTGCGCGCCCGGCGATCTCGGATGTCCATGTCCACGTCGCGATCGCACGATCGCTCCTCGCGGCGTTAGCCAGTTCCGAGGCTGGCCGTGACACGTCGACAATCATCACCGCAAGGCGGCTCACCGGCCTCTCGGTCGGCTCGCAGTCTATGATCAAGCGTAGACGAATGCTCTCGGAGTCGGCGAGCGCCGCTGGCGTGATGCGGGCGACGATGCGCAGCGTATCTCCGGCCGTGAGGAAGAACCCGAATGGCCTGGGCAATGATACCGCGGTCGTTCCCGCGAGCTGGACCAGCAGCCGTTCACCGGCAAACACCGCGGCGTCCACACTCTCCACGCTCGCGCTCCGCGAGAATCTGGCGCCGAAGGAATCGACCACTGCGATGCGAAACGCGTACGCCACGACATCGCTTCCGAGTATGCCGCGTGCGTCGAGCGAGGGGGACGTAAGGTAATTGCCGACAGCGGAGTCGCTCGGCAAGCGCGACGGCGCCGCGGTGAGGACGACCTGATTGTTGCGAGATATCTGAAGAGTCTTGACTGTGCTGTCGCGGCTCTCGGAATCAATCACGTCAGCGGCAATAGGCCGCACGGCGATGACGATGGCCGCCACCGCGGCGAGACCAAACCGAAGCCACATTCTCACGCCATCGTCGTTACGCATGTTTACCTCGCCGTGGTGGAAGCTCGGTTTCTGCGCACTCAAGATGCGACGTCTCGTCGATTTCGCGCCTCCGTAACGGGACGCATACGATTAGACGGAATGACGTAGCACTCTTCAGCATTTACGTAGCGCGCGCGGCGCATCCATCGTGTCCGATTCATTATCTTTTCTTGAGTCGCACTCGCCGACGCACTACGTTCACACCACGCGGCGCAGCCACTGGTGATGAATGCTCATTCGCATTCGCGAAGCCCTCGTCGTGGCAGCTCTCTCCTCGAGCCGCTTATTGATCGGGCAAGCGCGCAGCCTTCCGCCGTGGGACGGCGGCAAGACGATATCCCTCGGTCAGCCGAGCTCGTGGAAGTGGACGACGGGCGGCGGCATGGGGACAGTGCTCAGCGGCCCGGCTCCGCGAGGCTCGGCAGCGGGGTTCATCGAAGGGCGTCTGGCGTTGCAGCGCGACCTTTGGAATCCTCTCATCAGCGTTGCCGCGCTCCAGTCGGAGCTCTATGTCCGGTCCGGGCGGAGTGGATTGGACGAGGGCCTTCGCGCGCGCCTCATCAGTCCCGGATTGCGCGTTGGAGCGGGCGTCGACTACCAACGGTCGGACGGCAGCGTGGCGTTCTCGTTGGCCGTGACCAATCCGATCCGCCGTGGAGGACTGTTCAGCTACGGCGGCTGGCTGCGGCTCGACTACGTGCCCGCGCACGATCACACATTCGTCATCGGCGTGGAGCAGCCGATCTTCCGCCACATGCCCGTCGGTCGCACGCGACCCGGCCGCGACTACGTACCGCTCTCGCGTTCGAGAGGCCTGCCGGCGGAGCCGAACCCCGACACCGTTCTCCAGCGATCGATCGAGCCGATCCGGGAGGCCGCCGATCACATTCGGCGCATGAGCATCCCATTCCTCGACCAGAACGCCTGGCGGCGAGCGAACGCCGAGGCAGGAGCGCTGGCCGAGCTGCGCGACCTGAAGACGTTGTTCAGGACGAAGGCGCTGACCGACGGAAGTGACTCCGGCGCGGAGCCAACGAGGGGCGCGTTCGAGATTGATGTGCGGCGGTATCACGCCGCAATCGAGCACGCATTCGCCCTTGCCGTGGGCGGCGACGAGTCGCGGGGCAGTGTCTCCGATTCGGTCGCGCGCATCGCCGCGGCACGGGCGCGGGCGATTCTCCTTGACCACGTGCTCCTCCCGTACGATCGGCTGCTCGGACAAGTCAAGAAGGACGACACCGTACTGGGATTCGCCGCGGACGCACGTGGTGTCTTTCTTCAGTGGGTGTACATGAGTGCCGCCGTGCCGGCGAACCGCCGCGCCGCGATGCTCTGGGTGTTCACGCAGTTGCTCGATGTGATCGAGGCGAATCGAGGCGCGGCGCGGGCGCAGTGGGGGGATTCGCGGTTCGTGTGGCTGCCGCTGCAGTACGCGCTGCTGCCCGAGGATCACGATACCCAGGCCGAGCTGGACTCGCTCGTCGAGCGGGCGGTGGGTGGCGGCAACGAGTTCAGCGAGGGGAACTTCGTCTCGTACGTCATCAACGAACAGTTCCAGTATCACCTGAGCCGCACGATTCGCCAGGCGCGTGCGTACCACGTGCTCTGGACGCACGATTTTCGCGGCATCGATGACAGCGGGAATCCGGACGAGTTGTCGTACCGGCAAGTCCTGCGCTCGTACCTGGCGGCCATGATCGAGCGCGTCCAGGCGTATGACAGCACGGGGCGTTTTCCCGTGTACATGATTCTGCTCGACGAATGGTCGTACGAGCGAACGAAGGGGCGCATCTGGATGAGTCTTCTCGAGGATCCGACGCGCCACCATTTGCGACTGCCCGACGGATTCGAGGCGTGGGAGGATTCGATCGCGACGGCGCAGAAGCGGCTTCGCGATGCCATCGCGGCTTCGCCGCTGCTCCAGGCGCAGCGGCGTCAGTACGGCGACAAGTGGCTCCGCAATCTGATCAAGGTACAAGTCAACATCACGAACCGGGCTGACATGTCCTTTTTCAGCGGGCGAGTCGTTCCCGGAATGGCGATGCCCGACATCATGCTACGGGATCATCGCAAAATCGTGTTCTACGACGTGGCGGAGGAGGATCCGTACCGGGGCGAGGTGATATACACCGGCGCCGGCGTCGGTGAGAGCTACAGCAACCTGTCGTGGGAGGATCGCGCGCTCCTCGTGCGGGGGCCCGCGGCACTCGGCGTGAAGGACGCGGCGCGTGCGGCGCTACTCGCGCAGGGATTCCACCCGGACCAGATCCCGTACGCGCTCCGCGCGCGCCCCAAGGCGCGCGATTACGACGCCAGGGTGCGTGCCGCGATGGAGCAAGGACAACGGCCCGTGCGCGCGATGGAGCTCATGAACAACACGGGGTTTGCCGACAAGGAAATCGACGTGGCGAAAGCGGTGCTCTACACCCTGATGCCGCCGGGTTCGGTGATCAAGATTCCGGATTCGCTCTGGAGCGGCGCGTTCTGGGGCTCGGCTGTCGTTGGATGTGCGCTGCGGGGTGTTCGAGTCCTCGTCATCGCACCCGCGCAAACGAATGCGCCGGCGAAGGCGCTCGGCACGCTGGGGCGAAGCCAGGAGTTGCTGTGGCGGCTGCTCACCGCGGCGCGCGTGCTCGCTCCGGAAATCGAGGCGTCGGGTGGACTGCTCAAAGTGGGACTCTTCGCGTCTCACATCGAGGTGACGAACATTCCGGCAAAGGTGCAAGCGGTGAACGAGTCGTTCGCTGCGCATCCCTGGTTGCGGCAGTTGTTCGGATTCGCGCCGTCGGCGTATGCCGAGCTGGACGAGATGGCACGCACGATCGCAAAGCTCGACATGCAGCGACGACCGGACGCGGAGTTCGAGCACGACGATTGGCCCAAGCTGCACCTCAAGGCCAACTTCTTCGCGTCGCGCGAGGCGTGGCAGTTCATGACGCGACCCGAGTGGCCGGCAATCACGTGGGAGTACGTTCAGCAGCGGATCGCACAGGTCCAGACGCGCTCTGCCGCGGTCAATACGTTCGACGGATATCCCGACGCCTGGGTCGACGTCGGAGGCGCGGTGGTGCAGGATTGGTTCAACAGCCTGGACGCCCGCACCCGGGAGCGCGTGGTGTTCTACACGCTGTTCGGATCACAGAACCAGAACACGCGGAGCATGGTGGTGGACGGTGAGGTGTGCTTCGTCGTCTCGCATTGGCCGAGCGTCATTCCGTATCTGGATTTCATCGCGCTTGCGGGCGAGAGCCAATGGCTGGACGATCCGGCCGATCTGGCGGCGCTGCTCCCGCCTCACTCGGAGTGGCTGCGGCGTATCGAGCGGTGGATAAAACTCCTGATCTGAATTCGTCGCGAGCCTGCCGCCTGGTGTTTCTCATGTTGGCGCTCGGAGTGGCGTGCGTGTCTGGCCCGCGCGCTCGATCCGACTTTGAACGGACGGTGCTCGAGCAGGAGTTCGCGCTCGTCCGCGCTCTCCCAAAACCCGCGCCGGAAACGTCGAGCTTTCTGGGCTGCCGGCCGTGGGGCTCGCGGCCCGATCGTGCGCTCAATCTGCGCAAGAATCGCATCGATACCGCTGCCGACTATACTCCGCTGTCATTGGAGGCATTGGGTGTGCTTCCGGCGCCCCGATCGACCGCGTATCGATTCCGGGGGCTCTGGACTCTCGCGGAAAAGAAGAGCTTGGCCGAATACGAAGGCGCCGCGGTCATGGTCGAGGCATACCTCGTCAAAGTGACCGTCGAGATGCCGGAGCCGTCGAACTGCTACGCGCGCGACAGCACGCGCCGCGATTGGCATCTGCATCTCGGCACCACGAGTGACGCCGGCATCATGCAGTCGACCATCGTAGAAGTCACGCCGCGCTTTCGCGCGCTGCATCCCGAATGGACCAGGCGGAGGCTCGATTCGCTGGCTGGCGTGCGTGCGCGCGTTCGCATTAGCGGGTGGACGCTCTACGATCAGATGCACGTAATCAGCCGCCGGCACACGCCGTGGGAGATCCATCCGGTCACGCGCATCGAGTGGCGCGACGGGTCCGTATGGCGGATCGTCGCGGCGAACGCGGACGCCGATAGTTCAGCCGTGCCGAGCTCAATGCACCTGGGTACGGCCGCCATTGCGCAGGCGGATAGACTTGGCAGTATTCGCAGTCCGGCACCTCACCGATCGCAATCATGGCCGACATTCCGTTCATCGCCCGCGGCTTTCACAGTCGCCGCCCTGCGGCCCCGCCGGGCCGGCTTCCACCCGGGCAGTACGAGACGCGCGACTTCCCCGTGTTGTCGGCCGGCCCGACCCCGCGCACGTCGCTCACGACGTGGGACTTCACGATCAGTGACAGCCGCGGCCACTCGAAGCGCTGGTCGTGGTACGAGCTGCAAGCACTGCCGCACGAGACACCGACGGTCGACATCCACTGCGTGACCAAGTGGTCCAAGTTCGACACGAAGTGGGAAGGCGTTTCGATCGATACGCTCCTGCATTCAGCGCACGAGGCAGGAGTCGACAAGAATCCGTTCATCGTGGCGTTTTGCGACGGAGGCTACACGACGAATCTGCCTCTCGACGACGTCACCGGTGGCAAGGCGTGGGTCGCGTTCGGCTACGACGGCAAGGCGCTCCCGCCCGAGCACGGCGGACCGGCGCGACTGCTCGTGCCGCATTTGTATTTCTGGAAGAGCGCGAAGTGGGTTAGCGGATTGCGGCTCGTACCGCGCGACCAGCAGGGATTCTGGGAGCAGCTCGGATACCACGATCGCGGCGATCCGTGGCGCGAGCAGCGCTACCAGGGCGATCCGTAAATGGCGCAAAACACGGTCGACCAGCCAGCTGCCGCGTCGCCGCGACTCGAGTGGCGCGTCGCGAAAGTCGTGGACGTCCGCGAAGAAACGCCGCGCGCGCGAACGCTCGTCCTCGACGTGCCGCAGTGGCTCGGGCACAGCGCCGGTCAGCACGTCGACGTGCGTCTCGTGGCCGAGGACGGCTACCAGGCGCAGCGATCGTATTCGATCGCGTCGCCGCCGGAGGACGCACGGATCGCGCTGACCGTCGAGCGTCTCGACGACGGTGAAGTGTCGCCATATCTGATCGATGTCCTACGTCCGGGTGACGGGCTGGAGGTGCGCGGCCCGATCGGCGGCTATTTCGTGTGGGACGTGATGCAGTCCGGGCCAGTGCTTCTCGTGGCGGGCGGGTCGGGCATCGTGCCGCTCATGGCGATGCTGCGGCACCACGCGCGTGCGGATGAAGCGCGCCGAGCGCGTGCGCCGATGCGGCTCCTGTACTCCGCGCGGACTCGCGCCGACGTCATCTATGGAGCCGAGCTGGCGCAGCTCGCCGACGATCCGACCGTGGACGTTACGCTCACGCTCACGCGTGAAGCCAGCGTCGACTGGTCGGGACATCGGCGACGGATCGACCGCGCGATGCTCGAGGAAGTGAGCTGGCCCTCGTCTGAAAACCCGCGCGCATTCGTTTGCGGTCCGGCGCCGCTCGTCGAATCGGTGGCGACGCAGCTCGTCGAGCTCGGGCTGGACCCGGCGCGCGTCCGCACCGAGCGCTTTGGCCCGACCGGTTGAGCCAAAGACGGCAATTCAACTTGATCCAGCAGCTCGACCACCTTTCAGCAGGAGGCGCGATGCAGACCGAGGAGATGCGACTGGACGGAAATGCCGCCGCCGGAACGCTACGCCAGGTCTTCGCGACCGACGTCACTTCGGCGCTCACGACTTGCACCGCATGCGGCGCAGTGAGTCCGGTCGGCGCGCTCCTCGAGTATGGCCACGGCATGGGAATCGTCCTTCGGTGCACTGGGTGCAGCGCGGTGCTGCTTCGCGTCGTCCGCTCACCCGGTTGGCTGCGCGTCGACACGTCGGGCATCGCGGTGATGGCGATTCCCGTCGGCCCGATCGAGCCTCACTGACCGTTCGCTCTCTCCACCACCTACCAACAGGGCCGCACTGAGCGAAGCAGCCAACGCGAGCGCAGCCGATATCCAGGCCACGACACGAAATCCGTCGACGAACGCATCGTTGACGATTTCACGCGACCGCGGGTCGTTGAGTTGTGCGCCAGCGAGCCGCGGCCGCTGCCCGTCGATCTCGGCGCGCTGCACAGGCGGAATCGGCGACGATGCCAGCCTCCGGTCGAGCGAATGGTTGAACTGGACGGACAGCACGAGCCCGAGCACCGCCACGGCGAGCAGGCCGGCGACGCGCGCGATCGCGTTGTTCACACCCGACGCGACTCCTACGTTCCGCTGAGGAACGGAGCCCATCACCGTTGCCGTGAGTGGAGCGACGCTGATCGCCATACCCAGGCCCATGACGAGCACCGCGGGAAAGAAGGTCGTCCAGTACGAGCCGCCGATTCCTGGTCGCGCGAAGAGTGCGAAGCCAACACCGGCGACGAGCGGACCGACGACGAGCGGCAGCCTGGCGCCAAAGCGGCGAACCAGATCGCCAGACCAACGCGACAACGCGAACATCAGGGCGATGAATGGCAGCAGCGCTGCTCCGGCCTCGGTCGTGTTGTAGCCTTGCGCCTGGACGAGGTTCAGCGGAAGGAAGAACAGGACAGCGCTGAGCGCCGTGTATAAAAACAACGTCAGCAGATTCGCGCCGCTGAACGTGCGCGAACGAAAAATCGACAGCGGCAGCATCGGCTCTCGCGTGCGCGCCTCCACGACGACGAACAGAGCGAGCAGCACGATGCCGATCGCGGTGGCGACGGGAAGCGACTCGATGAACCCAAGCGTCAGCGCGCCGAGGCCGACCGTCGTGAGGATCACGCTCGGCACGTCGACGCGTGCGCGCGCACCGTGCCGATCGCTGCCTCGGCTCTCGGGCACGTACCTGGCCGTGATCGCGATAACGGCTGCGGCGAGCGGGAGGTTGACGAAGAAGGCCCAGCGCCACGACAGGTGCTGCACGAGCCACCCGCCAAGCACGGGTCCCAGTGCCGTGGTGATCGATGTGACGGCCGACCACGTGCCGATCGCGCGGCCGCGGGCTTCGGATGAGAACGATGCGCTGATCAGCGCCAGGCTGCCCGGAACGAGCAGCGCGCCGCCGACCCCTTGCAGGGCACGCGCGGCGATGAGCTGCTCGATGCTCGGCGACATCCCACACCACAGCGATGCCGCGGCGAACACGATCACACCGAGTGAGAAAACCCGGCGGCGGCCGTAGAGATCGCCAAGGGATCCGCCGGTGAGGAGCAGTGCGCTCAAGGTGAGCGCGAACGCGGCGACCACCCACTGCACTTGGGCGAGCGTGGCATCGAGCCCGGACTGTACGGCGGGGAGGGCGATGTTCACCACCGTGCCGTCGATGAACGCCATGCTCGAGCCGAGGATGGCGGCGGTGAGAATCCAGCCGCCGTGGATGCACGGCGCCGTCGCGGCTGCGGCCCCAGCGATGACTGCTTCGTCGCAGGGCGCTCTGACGATGGTCGTCAATGCGCTTCCGGTCGGTGCGGGTGCATCACGTAGGCTAGGGAAGGAGGCGAACGAAAGCGATGCAGCACGCCAAAGGCTTGCCAATCATAGTACTTGCCCCCACTCTTGCTAACTATAGTAGTAGTGTAGCTCCCCGCCTTTCCGTCCCGCGGCCCCACCGTCCACCTCGAATGGCTCGCCTGATTCTCGTCACGGGCGACGATCCGCATGCGCTGCTGCGCGCCGCAGCCGCGCCGTTCTGCGTCTCCGGCGGCGTGACGGAGCCTCTGCCGGTCCTGGCGCTGCGGCAGGGCGGACTGCGCGACACGGTCTACGAGTTTGCGGCAAGGAGCGGGTGCGTTGGCTGGCTGGGCGATCCGGTGCTCGTCTTCGCCGAGCTAGCGGAGAGGTTCGGGGGAGAACTCGCGCCGCTCGATGCACTCGAGCGTGAGACGCTGATCGATCGCATTGTCCGCGAGACGACGCTCACCACACTCGGCGCGCCGTCGGTCCGCTCGACTCTCGTCTCCCGGCTCGATCGGCTCTTCGGCGACATGGCGGCCGATGAGGTCACGCCCCAGGCGCTCGCGGCGGCACTCGACCGCGCCGCGGGCGACGATTGGGCGCGCGGTCGCAACGCCGACGTTCGGGCGATCTACGAGCGGTATCTCGCCGCGATTGCGGCGTTGCCGCCGATCGGCGACACGCCACGCAGCGAAGGACGCGACGGACTCGCGCGCGCCGCACGGGCCATTCGCGAATCGCCGGACGAAGTCGCGCTGCGGCTGATCCGGCCACTCGCCGGCGGCGCCACGTCGCGATCCGTGCACATCTACGGTCTCGCCGATCTCCGCCGCGGCTGGCGACTCTTTCTGTCGGCACTACACGAGTCGACGGTCATCGACGAGCTGCGCGTGTACGTCCCGCTTTCCGCCCAGGGCGACGACGCGAAAACGCTCGTCACCTGGCTCGACGAGCGCGCCGATGTTCGGCGGACGATCGAGCGGACGCGCGCGATCAGCCCGGGTCTCAAGCATCTTCGCGCGCAGCTCTTCACGCTCGGCGGCGCACGCGCCGAGGCATCGGGCGACGCACGGATCATCGAGGCGCCGGATCTCACGCGCGAGCTCGAGCACGTTGCGCGCGAGATCAAGCGGCTGCTGCTGGCGGCCCCCGACGATGGGCGGCCCATCGAGCCCCATCGCATTGCGGTGATCGCGCGCAAGGCGCGGCCGGCGCTGTCCCGAGCTGCCGACGTGCTCTCGCTCTACGGCGTTCCCGTGTACGCCCGGCTTCGCCACACCGCGAGCGAGGTGCCGGTGATTGCCGCGTTTCTGCGGTTGCTGCGAATGGCGAACGAGGGATGGAGCGTCGCCAGTTTATCGGCGCTCTCGAACTCGCCGTACTTCGACGTGGATCTCGATTTGAGAATGCTCGAGCAGATCGCCCGCGCGGCCCGACCGCGTACGTTCGCGGCGTGGAGCTCGGGAGTCGACGCCGCGCTGGAAGAACAATTCGACGGCGAGCTGGTCGAGGCAGGCAACCGGCTACAGCGACTGATAGCGCTGAGCAAGGCGATCGACACCGTCGCCAAACAGTGCGCCGCGCTCGAGCGCGCGCGATCGCTCGAAGACTGGATCGCGTTCTCGATCGACGCCCTTGGCGGCATGCCTGGACGAGAATCGGCGGGCATCCTCGAGATCGCCGTCCGGGCGGAGCACGCGGTGGACGCGACGGCGCCAAAGGCGCTGCGCGACGCGGTGCGACTGGACAGCCGCGCGCTCGATAAATCGATCGATTTGCTCCAGCGCTGGCGCGCCGCGCTCACTCTCGCGCCCGCTGGGCCGCGCGTGATGCACGCCGGCGCGTGGGCCGATCTGCTAGAGCGAAAGCTGGCGGAGCAGATCGTGACCGTCCGCGTCGGCGCGCCGGGTGGCGTCGAACTGCTCGAGGCGCTTGCCGCGGACGGCCGGAGCTTCGAGCACGTGTTCGTCGTCGACGCGGCAGCGGGGAACTTTCCGGCCGATCCGACGCCGGATCCGCTGTGGGCCGACGACGAGCGGGAGGCGATGCTCGCCGCGGGCATTCCCATGGAGCCGTCGCGAATCTGGTTCGAGCGTGAGAAGACACTCTTTCGCGGCCTCGTACGCGCGGCGGCGCGCTCGTTTCAGGTAAGCTTCTCGTACGCCGACCACAAAGGCTCGGCGCAGCTCGCGGCAGCGTACGTCGATGCGATCGCGTCGTGTTTCGACCGCGCCGTGCTCACGATTAGCGGCTCCCAAGTCGTGCCTGATGCCGGTGTGCTCTATTCGCCGGACGAGGTGCTGCGCGCGGCGGGGAACGCACTCAATCCCTACCGAGTCGACGGCGCGACCTGGACGCCAGACATCATGGCGGCGCTAGTCGGAAAGGATCGGGCCGATTCGGTGGTGGAGCAGCTGCTTCAGGCGGTACGAGCGGAGCGAACCCGCGACGAGCGGCGGCAGCTCCCAGCGTCGGACAATCGCGCCGACTCGATGCACGAGTGGAACGGGCGGATTGCCGATCCCGCGCTCCGCGATGAACTGCGCGACGAGTTTGCCGATCGCGTCTGGAGCGCGACGCAGCTCGAGACCTACGGCCGGTGCCCGTTCAGCTTCTTCGGCAACTATGTGCTGCACGCGCGCGAGCTGGAGGACGTACAGGCGGAGGATGCGTCGGCGCTCGATCGAGGCTCGATCATCCACGACGCGCTCGCCGCGACCTATCGGCAGTTGCTCGAGCGCTTCCCGACCGACCCGCTCTCACTCGTCAACTTTCCAGCGGCGCAGGCGATCCTTGGCCAGGCGATCCACGAGGCCGTGGATCGGCACGGCGGGTCGTTTCTGGCACTGCCGGCAATGCGCGAGGCGCGCGAACGCGAGCTGCTGGTCCTGCTCGAGGCGTATGTGCGCTGGGAGATGGCGAACAACACCAAGCCGCGGCGCAGTCCGCTCGAGATGGAGATGAGCTTCGGCATGGAGGGCGATAGCCATCCACCCGTCCAACTGCGACACGGCCGCCGAACACTCTCGCTGCGCGGAAAGATCGACCGGGTCGACGCCGTCGTCGAGCCGGGCGTCGAGCAGTATCGGTACGTGATCGATCACAAGACCGGCGGCAGCGCACTCGGTTCGATCAAGCAACTTGCGCCGGCCGGCGCGGTGCTCCAGCTCGCGCTCTACCTCGCGGCGCTCGAGCAGCTCATGCCGGATACGGCGTTGTGGGGCGGAGCATATCACATCATCAAGGATCGCCGCGCCACGGCGGCGCTGGAGCGATGCTCGGTCGTCACCGCTGGCGTGGCCGAACTGAAGAGCAAGACGCAGCAGAACGCCGACGACACCATTCGCGGCGCCGCGGAGCTCGCGCTGAGTCTCGTCGACCGGATTCTCGCCGGCGAATTCCCGGCAAGAACACCGGGCACGGTGAGCTGCCTGAGCTACTGTACCTACCGTGACGTGTGCCGCGAGGAGCGGTTGGCGACATGGCCATAGCGACTCCGCCACAGCTCGCGGCCGTCACCGCTCCTCGCGGCAGGCCGCTGACCGACGCACAGCGCGACGCGATCCGACTCGATCGACATATCCTTCTCGCCGCGGGCGCCGGGTCGGGCAAGACGACGACGCTCGTCGAAAAAATCGTCTGCTCGCTGCATCCCGACGACGTCGCGCGACAGCGGTGCGAGCTGCGCGACATCGCCGCGATCACGTTCACCAATGCCGCGGCGGCCGACTTCAAGGACAAGCTGCGCAAGCGGATTCGCGAGGTGGCCGACTGGCATGCCGGACAGAGCGACCATTCGACGTCGGATCGTTGGCGCGAGCGGATCTACGAGGTCGACCGCGCACGGATCGGGACGATCCATTCGTTCTGCGGCCAGATTCTGCGCGAGTTCGCCTTCCGGCTGGGCTTCGATCCCGGATTCACGATCCTCGACGAGGCGGATACCGCGCTGCTGCGCGCCGAGTGTACGTCGATGGTGGTGCAGCGCGCGCTGCACGACGAGCCGGCCGCGATGGCGCTGCTCGATCATTTCCGGATCAGCGACGTCGAGCGTTTGGTGAGCGATCTGGTGGGACACGGCGAAGTGGTTCGGGAGGCGCTGGACGCGTGGTACGCCAGCGGCGACCCGAACGTCGAGGCTCTGCGTGAGGCGATCGAGCGACAGCGCGACGCTTTCGAGTGCGACGAGGGCGAAGGCGAGTGGCGGAGCTTCGATCCGCTCGGCGCGCGGCTGGCCGGCACGCTGCTTCGGCTCGCGCAATCGACGCGGGCGGAGCTGGACGCGCGGCTCGATGACGAAGGCGCGCTCGACTACGACGCCCTGATTACGCGAACACGCACAGCCCTGGCGACGAATGCGGATGTGCTCGACGCCGCGCGTGCCCGGCTCCGCTGGCTCTTCGTGGACGAGTTTCAGGACACCGACCGCGCGCAAGTCGACATCGCCTATCTGATCTGCGGCTTCGGCGAGCGCAATCGCGAGACGCCGCCATGGTTGTGCATCGTGGGCGATCCCAAGCAGTCGATCTACCGGTTCCGGCGCGCCGACGTGTCGCTCTGGCGCAAGGTCGAGCGGGACTTCGCCGACCGTGGGATTCAGCCGATCCACCTCGACACCAATTTCCGGAGCCGCAAGCCGATCGTCGCGTATGTGAACGCGACATTCGAGGGAGTGATGGGCGAAGGCCGGGCGGCCGTTCGCGACGTCGGGCACGAAATCGACTACCATCTGCTCCGGCCGTATCGCGAGGCGCCGAACGACAACGACCTGGTCGAGCTGGTCACGCCGCCTACAGGGCGCGACGGAAACGCCGACGAGCGGCGAGCGGCTGAAGCCGAGGCCGTGGTGGCGCGGATCCACGAGATGGTCGGGCAGCCGCTCGTGTGGAACGATGACAAGGAGGCAATGCGGGCGGTGGAATGGCGTGACATCGCGCTGCTGTTCCGAACGCGCACCGGACTGCCGATTCTCGAACAGGTGCTACGACGGCACAACGTGCCCTACTACGTCGCGAGCAGCACCGGCTTTTTTGGACGCCGCGAGATTCGCGACGTCCGGCTCCTGCTCGCGGCGCTCGCCGACCCGCGCGACGACGTCGCGTGGCTCGGGCTGCTCCGCTCGCCGTTCGTCGGCCTCACCGACGAAGCGCTGATGCGCTGTCGCGCCACGGCGCCGCGCGCGCCGCTGTCAAAGGCGGTCCACTCCAACACCATCCCGACCACCGATCCCGTTCTCATTCGCGCGCGTGACTGGCTGCGGACGGCACGCGAACTGCGCGATCGGGTGAGCGTCGCCGAGTTGGTCGACTTTGCCGTCGCGCGCTCCGCGTACGCCGCGCAGGCGCTGGCGGGGCAGGGCGGTCGGATCGTGCTGGGCAACATCAGGAAACTGATACGAATCGCCGAGGGACGACCGGAGAGCACCGTGTCGGAGTTCGTTGCCTTCATGGAGCAGCGCGAGCAGGACGCGACGGACGATGGCGATGCGCTCCTGTTCACGGCGCGCGACAACGTGGCGACGCTTTCGACCGTCCACGGCGCCAAAGGGCTCGAGTGGCCGATCGTGTTCCTCCTCGATCTCGATCGGCCGATCGTCAAGAAGAACAACGCGCCGAGGATCTTCGCCGATCCCGCCGCCGGCGTTGCCGTGAGGATCAAGGATCCAGCGAGCTTCGAGAAGGAGCCCGCGGAGAGCGGGGCGTGGGAGTGTCTGCGCCGGCGGGACCAGTTGTTGAGTGAGGCGGAGGAGAAGCGCCTCTGGTACGTCGCGACCACGCGGGCGCGCGACCGGCTGGTGCTGTGCGCCAACGTGGGAGACGTCGCCGAAACGGTCCCCATATGGTGGCCCGACTCGGAGAAGGATCCCGAGAAGGTCACGCACTGGCTGCTCCATGCCCTGCTCGAGGTAGACGGGTACTTCACATACGTCGGCGGGTACAGGGCGGGCGAGACGGTGATGAACGCGCGGCCGCTGCCGACACCTGTGATGCCAAAGCTCCCGTCGATGAGCGAGCTTGCGGCAGTGCGGTCGGCCGTCGCGGCCCGGGCGGATATCCGGCTCGAGCCGATCGCTCCGCCAGTCGTGTTGCCGCGTCGCTCGGCGACGGAGTTGATGAAGCTGGCGAAGAGCGCGGACGAATATCGCAGGCAGTACGTCCTCGGCATGCGCGTGCGGCGAATCGCCGATGCGCGCGACACGCCGCCAGGTGGAATTCCGGCGCGCGTGATCGGCGACGTGTTGCATGCCGCGCTCGAGGAGCGGCTCGACGAGGAAGAGCTCGATGCATTCCTCGAATACGAGCTGGTCGACCGCACCGGCGAGAGCGCGGGGTCGGCGCGGCTCAGAGCGGCGGCCGCAAAGCTGACGGCCCTCGTGGAAGCGAGCATCGAGAACCCGGCGGTCGCGCGGTTCTTCGACGCGCCCGAATCGGAGGGCGAGCTGTCGTTCACATGGTTCGTGCGTGGAGACGATGGCGCGACGGTGATGCGAGGGTCGATGGATCTCGTGGCGCGGATCGATGGCCAGCTCGAGATCATGGATTTCAAGTCGCACGAAATCACGCGTGGTCAGGAGGAACGGACGGCGAGAGACTACGACGTCCAAATGCAGGTGTACGCGGGTGCGCTGGCCACGCTCACCGGGAGCGAACCGTCGCGGTTCAGCTTCTTGTTCCCGAGCACCGGTGGGGAGGCCGAGCGATGGATCGGTGGCGAGGTGGTGAAGGCCGCCATCGCGCGTGTGCGAGAGTTGGCCGACAAGGCACGGGCCGTACAATCCGAAGTGCTGTGACGAGCGCGTCGCAGTTCGGCAGGCGAGTGGCGCCATGGTGCATGGCCCATTGACGGCCTCCCGCCCGCGCGCAACCTTCTCGACACGCTGAGCTACCGCGCGCCGAGGACTGCCGACGCAGGCACGATTCCGGCGTTTGCGGGGCGGCCACCAACGTGGCGCGAGCGCAGGAGCGGGATGAGCACCACCCAACCGCCGTTCACTCCCGGCGTGAGCAACGTGCTCGGCCGATATCGGCTCGACGCGCACTCTGCGACGGGTAGGCACTTCGACGTATGGCGTGCCACGGACCTCGCGCTCAATCGCGCCGTTGCCATCAAGATCGCTCGCGAAGTCGATCAAACGGCGATGCAGCGATTTCGCCGCGAGGCGAAGCTGCTGACAGGGCTGGTCCATCCGAACGTGGTGCAGTTGCTCGACGTGGCGGAAACCGAAGCCGGCAAACCGTACATGGTCGTCGAGTGGGTGAGCGGCTCGCCGTTGTCGACGCTCATGACCGAGCGCGGACGATTCAACTGGGTCGACGTCGCGCGCCTGGGTCGCGCCGTTGCCTGGGCTCTGCAGTACACGCACGATCAGGCCATCATCCACAGCGACGTGAAGCCCGCCAACATTCTCGTACCGAATGGTGCGCTGGAGCAGGCCAAACTCACGGATTTCAGCGTGCTCGGCGAGCTCAGTCAGGACGACCCGACGCTCGGTCGGCTGACCATGGCCGGCTTGGTGGTCGGCACGCCGCTCTACATGGCGCCCGAGCAACTATCCGGCGCGAGTCTGTCGAATCGGACCGACCTGTACTCCCTCGGCCTGGTCATGCGCAACATGCTGTGGGGAGAGCCGGCGACCGTCGACACATTCAAGCTGTTGGCGGAGCGCGTCTCGAGCACGTCCGAGCTGCCGGCGGATCCATCGATGCCGGCGGAGTTCAGGGCGCTGTTGGCAATGATGACTCGTCGTCAGCCGGAGTTGCGCCCAGTCGGCGCGAATACGGTCGTTTCGGTACTCGACCGGCTGCTCCAAACTCCGCCCGCTCGAGCCGGGGACGTTCAGGCTGCGAATTCGGAAACGCTGACGACTGAAGTGACGACGGCCATTCACGTGACGATGCCAAAGTCGGCCGTTCCCGCACCCGCGCGCTCCAGTCGGTCCCGGCTCGTGGTCCTCGGAGTTGCCGCGCTCGCGGCGCTCGCCGTGACGACGACAGTGCTGTTCTGGCGGACCGGCGCGCACGCGTCCAACGGGTCCTCGGCGGGCGCGTCGAGCGCGATGGGCGTGATGCAGGGGATCGGGCTGATGGTCACCGGCGTGCTGCTGGGCCTTCTGGCCGGGCGCGCCATCGAGTACCGCCGGTCCGATCTGGAGCGGAAGGTGAGCCTGGCGCTGTCGGGCAGTCGCGACCGCGAGAACCTGTCGCGGACGATGGTCGTCGCGGTCGATGCGATCATCCAACAGACATCCAAGCTCGACGCCCGCTTTCTCGGCGCGACGCTGATCGGAATGGTTCACGAGTACGATTCGGCGAAGGAATCCGCGGACAAGCAGCAAGCGCTCGTCCGCGCCACCGAGCTGCTCGAGAAGCTCCTCGAAAAGACCTCGCCCTGGTACGTCCGAAACAGCAAATGGGTCGTCGCCGGGGCGTCGGTGATTGGTCTGGCAAGCGGCGCCGTGAAGCTCGTCGGCGAAGTTGCCGGAACATTCCGCTGATCTGAGTTCTGCTATAGGCATTCTCGAACAGCTTCCGGACGCGATGCGGCAACACTGCCGCGGTCGCGTGCCGGTCACCGATCGTGAATTGCGCCCCGTCGGCTTGCGCGCCAATCGAAGCCGCGTAGATTTCGCGCCGCCCGATTGCAGCCGCAGCGACAGCGCGACGACGTGCCGCCGTGCAGGAGTCAGGGTCGTGTCGACGCCGACGCCGGTCGAGCGACCCGGTACGAGGTAGCCCTCCCCGGAGGGGCAAGGCATGCGCGAGCTTCCCACCGAGTATTGGCGGCAAACCCCAACCAGGCAGACCAGTTGGGGCGAGCTCGTGAATCGCGAGATCGAGCTCCTCGACACCGCCGGGGAAGGCAGATTCACCACGACCACCGCGACGGCCGAACGGGCGGTACGCGCGGAATCGAGCGCGGACGAACCGAAGGATCGGTCGCTGTATCATGAGTTCGTCACCCGGCCATGCCGCGATCTATTCGGCATCGCGCTCTCCGGCGGCGGAATTCGCAGCGCGACGTTCAACCTCGGGCTCCTGCAAGGCCTGCATGAGCTGGGCGTGCTGCCCGTTCTCGACTATCTGTCGACGGTGTCCGGCGGCGGCTACATGGGCGCCTTCTGGAGCGCGTGGATGGCGCGCCCCAAAGACAAGACGCGTCGCGGGCAGTTTCCCGAGGTGCCCAGCACGGAGCAGGTCGAGAGCCCCGAGGTGAAGCACCTCCGCCGGTTCAGCAACTTCCTGGCGCCACGTCCGGGACTGCTGTCGTACGATACTGGCCGGATGATCGTCGCCGCGGTGAGCGGCTCGCTGGTCACGCTCGTCGCGTCGCTCTCGTTGATGTTGATCGCCATCTATGCCTGGCTCGTACTCACGCAGTTGTTCTTCGCGTCGGCGCTCGATCATGCGGTGAGCTCGCTGCTGCCATCCGTCGCGTTCGCCGCGCTCATCGCGGTCGTCTTCGCGGCAGCGGAACTGTCCTGGCGGCGTCGTGGCGAAGCGGCGAATTGGCCGCTGTACATGATCGTGTCCGTCATCGGTGGCGGCGCTGCTGTCGTGGCGTGGACGGTCTTGGCCCGGCGATTGGCGGCACCGTATGGACGCATCGCTTCCGTACGATGGCTCAGTCTTCCGCCGCTGCAGCTGCCGATCATCGCGGACAATCGACCGTCGGTCGAGTGGTTGGCGCTGCTGGGGCCAGCAGGCGCGCTCGCGGTCGGCGTGCTCGTGCTGGTGTTGATCCGCCTTGTGATGTCGAGGTTTGGGAGTCGTCTGACCGCCAGGCCTCGGGACGAATCGGTGAGTCGCGTGACGAGCCGACTGCTGTCGGTTGCCGCGGCGTGGTCGGTCATCGCGCTGCTCTGGTGCGCGGGCGCGATGCTCTGGCACCTCGTCACGGGCGGGCCAGCGGTGAAACTGACGGGGCTGTCCGGCGTCGCTGTGATTCTGTCAGCGGCGTTCGGCAAACTCCAGCAGTTCACCGCGCGCCAGCCGAACAAAGGAATCGGTGATTCGCGCCTCGAGCGGCTGCGCCGCCGCGCAATGCCGCTGGTCGCGTATCTCGCCCTCGCCGCGGTGGCCTGTGCGCTCGTCTTGCTGGTCTGCGTTGCGGCCAACGGCGGCTGGGCCCCCCTGCTCCTGGGGATCGCACTGGCCGTAACCGCGCTGGTGATGGCCGCCTTCGATCCCAACTCGATGGGCTTGCACGCCTTCTACCGAGACCGGCTGGCTCGGGCCTACCTGGGAGCGTCGAACGACCCTGCCGTGCACACTGCCGAAGTACGCGAGCACGATGACGTCGCGCTCACGGACATGCAGGAGAACAAGCCGCTGCAGCTCGTCTGTTGCGCGGTGAACGACCTCGCATCCAGCGATCCGGTCGCGACGCTGCGGCGCGGCGCCGTCAGCGGCGTGTTGTCGCCGGTGGGATTCTCGGTGGGCAGCGCGGCCGTGCCGTGGCAGCAGAGCGCTCAGCCGGCCCCGAACCGCTGGACGGGCGATGCACCGTGGCTCGCCACGTCGATCACCGCATCGGGTGCGGCGTTCAATTCGCAAATGGGCTCGAAGTCGATGGAGTTGGGTCCGGGCGTTACCTACCTGATGGCGACGCTGAACCTCCGGCTCGGCTTGTGGCTCCGACATCCATTCGGCACGGGGCGGCTGCATGCGTTCCTTCCCGGCTGGACGTTCTATCGCGAGCTCTTTGGCTCGTCGAGTGCGACCGCGCGGAGGGTCAATCTCTCCGACGGCGGTCACTTCGAGAACATGGGAGTGTTCGAACTTCTCCGGCGTCACTGCCGGTACATCATCGCCTCGGACTGCGGATGCGACCCCGATGTCTCGTTCGACGACTTCGGCAATCTCGTTCGGCGCGCGCGCGAGGACCTCGGCGTCGAGATCGAGATCGACCTGTCGCCGCTGCGACCGCGCGACGGGCTCGCGCGCCAGCCGATCGTAGCGGGGGACATTCGCTATCCAACGGACGACCACGGCGTGTTGCTGCTCTTCAAGCCGACGCTGGTTGGCAATGAGCCGGTCGACGTACAACAGTATCACGCGCGGAACGAGGCCTTTCCCCACGAAAGCACCGGCGACCAGTTCTATGACGAGGCGCAATGGGAGGCATATCGGCGTCTCGGTCTGCATGCCGCGCTCACGGCATTCAGCCCGGTGGTGAAGGCGCTCGGGGCCGACCTCGAATCGCTGCGTGCTCCCGAGCGTGCGGGCGAGCTCAGAAAGGCAGGCGCCGGAATCTTTGCGTACGCCCGCCGCGATTGGCTACCGATGCCGCGCGGCCTCACCGACCGGTTGTCGACGTACACGTCGCGCGCCGCCCAGCTCGATTCCACGCTTCTCTCGCAACCAAGCGGCGGGGTGCCTCGGGGCGTGTACGGCGAGATCGGAGCGCTGCTCGGCCGTGACCCCGCCGCGACGACAGCTGACGAGCTCGCGGGTGCGCTCGGGGTAGTGCGCGAGGCGTTGCTCTTCATGGAGGAGGCGTTCGCGTGCGAGGGACTGGACCGAAACGGCTCGCACCCAATGTACCTGGGTCTGGTGAACTACTTCGCGCGATGGACCCATTCGCCGCATTTGCGCGCCTGGTGGCCGGTGCTGCGGCCGCTGCACGCACAGCGATTCGCGAGATACCTCGAGATCAATCTGGGCCTCGGGGCGCGGGCGGCCAGCGCCGTCTACGGCGCCGGCCAGCTCTCGAGAGATGAATTCAAGCCCATCGTGCCCGGCGCGATCGCCGCCCGCGCGTGGGCCGAAGAAGGTCGCGCGCCGGCCAAGTGGCACGACGCGAGCCGGATCGCCAACTATTCGTTCGTCGTGCCGTTGTCCGCGGACCCCGCCAACACGTGCACCATCCAAGTGGCGCAGACCACGCTCGAAGTAGTGGACAGGTTCGCGATGTGGGATGCCTCCGACTTCTACGTGGCGCCGTCGCTCTGGGGCGCCGGCATTGGCGACGCATTTCTGGACCGGCTCACCGGCGGAGCGGTTGGTTCTGGCGTTACCGCGTGCCTCGTGCAAATCGGCAATCCGGGCGTTGGCGGACCGGCCACCCACAAGGAGGCGGCGGATCAGGCTCAGATGTATCGAGCCGCCGGCTTCCGCGAGATCTGGCCCGTAGAAGGGCAGCGTTGGACGAACGGACAGGACAATATCGATCTTCCGGCGTGTGTCAGCGGGCAGGACGGATTTCGCTGGCTAAAAAAGGGCCATTGATGAGGTGCAGTGGCCGAGGGCGCGTTGGCCTGCCGGGCCAGCGCGTAGCAGGTGGGAGTATGCGAGTTCTACAATAAGAAATTTGCAACACTCCCTCTGGCGGGGCCGATTGCGCGGCATTATCCTGGCTGCCTGCACCGAGACAGGTCGGAGGCCCGCCCATGACGAACATGGTATTCGGCCCTGAGGTCGCTGAGGATCTCTCCCGCGCCCAAGAGACCGTTCGACAGCCCGTAACGCGAACCATTACCGTCGACGCGACCCGGCGGCACGTTCGCCGCCCATTCCCGTCTCCAGTGGACTGGCGCGACTGCTGGGTCTACTTCCTCGTGATCGACCGGTTCAACAACCCCAACGCGCCCCCGGCCGCCCGCTGGAACGACAAGTACGACTTCCGGCAGGGTGGGACGTTCGAGGGTGTACGACGCCAGCTCGGCTACCTCGAGGCCCTCGGCGTTCACGCGATCTGGCTTTCTCCCGTGCTCAAGAACAGCCGACCGCGCGAGTGGAGATACACGTACCCAGGTTACGCCACGCAGGACTTTCTCAACGTCGACGAGCGCTTCGCTTCGGACGGAACGCGCGCGACAGCCGAGCGGGAGTTGACGACGCTCGTGGACGAGGCACATGCGCGCGGGATGTACGTGATTCTGGATGTGGTGCTCAACCACGCGGCCCACGTCTTCGATTACCTGCGCGAAGGTCACGTCGAGGCCGAGTTCGCGGATCCGGCGCTGATGGACGCGCCGCTCGGGCGTGAGCCGCACATCGAGTGGCTGAACGGACTCGGCCTACCGCGTGGCGATTGGGAGGATGCGCTCCCCGCGCCGACGGCGCTCTCTCCCGACGATGCGGTTTGGCCGGTGGAGCTTCAGCGCCGAGAGTTCTTCCGCCGCCGCGGAAGCAAACTGAGCGACTATGCACCACCCGGCGGATTTGCGCGCGGCGATTTTGGCGCGCTGCGCCAGCTCGTCGTCGAGTACGACGCGCGTGTGCCGGGTCAGGAGCCGATCCGCGACGCGTACGGGACGAGCCCCGTGCTCAACATTCTCATTCGCGCGCACCAGTATCTCATCGCCAAGTACGACGTCGACGGTTTTCGCGTGGACACGGTGAAGTACGTATCGCCCGCCGCGATCGAGACGTTCGGCAACGCCATCCGCGAGTTCGCGCTGAGCATCGGCAAGTCGAACTTCTTCACCTTTGGCGAGGTGTACGACAACGAGTCGGCGATCGCCAACTTCGTGGGCCGAAACACGCCTGGCGACGAAGGATTCGGTATCGACGCGGCGCTCGACTTCCCCCTCTTCTACGTGCTGCCATCGATCGCCAAGGGCATGGGCGACGTCGACGCGATTCGGCGCGTGTTCCTGCAGCGGAAATCGAAGGAGGAGGGCCTGCTGAGCTCACACGGCGAAGCCGGGCGCTACTTCGTCAGCTTCCTCGACAATCACGATCAGCACGAGCGCTTCCGTCATCCGCAGACGCCGGAGGCGCAGATCAAACTCGGCCTCGCATTGCTGTTCACGCTGCAAGGCATTCCGTGCCTCTACTATGGGACGGAGCAGGGGCTGACGGGCACC
Source organism: Gemmatimonadaceae bacterium (assembly GCA_035493635.1). GTDB lineage: Bacteria > Gemmatimonadota > Gemmatimonadetes > Gemmatimonadales > Gemmatimonadaceae > JAQBQB01. The sequence goes on along the minus strand of DATJHY010000183.1, from coordinate 36,335 downwards.
GTCACCGACGCTGGCGAGCCATCACTCGACGCCAACGAGTCCGTGCGCGAAGCACTGTGGGGCAGGGGCGCGACTGCGTTCGACCAAGGGCACGCGCTGTACTCGGACATTCAATCGCTCGCTCGGCTACGCCGTGACGAACCGGCGCTCCGTTACGGGCGCCTGTACTTCCGGGAAGTGTCGGGCAACGGCCGCGACTTTGGGCTGTCGAGCGGACCGGCCGGCGTGGTCGCGTATTCGCGCATTCTCACCGAGCGGGAGATTGTGGTCGTCGCGAACACCGATCCGGCGCGGCGGTTTACCGGATTCATCCTTGTCGATCTCGATCTGCATCGTCGTGATCGAGACATGCGGGTCGCGCACAGCAACAAAGGCACGACGGGGCGCGGGACGGTCCAGATGATTCCACAGGCTCGCTTCTATGATGGGGGGCAACTGCGGACGGCGAGCGATGCGGCGGCGCTGTACGTCGAGCTCGGGCCGTCGGAGGTGCAGGTGCTGGTGCCGGAGTCCTGATCGCGCGACCGCGAACGATAACCGGTTGGTGTCCCAGCACCGCCATCACCCGCTTGCGTCCGCTACAATAACTCAAATATTTATTGTCAAAACGCCGCGTCCCCCGACGACGCCGGTGCCGGAAATGCGCGCGGACTCCAGCGTCTCGACACGGAGTAATGATGCGCACCGGGCTCATCACGATCGCAATGGTCGTCGCAGCGGGCTGTTCCTCGGTGAACTCGGCCGCGGGAACGCTGGGCCTACCGACGGCTTCCAAATCGGCCGCGCTGCACCAGGACATGCGACACCTCTGGTCCGACCACGTAGTCTGGACGCGAGGGTACATCGTCGCCGCCGTGGCCGGAGACCCGAGCGCGAGCGTCGCTCTGAACCGGCTGATGCGGAACCAGGAGGACATCGGCAACGCGATCAAGCCGTTCTACGGCGACGCCGCCGGTACGAAGCTCACCGAATTGCTCAAGCAGCACATCAGCATTGCGGGAGAGCTCGTCGCTGCAGCCAAGGCGGGAGATGCTGCCAAGCAATCGGACGCCGACCGCCGCTGGCACGACAACGCGGCCGAGCTCGCGACGTTCCTCGCGGGGGCGAATCCCAATTGGACGAAGGACGCCCTGCTCGGAATGCTCAATAATCACCTGGCGCTGACGACGCGCGAGGCAGTCGATCGCATTCAGCAAAAGTGGGACGACGATCAGCAGACGTTCGACAACGTGTACTCGCAGGCCATGGAGATGGCGGACGCACTGTCCGACGGTATCGTCAAACAGTTCCCGCTCAAGGTTTAGCGGCGCGGTTACTTGCAGCGACAAGGCGGGCGCGGACAACGATCCGCGCCCGCTCGCGGCGCGGTTGACGCGCGTCTTTGATTGCTTCATGGAAATCGACGATGCTGTCGCGCTGATCCACGACGCCGTCGGCCATGACACGGGTGTGTGGGCCGATCTCGGCGCGGGCACCGGCACCTTCACTCGCGCACTCGCGCAGACACTCGGCGCCGGAAGCACGATCTACGCGGTGGATGCTGACATCACGGCGGTGGCCGCGCTGCGTGCGTGGTCGACGACGAGCGCGACACGTGTGATTCCGGTGAACGCGGATTTCACGCGGTCCTTCGAACTGCCGGGGCTCGGCGACGCGCCGCTCGACGGAATCCTTCTCGCCAACGCGCTGCATTTCGTGCGTGACACGGAGAGTGTACTGACGGGGCTCGTGCAACGACTGCGCGTCGGCGGTCGGATCGTCCTTGTCGAATACGATCGTCGGGCGCCGAGCAGGTGGGTGCCGTATCCGATCGACGCTTCGCATTGGCCGCGGCTGGCGGCGTCGGCGGGGCTCGCCGGGGCTGCCGTCACGGCGACGCTACCGTCCGCGTACTCGGGCGTGCTCTACGCGGCGGTTGCCAGGCGAATATGACGTTCGGGCGTCGTGCGAGATGTTGCGGCGGGGATGGGTCGGGTGGGTGAATCGCGGAGTGACGCGGATGTGGCGAACGCACGCGGAGGGGTTCCCCGGCATGCAGGGCTCGGCGTTCCACGAGCCGGGATGATTGTTTGTGACTGCCGCTCGGGCTGGCCAGCGTTCGCCACGAATGCAAAGCCTGTGACCGCGAGAATTCGATTGTGGGTGGCCGAAGACATTCGGCGACCTTGTGCGCATGACGATACGCCGCCGGGGCGGACTGATCGAGGAGGATTTGACCCATGCCGTCATCGGTGGATTCTTCGCCGTGCATCGGAAACTCGGGTTCGGCTTTCTCGAGCAGATCTACGCGTCGGCACTCGAGCTGGAGTTGACCGCTCGTGGCCATCGCGTGGGCCGCGAGGTGGAGGTCATCATCAGGTATGATGGTGTCCCCATCGGCCGCCAGCGGCTCGACATGATCGTCGACGATAAGGTGATCGTCGAAATCAAGTCGTCCGAACGCCTCCACAAGGATGCAGGCCGGCAAGTATACAACTACTTGCGAGCCACCTCTCTCGAGGTCGGCCTTTTGCTTCATTTCGGCCGTGAGGCCAACTTCTACCGTCTCGTATTCGAGAACGCGCGTAAGCACGCATAGGGTACCTCGTCGCTGACGATCAGGTTGTCCCGACCTTGCTTCGGAGCATCGTGGACGCTTCGGGTGCAAAGCCTGTAGTGGCCAGCCCGAGCGGCAGTCAGAAAGAATTATCCCGGCTCGTGGGGCGCGGCGGCGTTCGTGCCGAGGAGTCCCTCCGCGTGCGTCCGCTGAATCCGCGACACTCCGCGAATCAACCACCCGACCCATCCCCGGCCGGCACGCGCAACACCAGCTAGCGTGCCCGCGACACACCCCGTCGCGACTGGGCCGAGCTCGGACCGATGCGGCCGCGCAAGAATCGCCCTGTATGCGACGCCTTGCACGCCGCCACTTGTTCGGGCGTTCCCGTCACCACGACCTCACCGCCCGCATGTCCGCCTTCGGGCCCGAGGTCGATCACCCAATCAGCGGTCCCGATCACGTCGAGCTGATGCTCGATCAGTAGCACCGTGTGTCCAGCATCGACCAATCGATTCAAGCTCTCCAACAAGTGTTCGATGTCGGCGAGATGCAGCCCTGTGGTCGGCTCGTCGAGGATGTACACCGTGTGCTTTGCCCGCTGCAGCTTGCTCAGCTCCGCGGCGATCTTCACGCGCTGTGCCTCGCCGCCCGACAGCGTCGTCGCCGACTGGCCGAGCGTGAGATATCCGAGGCCAAGGTCACGCAGCACTTCGATCTTCTTGCCAACGGCGGGCTCCTTGGCGAAGAACTCGACACCCTCCTCCACCGACATGTTCAGGATGTCGTCGATGGTCTTGCCGCGCAGCGTCACTTCCAGTGTCTCGGCATTGAAGCGAGCGCCCTTGCACGTGGCGCAGGTCACTTCGACGTCGGGCATGAAGTAGAGTTGGGTTCTGATCGTGCCTTCGCCCTGACACTCCTCGCAGCGGCCACCCTTCACGTTGAAGCTGAATCGTCCGGCCTTGTAGCCGCGTTCTACCGAGAGCGGCGCTTGCGTGAACAGGTCGCGGATAGTGTCGTAGAACCCGATGTACGTGGCGGGATTGGAGCGGCTGTTTCGGCCGATCGGCGTCTGGTCGATGTTCACCACCTTGTGCACGTGCTCCATGCCGTCGACCGCGTCGTGCGCTCCCGGCAGCGTCCGCGTGTCGACCAGTCGCTTCCACAGCGCCTTGTAGAGCACTTCGCTGATGAGCGTGCTCTTGCCCGATCCCGACGCGCCGGTGATGGCGACCAGCGTGCCGAGCGGAAACGCCACGTCGATCGACTTGAGGTTGTTCTCCCGCGCACCGCGCACGACGAGCCGCTTGCCGTTGCCAGGGCGCCGCTGCTTCGGAACGGCGATGGCGCGATTGCCCGAGAGGTATTGGCCGGTCGGCGAGGTTTTGCACTTCAGAATGTCCTCGAGCGTCCCTTGGACCACGACTGTGCCGCCGTGCACGCCGGGACCTGGTCCCATCTCCACGACGTGATCGGCGGCGCGGATGGTATTCTCGTCGTGCTCGACTACGATCACCGTGTTGCCGATGTCGCGCAGCCGCTCGAGCGTCGCGATCATCTTCACGTTGTCCTTGGGGTGCAGACCGATGCTCGGCTCGTCGAGCACGTAGAGCATGCCCATGAGTCCGGAGCCGATCTGCGTCGAGAGCCGAATGCGCTGTGACTCGCCGCCGGAGAGTGTCGACGAGCGGCGATTGAAGTTGAGGTAGTCGAGGCCGATGCCGAGCAGCAGATCGAGACGCGCCGTGATCTCACGCACGACCTGCCGTCCGGCATCGGCGCCGCGGCCGCTCGGCTTGATGCCTCGGAGGAAATCGCGCAATTCGTCGAAGTGAAGTTGGCCGACTTCGTGGAGATTCTTGCCGGCGATGGTGAACGCGAGCCGCGACGCGCGCACCCGCGTGCCGTTGCAGTCGGGGCAAAGGCGCTCGACCATCACCTTGTCGAGCCACGCTTCCATGCCGGAGCTGGCCTCGTTGCGCTGGCGGTAGCGCCGGTAATGCCGCTCGATGCGCCGCGCGATGCCGTGGAAGCCAATCTCGCGGCCTTCCCACTCGGGGCGTTTCACCTTGGCGTTTGGGGGGAAGGCGAGCGGGAACTTCGTCTCGAGCCCGTACAGAACGACGTTGTGCACGGATTCGGGGAGGTCCTTCCAGGGCGTGTCGAGCGAAAAGCCGATCGCTTGCGACAGGCTGTACATCATTCGCCCGTCCCACGTGTCGGGATCGTAGCGAAGCGCCTCACGAACGAAGCAGCCAGTGGCGATGCTGCGCATCGGGTCGGGGATGAGCAGTTCCGGATGTGTGAGCTTGTCGACGCCGAGTCCCGCGCACGTGCGACAGGCGGCTTCGGGATTGTTGAACTGGAAGTAGTCGGGACCGATCTCGCCGTACATCAGATGATGCTTCGCGCTGGCGGTAGATCTGTAGAAGCGCTCCGCCTCGGCCTTGGGTGCGCCTTTCACGATCTCGACTTGCATCATGCCGTCGCCAACGAGTAGCGTCGCGGCGACCGCGGCCTTGATCGCCTTCTCGTTTCGGCGGCGCACGACGAGCCGGTCGACGATGGCGTCCATCTGCCGCACCTTCGACTCGTCGAGCTCGATCTTCTGCGCGAGGTCGACAGCCTTGCCGTCGACGAACAGTCGGCGCACACCCTTCTTGCGCAGTTCGGTGAAGACGAAGTCGAGCTCCTCGCCGTACACCTTGAACACCGGCGCGCGCAGCTCGACTTCGGCGCCTTCGGGCAGAGACAGGATCGACTCGACGATCTGGCTCGCCGAGCGACTGGGCGCGGGCTCTCCGCATCGGGGGCAGTGCGCGTCGCCGATCGTCGCGTAGAGGAGATTGAGGTAGCTCGCGATGTCGGTCATCGTGCCGACCGTGGACCGCGGATTGCTGGCGACGGTCTTCTGCTCGATCGAGATCACCGGCGAGAGGCCGAAGATGAAATCGACGTCGGGCTTCTTGACCTGCGATATGAATCGCTTGGCGAAGCTCGACAGCGATTCCATGTAGCGCCGCTGGCCCTCGGCGTAGATCGTGTCGAAGGCGAGCGACGACTTGCCCGAGCCGGAGAGGCCGGTGACAACGACGAGCGTGTCGCGGGGAATCTCGACCGAGATGTTCTTGAGGTTGTGGACGCGGGCGCCCTGGACGGCGATGGTGGTCCGCGGTTTGGAGTTGGGCTCCGACCGTTGCTGCGCGCGCGGCGTCATGCGTAGACGAAGGCGAGTTCCTGCACCTCGACGTTGCTGCGGCGCGTGAGCTTGACCGGCACCGACGCTTTGACGAGGAGCCCGCGATCCGACAGGTACTCGCAGACCGTGGTCACCTGGCTCACGCCGAAATTCCGCGTGAAGTGGTTCTCGATTTCGGTTGCCGATCGCGCCTCGCCGACGTCGCGGAGGTGGTCGAGCACGTACCCATAGAGCTCCGTCGTGCGCGTTGCCAGGTACCCGTCGATGGCCTCGAGTGCCGCCTCGACCGCCGTCTTGGTCTTGGGCCTGTTGAGCAACTCGTGATAGACGGTCGCGAAGAACTCGGGATTGAGTGTCATGGCCTGCGGAATGACCTCGCGGTCGGCAAGCAGTCCCGCGCCGATGACCTCGATTCGCGCCAACGGCGTGGCGCAGTAGAGAATCCAGAGCGCCGCGTAGTCGAGGTCGCGCCGGGTGACGAACCACTTGCGTGCTTTGTACAGCGGGGGAAGGACCGCCGCGCCCGACGCGAGAAGTTGCAGCCGCCGGTCGCGGTCGCCCATCGCGTGCAGTCGCTCGCAGAGGACGGCAATGCTCTCGTCGTGCGAGTAGAGCAGGCGGCCCTTGGCGAGAAAGGAGTGCGTAAAGGTGTTGGCGATGGAGCCCTCGACGATCTGTCGGAACTCCGTGCGCGAGATCAGAATGGCGTGCGTGTTGACGCCGTCGGCGTAGAGGCCAACGCCGCGTTCGTCGCTCTTCCGGTCGTCGACCGTGACGAGCGCGAGGTCGATGTCGGATTTGTCCCAGACGGTATCGTGCGACAGGCTACCGCAGAGGATCGCGGCGAGGATGGTGCGGTCCTGCTTGACCCGCGCGATGAGAGAGTCGAGGGCGCGGGTGAAGGTCTCGTGGACGGCGGTGCGGACCGGCATGGTCCGACGATTCTACAGCGCGCGCCGCGGCCGAGCCAGCCGACACGGGCCCGGTGCAGGGGGCGGAGGCTATGACGCCGCCAACGGGCGTCCGTTAACCCGCCGCCGTATGCGCTGCCGCCTGCGCCGCTCGGCGACGCTTCTCCATCTCGAGGTCGGCGTTCGCGTTCGCAGATGCGAGCCGGCTCGACGCCAGGCTGACGAGACCGCGCCCCAGACCCTTCAGCTCATTGTGCCAGATGACCGATCCATTCGCTGGATCGAGCCGCCAGACCTCGCCGCTGTTCGCGGCGAGCAGCGATTCTCCGTCCCACAGCACCGTTACGTAATCCGACGACCGGAGCTCCGTTCGCCAGGCCTCCATGCCAGTACGGTCGTCGAGGGCGACGACGGCGTTCTTGATCCCCACGAAAACGAGCACCTGCGGGTCGCGTGGCATGGCTAGCTCCAGGGTGGACAGCTTTCGTGCGCGAGTTCCATCGTTGTCATGCAACCGCTCGCGCCGTTGGTGGCGGCAGGTACGCCCAGCCCGTAGACCGCTGAATGCCAGGTCGACACGTCTGCCATTCACAAACGCTATCGTGCACGGTTACGACGATGCAAGCCGAGCCGCGAGCGCCGATGCGTTGCGCGGCGAGATCGTCGTTGTCACGAATCTGGCCAGCGCGGGGACGGTCCGCTCCCATGGCGATAAATTGAGAATGACCGAAACCAGGAGCCGAACGATGACGACCGCCGCCAGTGCCCAGAAGATCTCCGTCCGTGCCGCGGACGCGCCCCGCAGCGGGATCACGCTGCGAGTGACGAGCGAGTCGTTCAACGCTGGCGGCGTGATCCCGATGGAGAACGTTTTCACTGGCTGCGGCGGCAAGAACGTGGCGCCTCAACTGTCGTGGTCCGGCGCGCCCGACGGCACCAAAGCGTTCGCGATTACCTGTTTCGATCCCGATGCGCCGACCGGCTCGGGGTACTGGCACTGGCTCGCCTTCAACATACCGGCGACGACGACGTCGCTCGACGCGGGCGACGGCAACGACAAGTCGCCGGGCGGTGGCAAGGCGGCGTACAACGATTTCTCGCAGAGCACCTACTGCGGACCGTGTCCACCCAAGAGCGACGGCGAGCATCACTACACGTTCACGGTGTACGCGCTCGACGTCGAGAAGATTCCCGGCGTGGACTCCAAGACGACGGGCGCTACAGTCGTGTTCCAGATGCGCGGGCACGTGCTGGCGCAGGGATCGATCATGGGGCGGTTTGGGTACTGACCGTCAGCGCTTCGGCCGCAGCGCCGACAGCAGGGTTCCGATCACCGCCAGCCCTGACGCCGCGAGCAGGCTCGCGCGCACCGCGGCCGGAATCCCCTCCGTCGGCGTTGTCGCGCGCGCCAGTACGGTCGTGAACACCGCCCCCGCGTAGCCAACGCCGAGCACCATGCCGACGTTGCGTGCCGAAGCGAGCACGCCCGACGCGATTCCTTGTCGGTGCACCGGTGCGGCGCCCATGAGCGCGCTGTTGTTAGGCGATACGAATGTCCCGACGCCCAGCCCCACGACGGCCAGCGCGCCACCACTTGGCCCTGCTGTCGGCCTGGCCTTCGATCTGGGCGTTTGCGGTCACGGCAGAACCCGGTCCCGAGGCGGCCGAGAACGGCCGAGCTGGTCCGACGGCAGCGCGGAATGTACCTTGAACACTGAGTTGATGATGCGGTGCCTCCGGGAGGCCGAATGATCGACGAGCGCAGGAACTTCCGTACGACGATCCATATCGCGTCCATGTCCGCGCCGAACTACCGCCGGGAACTGCGCGAGATCGTCGTCGACTCGGCCAGCGAGTACAACTGGATGCCGGCCGATCTTCTGTTCGAGCTCGGTGTACGGCCCGCCCGCAGCGAGCGCTTTCAGGCCGCCGCGGGGAACGTAGTGGAGCGCGACATCGGCTTCGCGCTCATCTACGCCAACGGTCGCTCGACGGCCACGCCTGTCGTGTTCGCCGGCGCCGACGACGTCGTCATGCTCGGCGCGATCGCGCTCGAGGGACTCAACCTCTGCGTCGACGTCGGGCGCTGGGAGCTCGTGCCGGCGGGACCGGTGCCTGTGGCGTCGTACTCGCGACCCGAGCTGGTCTGAGCCTCGGCGCGCTCATCGCGCGAACCGGTGCACCGCCTTCACCACGAGAGCGCCATTCAGCGGATGTGACAGCGCTCGCCCGCCCGGGAATCGCCACGGCGCGTCGGGCTCGGTCGTGAAGCCCGAGTTCCACACCACGAAGACATCGTCGCCGATTTTCGGGATCCAGTGAAAGCGCAGGTTGAAGTCGGCGCGCCGGTCCTCGTTCTCGAATTGCGCGAAACCGAGAAAGCTGGCGCGGGTGCTGAACGCGTACTCGACGTGGCCAGTGAGCTGCGTGGCCGTAAAGCGACCTGCCGGCACACGAGCCGCCGTCACCGATGAGCCGACGTTGAGAATAAGATGTCCGCCCGCGCGCAGCGTCCCGCTCAACTCCGCCGTGTTCGCGTGCCCAGCGTAGAACTGCCCGGTGCTGAGGACCGCCTCCACGCTCAACGGGCGACCCGAGGATGACTCATACTGCACGTCGGCGGTGGTCCACCAGTATCGGCCGGGCGCGATGGTGATGTCACGAAAGACCTCGAAGGTGTCGGCAGGCGCATCGAGGTTTCGCTGAACATTGAGCTCGAGCTGGTCGCCCGACTGGAATTCGCCACCAAGGACGTGCCACTCGAACTCGGCGGTCTGCCACGTCGAAGGACGGGTCAGGTCGCCGGTCTTGCGATCTGTGATGATGTCCCAATTCGGAATGGGCGTGAGATCGAGTCGACGAATGCCGAAGACGCCGGGCCGCGGCATGTAGTCGACGTGTCCGGTCGTTTCCCAGATGCCCGTTCTGCGCGCGAAGCCCATCGTCGGCGAAAAGCCGTCGTCGATCCGGTACACTGAAACGAAGTTGTCGAACAAGTCGTTCGGATAATCCGTCGACAACCGCCAGGCCAATGGCGTGCCCGCCACGCCCGGCGTCCGCGTGCCCATCATCCAGACGTGCGGCTCGACGTTGTGACCGCGAACGACGAGTGGAAAGTCCATGTCGAAACCCGCGCCACGCTCCGACCGGCCGGCGACGGATTTGTCGACGACCATTGCCGCTACGGTCGATCGATCCAGCACGTCATGGCCGATTCGCACCGCGACGTCGTTGGCGTTCTCGTGACCGCCGGTGCGGACGTCGAGCAGCCCGATCGCCCACGGGCCCTGCTTTCCATAAAGCCGGGCACCGCCGATGATCGGGACGGGCACGCCCGTCGAATCGAGGCCGATCCGCCGCGAGTAGAAGAGCTGCGCGCGCCCCGACGAACCGATGTCGAACAGACCACTCGACTCGAGAAAGAACTCGCGCTTCTCGGGGAAGAAAGTGGGGAAACGCGTGAGATTGATGACCTGTTGATCGGCTTCGACCTGGGCGAAGTCGGTATTGAGCGTGAGATCGGCCGTCATCGTCGGCGACACGCCGAGCTTCGCGTCGAGGCCGGCCTTGCCGTCGGTGCTTCCGGAGCCGATGCGCGAGCCGTCGACGTCGTACGACGGCGCGATGGCGCGGCCGAGCACGTACGGGCGCACCTCAGCCGGACGACTATGCGCGATGTCGCCGAAACCGGCGACGTCTCCCGTGTTGAGCAAGTTCTGAAGCCCCTGCGCACGGCCCCACGAACGCCATAGGTCCTCCTCGTTCTTTCGCCGAATGAATCGCCGAACGTTCAAGCCGATGATGTCGGTTTCCGGCTTGAAACGCAGCGTACGGAATGGAATCGCGAACTCCGCGGTCCATGATCCGGCGTCGCGCCGGGTCGCGACGTCCCAGATGCCATTCCAGTTCGAGTTCACCTCGTCGAGCCCGACGAGCTGGCCATCCCACATCGCGCCGTTGGGATTGGTCCGGAACAGGAACGCGCCGCGACGGTCGCGGTAGCTGTCGATGAGCACCGTGATGTTGTCGTCGGACGAGAGGTCTGCGTCGCGCCGGAGTTGTGCTCCGCGAATGCCTCTCACATCGCGATCGTAGGCTCGCACGGCGACGTACAGACGCTCCCCGTCACGCACGACCTTGAGCACCGTCCGCTCACTCGCCGGTGCGCCCTCGGCCGGCTCGCGCTGGCGAAAATCCACGATCGAGTCGGCGTCGCGCCACACCTGCTCGGCGAGCCGCGCATCGAGTCGGATCGACTCACTCGATCTTGCGACGCGATAGGCCTGCGACTGTGCTCTCGACGTCGGCGCGGCGATCACGAGCCACGGGATCGAGAGCCAAACGAGCGAACGCATCGCCCGCGTCAGGGCGCGGGTCGGTAGATGCGCAGCACCGGATGCCCGCTGACGTTCTCGAGCGGCAAATACACGAGATGCGTGCGGGGATCGACCGACACGGTGTGCGCGTGCGCGGCGCGTATCTCACCCGTTGGGCGGAGCGCAGCGCCGTCGAGCCAGAACGCCGACACCACGCCGGATTCGGCCGCAACGTAGAGCCGCCGCCAGCCGGGATCCCAGGCCACCACGTCGGGGTCGTCGCCGACGCGAAGTTGCTGGACAGGCTTCATGGTTCGAAGATCGAGCACGATCAGCGCGGCGTTGCCCTCGCACGAGATGAAGGCGAGTCGATCGGGCTCGTCGATCGCGAAGCCATGCGGATGCTCCGCGCCGCGCAGCTCGTAGCGCTGCACGATCTTTTCGCTGACCGGATCGATCGCAACGAGCTGGTTGCGTGTCTGAACCGCGACGAGAATGCAGTGCGACACCGAGTCGTAGTGCGTATTCCCGGCCTCTCCCCCGAGTTCGATCGTCGCGCGCTTCGCACCCGTCCTGGCTTCGATCGCCACATCCGCTTCGCCTGACTCGTCGGAAACGAATACCTTGTCGGCGTCCGCCGCGTACGCGATCCCGTCCGGAAAGCGAATGCCGCCGACGCGATTCACCGCCTTCAGCGTGCGATCGTCGACGATCACGACTTCGTGCGCGCCAGCCGCCGAGATGTACACCTGGTGATGCGATGGGACGCTCCACACACCGGTGGCACGTGGGACGCCGCCGATCTCGGAGATGACCCGGTCGTTATCGGTATCGAACACGATCGTGCGACCGGCATTCATATGGTTCATGTAGATCCGGTGCGTCGACGGATCAAAGCTCTGGTAGTCGAACCGATTCGCGGGGCCGGGCAATGGCAGCTCACGTACGAGCTCGAGCCCCGACTTCGGCGGCCTGTCCGGGCGCGGCGCGCTCGCGTGCCATGTCGCCGGCGTCATCGACTGCGGCGTGGCGTAGCAGGGTGGGATCGATTGGCCGATCGCCCGACGCGACATCACCGTCAAGCCCAGGGCCGCAACCCGGACCAGTGCTAAGCTCACTGTGCTGACTGCCACGAATGCGGTCGCCCCACGACGACTAGGTCAGAGTCCGAGAGGATGTGATGGCTACGACAACCTTAGCTCGTCACCGTCCCTCGAGGTCGCGTTCGCCCATGACGTGACGCGTCGCCTTTCCCTTGCCGGGATGCTGCTTCGCGTCGTAGAACCGCTCCCCTTTCATTCGGAGCTCGAGCGCGAAGGCCGCGAAGTCCTTCGGGGTCATCTCCTCGGCGATGCCCGGAATGATGCCTTTGAGCAGCGTGAGCCGCTCCTCCAGCTCGAGTCCATTCGCTTCGTCGACCAACCGCCGCAGCGTAGGATGGTTCATCCAATCGGTTTCTCGGCTCGTTGTCATCGTCTCTCCCGGGATACGCGCGGTGGCCACTCTCTCAAAGGTACCACGATTGGCGCGGCGGTCGGGAGACCGACTCGGTGAGTGGATGCGCTCCCGTCAGGTGGTTCGTGGAAACTTCAACACGAATGAGGTGCCTCGCCCCGCTGGCCGCTCCACCGCGATGCTGCCTCCGTGCGCCTCCATCACCCGCTTGCAGATGCTGAGGCCCAGGCCGTACCCGCCGGTACTCTTCGAGCGCGACGGGTCCACACGAAAAAACGGCTCGAATATCCGATCGACGTCGCTCTCCGGAACTCCGACGCCGTCATCGGTGACGCGAACGACGGCCGCGCCCGTGTCGTAGCTCACCGTGACCTCGATCGCGCGACTATCAGGACGCGAGTACTTCACTGCATTCTCGAGGAGATTGCGCAACACCGTGCGGATCTTCGCGCCGTCGACGTCCACGACGAGCTCGCCGGGCGGCGTGATGACCCGGACTCCAGGCGGCCGATCCTCGAAGCTCGCCGCAGTCTCGCGCACGATCGGCACGAGATCCTGGCGCTCCGCGCAAATCCCGGCGCCGGCTCGCAGCCGCTCCAACTCGAGCAGCTCGGCGACCATTCGCTCCATTTCCGCAACGTCGTCGGCGAGCCGCGCGCGCTGCTCGTCGTTCGGCAGCAGCTCGAGCGCCACTTTCATACGCGTCAGCGGCGACCGCAGCTCGTGGCTCACGCCCACCAACAGATGATCGCGGGCAGTGATCATCTCCCGCACTCGGCGTACCATCTCGTTGAATGCGTCGGTGAGTCGCCCGAATTCGTCGGCCGTCGTGCGCTGGACTTGAACGTCGAGCTCTCCCGTGCCCAGCCGCGTCACCGCGTCGTTCAATTCGCGAAGCGGCCGCAGGAGGTGGCGCAGCATGAGGTGCGCGCTCACGATGACGCCGAGGACGACCAGAAGGAACATCACGAGAAGCCCTTCGTGAGCCGTGCCGCGGCTGATCTGCTCGTGAACGGTCGGTGTCACCACGAACCAGAAGAACAGCGTTACCAGCAGCATCAGAGAGGCCGCCATCGTCACCATCACGGCCACGACCTTCCCGAACACCGACCCGCGCCAGCGCGGCGGGCGATCGCTCACGTGGCGCTCCCGGCGAAGCTGTAGCCGACGCCGCGCACCGTTCGGATGAACGCAGGGTGCCTGGGGTCGTCGCCAAGCTTCTGTCGCAGACGACTGACGAGCACGTCGATCGACCGGTCGAACGCCGCCCAGTTGATGCCGTGCGTTCCCTCCATGATTCGCTCGCGGCTCAGCACGCGGCCGCTGTGACGCACGAAAAAGCCGAGCAGCTCGAATTCCGCCGTGGTCAACGCGATCTCGCGCCCGTCGACGCGCGCCGTGCGCGTCGTCCAGTCTACCTCGACGGAACCCGCACGGATCACGTCCGCCTCGTCCGTCGCGCCGCGCCGCAGCACGGCCTGAATGCGCGCGACGAGCTCACGCGGCTCGAAGGGCTTCGGGAGGTAATCGTCCGCGCCGAGCTCGAGTCCCACGATTCGGTCGCTCACGTCGCCGCGCGCCGTGAGCATGATGACCGGAACGCGGCTGGTCTCGCGGATCTTCTTGCAGACCGCCAGGCCGTCCATCTCGGGGAGCATCACGTCGAGGATGACGAGATCTGGCGGGTCGGCCTTCAGTGCGCGCAATCCGGCCGTTGGCCGCGCTTCCGCTCGCACCGAAAAACCAAACCGCTCCAGATATTCGGTGAGCAGCGTGTTGAGCCGTTCGTCGTCATCGATGATCAGCACACGCGTCGTCATGGCCGCGATCACTCCGTCAGGAGCGCGCGCATAGGCGGAACGAGCGCGGCTCGGCGCGCGGGAATGGCGCCGAACCCCAAGCCGATCACGATCGCCGTGCCGAGCGTCGCGGCGAAAGCCGCGGGCGGGACTGCGACTTGCCAGCTCGTCGTCGCGGCCAACACTGCGGCGCCAGCGGCAGCCAACACGAGGCCGGCGATCCAGCCGCCGAATGCGAGAATGGTCGACTCCAGAAGGAATTGCACGACAATGTCACGCGGTGTCGCTCCAACCGCCATCCGCAGGCCGATTTCGCTCGTACGCTCGCGGACCGACAGGAGCATGAGCGCCATGATGCCGACGCCGCCGACAACGAGCGCCACGAAGGCGAGGCCCGTCGTCAGGCGTTCCAGGGCGTCGGCCATCTGCCGTTGCAGCGCGAAGAACCTTGCCGCGTCCTGAACTTCGAAATCGCGCGTACCGTCACGCGTTCGACGATGGCGCCGTCCGAGCTCGGCGCCGATCTCGTCTTTCGTCGGCGCGATGGATCGCGCATCGCTCACGCTCACGTAGACGGCGCTCAGCGAGGTCGCGTTGAACACGCGACGAAGGGCGGTGCGAATCGGGACGAGCACCTGATCGTCTTCGTCCCCGTCGGCCAGAACGCCCTTTGGCGCGAGAACACCGATCACGTCGAACGGGATGCCACGAATCCGGATGGCGGTGCCGACGGGATCTTCATCGAACAGCGCATCGGCCACGCGAGCGCCGAGTACGACGACCCGACGTGCGACACGGTCGTCGTCGGAATCGAAGAATCGGCCGCTGCGCAGTCGAAAGCGTCGGACCGCCGGAAACGTCGGCGTCGTTCCGAGCAGCCTGGTGGCGACGGTGCGCGTGCCGGACTTCACTCGCACACCTGCCTCGATTCCCGGGGCAATCCCCGCAACGTTCGGCAACGCGGCGATCGCCTGGTAATCGGCGACGCCGAGTGTCGTGACGCTTCCGCTGAGCTCCCTGCGCGCGGCTGAGCGTTTGACCTGGGCCGGCCTCACGATGAGGAGGTTCACTCCCATGCTGCGAATGTTCCGCTGCATGTCGCGGTTGGCGCCGGCGCCGATCGCGCTGGTGACGACGACCGCGGCGGTCCCAGTGCTCACGCTCGCCACGGCGAGCATCGCCCGCACTCGGTGGGCGAACAGCGCCCGGAGCGACAGGGCAATGCTGCGTCGCAACCTCATCGCAAGGCATCGGCGGGATCGAGACGCGCGGCGCGGCGCGCTGGGGCCACGCCGGCAATGACTCCGGTGAGCGCCGCCGCGAGCAGGCTGATGACCACCGCCGTCGGCGTGACCGCGGCGTCGAGCCGCATGCGACTCGACGCCGCCTGCACCGCGACGACCGCGAGCGCGATGCCGCCCAGACCACCGAGCACGACGGTGGCGGCCGTCTCGACGAGAAACTGCCGCCGAATGTCGTCCGGGGCCGCGCCAACGGCGCGCCGGAGTCCGATCTCGCCAACCCGCTCACTCACCGACGCAAGCATCAGCGTGGCCGCGACGACGCCACCGATGATCAGCGCCACCAGTCCGACGAGCGGCACGTACAGCACGAGAATGCGTCGCATCGTGCCCACCATCTGCTGCACGGCCACTGATGTCATGATTCTGAAGTCGTCGGGTTGACCCTCGGCGATGCCATGCCGCGCGCGGAGGAGCTGCCTCGCGTCGTGTGCCGCCTGTCGCTCCTGGCCGGCTTCATTCACTACGAGCTTGGCGCCTGAGATCATGTCGGTGTTGGCGACGCGGCGCATCATCGTCGAGATCGGCACCACGATCTCGTTGTCGCGATCCATGCCGTGCATATCGACCCCGAATCGCTCGAGCACGCCGATCACGCGAAACGGGACCGCGCCAATCTGGATCTCGGCTCCGATCGGATCTTCGCCGCCAAAGAGTCCGCGTGCGACGGTCTCGCCGATCAGTGCGACGCGCGCCGTGCCGGAAACCGCCGCGGCGTCGAACGATTCGCCGGTCGCCACACCGCGCCCCCAGACCTGTTCCCACCGCTCCGACTCGCCGACGACGCGGACGGTGGCGTTCGACGATCCGCGGCGAACGGCCATGCGCGAGCGCTCGGCCTGGACGTCCCACATCTGAATCGCGGAAACTTCCTTGACGATCGCGGCCACGTCGTCGAGCGTGAGACGCGATGCGCCAGGCCGCGGGCCGCCCATCATCGTCCCTCCGCCGCCGACGACGAGGATCGCCTGGTCGCCGAGAATCTGCCGGACAGTTCTGAGCATCTTGGTCTGCGCCGCCCGGCTGACCGACAGCACGAACGTCAATGCCGCCACGCCCACCAGACTGCCGAGCATCATGAAAGCCGTGCGCAGCTTGTATCGGGCCAGTGATTGCAGGCTTTGCTGCAGGAGGCGCTTTGTGGTCATCAGGCGCGCCCTCCCTGGAGCAGGGTTGATGTGAGAACGCGATCTTGGTTGACGGCGACGCGGCCGGCATCGAGGTGGATGATTCGCCGCGCGTTGGCGGCGACTGCTGCGTCGTGCGTGACGAGCACGATCATCTTGCCGGACTCGTTCAACCCGGTGAGCACGCGCATCACTTCCCCGGCCGATTGGGGGTCGAGGTTGCCGGTCGGTTCGTCGGCGAGAAGCAGGTCGGGCTCGTTCACGAGTGCGCGCGCGATCGCGACTCGCTGTTGCTGGCCTCCTGAGAGTTCGCCCGGCGTGTGACGCATGCGGTCGGCAAGGCCGACGGCTTCCAGTGCGGCTTCTCCGAGTCCGGCGATCGATTCACGGTCGGAGTAGATCAGTGGCAGCTCGACGTTCTCGAGCGCCGTCGTCCGCGCGAGCAGATGAAATGCCTGGAACACGAAGCCGACCTTCCTGTTTCGAAATCGGGCTTGGGCCGCGGCATCGAGATGCGCCACATCCTCTCCATCGAACAGGTACCGTCCTTCGCTAGGCTGATCGAGAAGTCCCAGGATGTTCATCAACGTCGACTTGCCGGACCCGGACGCGCCGGTGATCGCGACGAACTCGCCCCGCTCCAGTCGCAGAGAGACTCCGACCAGTGCGTCGACCGTGCCGCCTCCCGGTCGCGGGTAGCGCTTGCCGATTGCCTCGAGGTCGATCACGCCGTACCTCCGCTTTCCACGTTCACGTCGCCAATGAGGACCTCGTCGCCTTCCGCGAGGCCGCTCAGGATCTCGTAGTAGCTCTCGTCCTTGATGCCGGTCGTCACCCAGCGCCGCTCGACCGTATCGGCGCCCGTCCGGCGTGACAGCACGTACGCCCGCGCGCCCTGCCAGCGAACGGCGCGGATCGGCACGGCGAGCGCGTGCTCGCGCGTCTCCAGTGCGATGCGCACGGTGGTCGTCATCTCGGGGCGGAGCGTGCGGTCGCGCGGCGGCTTGAACTCCACGACCGCGACGTAGTCGACGACGTTGTCGCGGATCTCCGCGGTCGGGTGCACCGCGGTGACGCGACCGTCGAACTCATGGTCGCCGTACGTGTCGACGGTGAATTGCGCGCGTTGCCCGGCACGAATGCGGCCGATGTCGGTTTCGTCGACGTACGCCCACACCTCGAGGCGAGAGGGGTCGAGCAGCGTGAGGAAGGTCGGCGCAGCGAAGCTGGCCGCCACGGTTTCCCCCTCCTGTGTGCTGACCGACGCCACGACGCCGGCGATCGGTGCGACGATGCGCGTGTACGCGAGCTGCGCTGACTGAAACGACAGGCTCGCCCGCGCGCCGTCTACCTGCTGCTCGGCGACCGACGCGGTGCGCTCGGCGACGTCGAGATCCGCTGGTGCGATGACGCGGGCGTTACTCAGCTCGCGCATCCGGCGAAGGTTGGTCCGCGCATAGCCGAGGCTCGTCTCCAGTTGCCGGAGCGTTGCCTCCGCCTCATCGCGCCGCGCCACGAGGTCGCGATCGTCGAGCTCGGCCAGAAGCTGGCCTTTGGCGACGCTGTCACCAATCTGCACGTAGAGTCGCCGGACGACGCCCGAGATGCGCGAGCCGACGCGTACCTCGGCGCCGACGCGCGGTTTGATCACTCCCGTCGCCTTGACCTGTGAGCCGAGGTCGCGTCGGATCACACGCACGGTCGTGGCGCTTTCGGCCGTGGCGTCGGGACGCGTCATGCCACCTCGCGCCAAAGCCACGCCCGCCATGGCGAGAACGCCGATTGCGACAGAAAGACCAACGATCCGCTTCACGCGCGCCTCAGTTCAGGGTCGAGCGAACGATAGGCGCGGCAGGTTTCTGGATTGTTTCTGGCGAATGACAAAGTGCGCTCGCCGGCGGACGATGGTACCGTAGAGGCAACGGTCGCTCGGCCACCGATCGGCGACCGGCGACCGATCGCCCTTCCGTGGGATTTCGGACCCTCGAGCGTCGTACATAGCATCAAGCCCCCGCTCCCCGCGCCGGATGCCCGATCGAATCACCGAACGCGAGCTGGAACGCATCTACGATGACACCATCGTCGAGTTGTACGGTTACGTCTCGCGCCGCTGTGGCGGGCGACGTGAGCTGGCTGAGGACATCACGCAGGAGGCGTGGTTGCGCGCGTTGCGCCATTGGCGCGTGCACGGTGTGCCCGACAAACCGCTCGGCTGGCTGACCACGGTCGCTCGAAATCTCGTCGTCAGCTACTACCGGCGGCGCGAGACAGTCTCGCTCGACGGAGTGTCGCCGGCCGAGGTGCTCGCGGCAGTCGACGCGAACACTGTAGCCGATTCCGAGGAGATCGCGACTCTCGTGAGCCATGCACTGGCGAGCATCCCGCCGGCGGAGGCGCAGCTACTCGAGACGTTTCACTACGACCGGATGAAGATGTCGCAGATCGCCGAGGTATATGGAATCTCCGAGCGTGCCGTCGAGGGACGACTCCGGCGGGCCCGCGAGCGGCTTCGCCGCGCGCTCGAGATCGCGTTGAAAGCACATGGAGGACTGGCATGACCGAGTTTCACGATCCACACCGACCGACGCCGGAATTCCGGGCCGCGCTCAAGCGAGAACTGCTGCGGGCGCATCGGGCCGAACGGCAGTTCGGCGCCTCGCGCGCCGTGTCGATCGGACGGCTCGGCACCGTGATCGGAATTGCCGCCGGCGCGGTCCTCAGCCTGACGATCGGCCTCGTGCTCGGTGCCAACACGGGTGCGGCGTCGGCGGAGGCGCTGAGCGCAAGCCGGCGCGAGGCCGTCGCGACGTCCATCGCGACCAGCCGCCAGTTCGCGGCATCTCGGCTGGCGATGGCACGGGCGTATTACGACTCGATTCGGCGCGCATTCGACGGCGGACAGGCAACGAAGGAACAGTTGGACCACGCCAAAGCGGAGGTGGACAGCATGGAAACCAACGCGGCGCAGGTCGAGGTCGAGGCGAAGAGCGTGAGCACACCGGTGCCGCCCTCATGCCTCTCGATCTTGAAGGAGTCACCCGTGCGAAACGCGCTCGCCGCGCTGACTTGCGGAGCCGTTGCCGCGGCGGGGCAGACGCCGCCCAAGCGCGCCAGCGGCATCCCGATCGTGACCGTCTCGCCAGCATTGGCGCGCACGACCGGGACCCTCGGCGCCGTACTCGGAATCCGGGAGCTGTCGGATGGACGACTCCTCGTGAACGATGCGGGGCGTCGCCAGATCAAGATCTTCGACGCATCGCTGGCCGCGACGACGACGGCGCTCGATTCGGTCGCCGGCACATCGACCAGCTACGGTTCGCGGCCTGGTCAGATCGTTCGATATCTCGGAGATTCGACGCTCTTCACGACCGGCTTCATGGAATCGGTGCTCGTTCTCGACGGCAACGGCCAGGTCGCGCACGCGCTGGCGTTGCCGACGTGGGACGACGGATTCGTGCCGTTCCCGATGCAGTTCCCGCCACCGCGAGTCATGGATGACAAAGGTCGTCTGCTGACACTCGGAGGCTTCCACGTGCGCATGAACCCCGTAACCCACATGGGCGAGATCGCCGACTCGGCGCCAGTCCTTCGCGCCGATCTCGAGTCGCGCAAAGTGGACGTCGTTGGCGCGATGCACACGACGAGTGGCCGGAATCGGAACGATCCGCCAGAAGATGGAAAACGCGTCGTGACGACGATCATCCAACCGGTGCCGACCGAGGACTCATGGACCGTGCTCTCCGACGGCACCATCGCCTTCGTTCGCGCACGCGATTATCACGTCGATTGGATCCTTCCCGACGGCACGAAGAAATCGACCGACAAGCTGCCGTTCGACTGGAAGCGGCTCACCGACGAAGAGAAGCAGAAGCTCGCCGACTCGGCGAAAGTCGTTTGGGATTCTCTCATGGTGATCCGGAACAAGCGCGCTGCCGGCCCCTCTCCGACGGGTCGTGGTGACGCGCCCGGGGGCGAGCCGCAGCAGGGGCGCGGGCGGTCGAGCGGCGGCGCCGGTGAGCCAGGCTCCTCGCAGGGCGGGAGCATTCAGCACATGATCTCCGTGCCACTCTCCGAGATCCCCGATTACTACCCGCCAATCCACCGCAACGCCGCGATGGCCGACCTCGACGGCAACATGTGGGTGCTCACTACGACGACGGCGCAGTCGGCGCACGGTGAGCTCGTCTACGACGTGCTCAATCCGAAGCGCGGCCTCTTCGAGCGCGTGCGCATGCCGGTCGGGCGCTCTGTGGCTGGATTCGGCAAAGGTGGCGTGGTCTATCTCCAGGCGGGAGATAGGACCAATGGGTTCGCCCTCGAGCGAGTGAAGCTCGCGAGCAAGCCGCAGAACTAGTCGCGTTCACTCACCATTCGTCGAGAGGTCATCCGGCCATGCGAGTCTCATGCATGGGCGTAGCCCGGCGTGTCGCAGTTTTGGGTCTGCTCGGCGTACTCGCCGCGCCGCGGTTGGCGATCGCCCAAGTCTCGACCGACATCATCCGCGGCCGAGTGACCGATCCCGAGGCGCATCCGGTCCAGGGCGCCGACGTGCGGGCGACATCGTACGCGGGCAGGGTCACCAAGGCCACCAAGACGGACAAGGGTGGCCGGTTCACGATCATCTTCATCAACGGCGAAGGTGACTACTGGATCGACTTCAGAAAGCTCGGGTTTCAGCCGAAGCGGTTCGAGCTCAGGAAGGTCGGCGACGAGGAAGTGATGATCGCCGACGCGCGGCTGTCGTCGGCGATCGTGTCGCTCGATACCGTCAATGTTCTCGAGCAGAGAACGCGGGCGCTGCCCAGTCGCAGCGGCAAAGACGTGGACGTTGGCGGAGGCGAGACTCCGCTCACGAGCCGCGGCGTGTCGCCAGACCAGGCAGGCAGCCTCGCCGCCATGGCAGCCGCTGCCGGATTCCAGCTCGTGCCGGGACTCAACGGCGCGCCGGACATGTACTCCGTGCTCGGACTCTCCGGCGATCAGAACAACGTCACGTTCAATGGACTTGGCTCTGGCATCAGCGCCTTGCCGCCTGACGTGTTGGCGACCACGTCGATCAATCCATATCCGTTCGATGTCTCCAAGGGAGGCTTCAGCGGCGCGCAGATCTCGATTCTGACCATTCCCGGCTCCAATTTCTCGCGCCGATCGATCACCAACGCCAACATCGCGCCGCCGCTCGAGTGGGCCGACCAGACCGCTGCCGCGTCGGGCGCGAAGTTCACGAACGTGCGTGTCGGCGGAAACGCCGCCGGACCGATCAAGCTCGACGAGGTCTTCTACAACACTGCCTACAATGTCGGCCGCCAGCTACGCGATGCGCCGACGCTGGCGGACGGAAATCGGCTCGGCCTCGCCGCGGCAGGCGTGGCGGCGGACTCCGTTGAGCGTTTGCTCAGCTTCCTCTCTCAGCGACGGCTCCCCGTAGGCCTCGCTGGATTGCCGGACGTGCAAACGCAGGACGTGGCGCAAGGTCTGGTCAATTTTGACCTGATACCAAGCGCTTCCGGGACCGGCCACTCGTTCACACTCGGGACGGCGCTCGACTACAGGCGCTCGCGGCCGGTCGAGCGGGGCAGTCTGCTGCTCGCCACGCCGAGCCACGGCAACCAGACCGCGTTCTGGGGCGCGAACGCATCGCTCGTCCACACGAACTACTTCTGGTTCGGCGTACTGACCAAGACCACGCTCGGCTTCGCCGCGCAGGGCAACAGCATCGAGCCGTATCAACGCGCGCCGGAAGGAATCGTGCGCGTGACGTCGGATCTGGCTACTGGCGGCTCGTCGGTGCGACCGCTCTCGTTCGGTGGCAACGCGCTTCGCGCATCGACGCGGAACGAGACGGTGCAGGCGAGCAACCAGTTGAGTTGGTTCAGCCTCGACAATACGCACACCATTCGCGTTACATCGAGCCTCGCGCACGATGTGTTCACGGACGAGTCGGCGCAGGCACCGTGGGGATCGTTCGTGTTCAACTCCCTTGCGGACCTCGAGGCGGGCACGCCGGCCAGCTTCACCCGCACGCTGGCCACCACGAAGCAGCGCGGCAGCCAGCTTGCCGGCGCGGTCGCCATCGGCGATTACTGGCGCCCGGTGCCCGACGTACAGGTGCAATATGGCATTCGCGTCGACGGCAACCGATTCCTCTCCACGCCCACGCTCAACCCGTCGGTTGCCGCGACGTTCGCCATGCCCAACGATGCTCTGCCGAGCCGCGCGTACGCGAGCCCGCGGATCGGCATGCAATGGGCATACGGAAAGTCGCCGCAGGTGGCGTACGCGCCAGGCGCCGCGCGTCCGCCGCGGGCCGTGATCCACGCCGGCGCCGGCGTGTTTCAGAACATCGCGCCCTCGCCGTTCGTCGCACCAGCGCTGCGCGCAACGGGATTGCCCTCATCGACACAATCGATCGCCTGCGTCGGCTCGGCGGCCCCATCGCCGGACTGGGAGGACTTCGTAGCCGATCCTGGCTCGATTCCGTCGAGTTGCGCCGATGGCTCGACAGGCACGCTCTACGGCACGAGGGCGCCGAACGTGACCTTGTTCGATCCCGGCTTCCGCCAGCCGCGGTCGCTGCGCGTGGCGGCCGACTGGTCGGGGTCCGTCCTCGACGATCGATTTGTGCTCGGCGTGCAGGGGATTCTTTCGAACGGGTTCAATCAACAGGGCGCGATCGACATCAACATTGCGCGCACGCCGCAGTTCGCGCTGTCGCGGGAGGATGGCAGACCGGTATACGTGAGCCCGGGCGCGATCGTGCCGGCTACCGGCAGTATCACTGCGGGCGCCGATCGCGTATCGCGCGACTTTCAGGACGTCTGGATGCGGCGGTCGGATCTCCGCGTACGATCGCGCGACGTGAGGGTGAACCTCAAACCCGTGACGGCGAATCCCAGGCTCAAATGGGACCTGACCTACTCGTTCCTCGACGTTCGCGAGCAGTACTACGGGTTCACGAGCACCGTCGGCGACCCATTCGCGGTCAACTGGAGCGAGCAACCGCAGGCACCACGGCACACGGTTGACGTTCGCTGGTTCGATTTCCCGATCTTCGATCTCGTCTATCTCACCACCATCGTCCACGTGGCGTCCGGCCCACGCTACACGCCGATGGTCGCGACCGATGTGAACGGCGACGGGGCGAATGATGATCGTGCGTTCGTGTTCGATCCTGCCGCTGCTTCAAATTCGGCCACCGAGGGAATGGCTACTCTTCTCACCACGGGATCGTCGTCCGCACGCGCGTGCCTCACCAAACAGCTCGGGCGCTTGGCGTCACGCGGGAGTTGCCAGGCTCCGTGGACAGTCGCGAATGCCGTGCAGCTCAAATTCAATCCGCAAAGGATCGGGCTGCCCAAGCGAGCAACTGTTTCGTTCACGGTGCTCAATCCGCTCGGCATCGCCGACCTGTCGCTGCACGGCGCGAAGGGCGTGCGTGGATGGGGAGAAGTCATTCCGCCCGACGAGAATCTGCTCTTCGTGCGCGGGTTCGATGCCGCGAATCACCGGTTTCTGTATGACGTGAATCAACGATTCGGCTCGACGCGTCCGCGGGAATCGACGACGCGCACGCTGCCCTTCGTCAGCCTCGGCGTGAGTATCGACATTGGCGTGCCGCGAGAGCGTCAGCTGCTAACGCAACGCCTGGATGCGGGGCGCGGTCGCCCCGGCGATCGCGCGAATGCCGAGACGATGAAGAATCTCGGGACGAGCTCGATCCCGAATCCGATGGCGATGGTGCTCACACAGCAGGCCGAGCTCGGACTTTCCCGCACACAAGCCGACAGCCTGGCGACGCTGAGCCGAAAGTTCTCGGTGTTCGCGGACTCCGTGTGGACGCCCGTGGCCGTGTATCTCGTGGGCCTGCCCGCCGGCTACAGTCACGGGGAGGCGTACGCGCGGTACGTATCGGCCCGCGAGCGAACGGTCGATAATCTGCTCACGCTCGTACCGCTCGTGCACGATGTGCTCACGCCGTCGCAGCGTCGGCGGTTGCCGTCGCAGATCTCGAACTATCTCGACCGGCGGGTGCTCGCGTTTCTGCGATCGTCGACGGCAGGAGATCCCGGCGTCGTCGTGCGGTAGGGGCAACCCAAGCGTGTTCAGCGTCCAACTCGTCAGCCGCGGCGACAGCGATTTGGCGCTTAGGGAATAGTCGTCAAGGCCGCCCCAATTGTCCCGTCGCGTCCGTTGTTCACAATCAGCGCAACCCCCTCGGACTGGAGGGCCATATACGCCGGGACTGTCGGCTGGTTAGGCGTTCCGTCTTGATCCATCCCACGCAACCCAGACGTATTGTTCACGACGATGACTGCCGTCGCGCCTGCGTTCTGCGCATTCCGGATCTTGGTCGAAAAGCTACACGTGCCGCGGCCTACCACCGCGATCTTTCCGGTAAGGTCAGTTGTGAGCGGATCGCAAGCGAGATCCAGGCTACTCCCGGAGCCTACGACCCCGAGTGGGGCCGTGAGATCGCTGCTGACAGTCGCGAATGCCCCCGCCGCGACCTGGGTAGTGAGCGTGCCGGAGATGAAAGTCGCGACCACCAGCACGCCGTTCCCGGATAACGTGATTGTCGCGGCACCTGGCTTCCGGCCGCTCGCGGTGAGCGTTGCCGTCGCCGTCTCACCGACCACAGAAGGCGCGTACTGGACTGTCACGTCGCATGACTTTCCCTTGCCGAGTGCCGTGCCCGTGCAGGCGTCTGACGTTATCGAGAAGTTCGCTGAGCCCGTGAGCGAGACGCTCAGTTGACCCGTCCGGGGGCCTTGTGTGTTCGTAAGGGTGAATGTCTGCGAGCCCCTGAGGCCGACTTCGACCGCACCGAAATCGTAGCTGCCACTTGGCGACCAGGCGATCGTCAGTGACGCCGTCGACGGCGATGCGTCTTCGAGCACACGCCACGGAGGGGCGGTGAGCCCATCACGATGCTGATCGCCGCACGACGCCAGGAGGGCGAGCCCCGCGATTGCGAGTGCCGCGCCTGCGAGTCGCTGTCCAGCGGCGAGACTTCGGCGTACTCTGCACGCCGCGCCCAGACCAACAACAGCGTCGGTGAGTCGGTGAGCGCTCATATGGGGCCCGGAAAGTGAGAGACACGTACGCACCGGATCCTCGCCGGCGGATGACCGGCGCTCGAGTGACGGTCGCTAATCAGTACATACGCAAAACACGACTTCGATGCGACAGGCGGTCGACCACCGTGCCTGCGGTCTGGTAGTGCAATAGGCAATTTTCCCAGTGGCCTTCATCCGAGGCGCAAGGCACCATTGGTGGGACCGCATGGCCACGATCCTCACACCCCCGCTTGCAATGACTGCGACGTTTCCCAAACTCACATCTCTGCCCACGCGAGAGATCCTCGGCGGAGCAATACGCGGACAGTACGCGCATCTCCCGACGATGACGATTGGCGAAGTTCTGCTCGATGCCAGCACCATCGTCCCCATGCACAGCCATCCGCATGAGCAAGTCACGTACGTGATTGACGGGCGGTTCGAGTTCACGGTCGGCGACGAAACGACGGTGCTCGAACCCGGCATGGCGGCATTGATTCCGAGCGGTGCGACCCACGGCGGCAAGACCATCACGTCCTGTCGCGTCATCGACGTGTTCTCGCCGGCGCGCGACGACTACCGCTGACGCAAGCCCGGCACGCCGTCGACTGAGGCACCTTCCTCAGTCGACGCCATCGTCGGTCGACGGTGGCGGACCGCCGCACCGCGTGCGGAACGCGGCGATCCGCTCGACTGCAACCGTCGATGTCGCGACGAAGCTATGGCTTGTTCGCGATCACCGTGAAGTTCATCAGCCCGGGGAAGATCTGCGACGAATCGTCGAGCACCGCGAGCTCACGATTCCACTGCTCGGCGTCGCTTCCCGCACCGGCGGTGTCACGCACCTTCGCCCAGGTCATCTTCCAGAACTCGGCCTGGTTCGACCCGCCTTGGAAGTACGGGAGGTCGACTTCCACGCGGATGTTGCGCAGACCCAGCGACAAGACACGCGCCGGGAGCCCTCGCGCCCAGAGGATGTTCGAGCCCCGCCGCTCGATGATACCGAACACTCGCATCGTGAGGTCGTGCCACTCGGTAGCGTCGAGCGTGGCGATGGAATGGCCGTCCGGCTCCTCGAGAAACAGCGTCCCACCGGGCTTGAGGGTCGAAATCAACTTCTCGAGCAATACTTCCCGCTCCGGGATGTGGCACAGCGTGAACCGCGTGTGCACGAGATCGAAGGTCGAAGCGGGAAGATCGATGTCGAGCACATTCTCTTCGCGAATCTCCAGGTTCGAATAATTGAGCCCTTGGACGAAGCGCGCGTCGATGTCGATGGCCGTCACGTGACCGGCCGGTCCGACGCGCCGGCAGAGCATGTCGCATACTGACCCCCCACCGGCGCCGATCTCGAGACATCTCCACCCCCTGCGCACTCCGATCCAGTCAAACCGTCGCTCCGTTGCCGCATCGAGGATCTCCTCGAGGAGCTCGAGCCGACGACGGCCGGCAATCATCCCATTGTCCCACGTATAAAGCGTCGTACTCACGCCATCCTCCCAATCGAGTTTGCCGTCGGCGCGATTCGCGGGCCCGATGCCAACACGACGCCGACCGGCGGCAGTCTCGCATCGTTGTGGTGGCGATCAAATAGGGGATTCGACCTATTCGAGTCGTCGACTCGGAGTGTCTGGCCGATTGCATTCGACCGGTGGCTGCCTGGCTCCGCGCAGTGCGCGGGCGACGCTGGTTCGGTTCGGTATTCCGAGTTTCCTCAGAATGCTTTCCGTGTGCCGGCGCGCCGTGTGTGGGCTGATCGACAATCGCTGCGCGATCTCTTTGTTGCTCAGGCCGTCAACGAGGCACATCGCCACCAGTGCTTCCCGGTCACTGAGGCCTGCCGCCGCGGCGTGCACCAGGCCCACGCCTCCTTCCATCACGACGTGCACGAGGCACACAGGCTCCGGGTCTCCCGGCACGTTCAGGGTAGTGAGCGACACCGACAGCCCATCCTGCGTCCACATCGGCCGTACGGGTCGTTCCGCTGACTTGCGACGACGCGCGCCCACGCAACGCGCCGCGGCCAACAGGTCGGCGGCGCCTCGTACTATCGCGCTCAGCAAGTCGGGCTCGCGGTTGGGCGGGATCGTGATGAGCGCCGCGTCGAATGCGCGGGAGCGGTGCATCCAGCGACCGTCTGCCCGCACGAGCGCAATCGGTTCTTGCAGGGCATTGAGCAAGGCGGCGGCGGTCCAATGGCCGCCGTCCACTCGTGTCAACGAGCGGATGCTGGCTTGAAACACCGGCTCGACGACGCGCAGCAGTCGCCGAGCCCGATCGTCGAACGCCTCGTCCGCGAGGGCCTCCGATTCAACGAGCAGATACGCGGTCGTTCCTCCACTTCGGTAATAGAGACCGCCGGCATGCAAGAACCCGTGCTTCGCATAGAACTCCGTGTAGAGGCGCGATCGCTTGTACCGCTCCGCCCAATGATCGCCGGCGACTCGAAATCGATGGGCTCTCGTGAACACGGTCAGATTGAGGCGGGCCGTGACGTCGATCGCCACGTCACCTTCCGCGCCCCAGGCGGTACGCCACTCGTCGAAAACGCCCGGCGGGTACCCGTCCACGAGATACGGATCGTCGAGGCCGAACCCGAACAGGTCGAAATGACCCATCTGCCCGTCGAGCAAGTCACGGCATGCGCGCAGCACGTCAGCACGCCAATCGTCGATCGTCGGCGCGTCGAACGGACTCGACGATGCAGATACCGCGCGGCTCAGGCGATCGAGATCAAGTTGAGTAGTCGTCGCGATCATGGGTCCAGGGAGGCGATGCCAACAAAACGAAATTCAGCCTCCTCCGGCGGACACCTTCCAGTCGCGATTGTCCTGCAGCGCGCCCAGAGGGACTCGAACCCCCAACCTTCTGATCCGAAGTCAGATGCTCTATCCAATTGAGCTATAGGCGCGTGCCTGCAATATAGACGGGGTACTCCTGGAGTTCACTGCCTGCAGGGCCCATGCGGGTCCGCCGGCTTGGGTGCGCTGAGCTTCGGCCGCTCCGACATGTTCGCGATCGCCAGCGCCTGCGCGAACACCATTCGCGACACGCGCGCCAGGTCCACATAGTCGATGTACTGCGGCTCGTCGGTGATCTGATGGTAGTCCAGGTGCTCGCCGCGCGAGAATGCAACGGCTGGAATGCCGTACCGCGCGTAGCTGTAGTGATCCGCGCGGCAGTAATACTGCAGTGGATGCCCCGGTGTGTCGTACGTGTAATCGAACACGAAGGGCAGCGGCTGTCGCGCGTTCGCCGCCTCGAGTGTGTCGCCGAATTGCTTCGACAGTCGCTTGGCTCCGACCACCTCGAGATACGTCGGGCTCCCGGCGCCCGTGCCTCCACGCGGAAAATCCGTTGCCGTGCCGCGTCCAATCATGTCCTCGTCGATCTCGGCCACGATCGAGTCGATGGGGAGGGTCGGATGATCGGTGAACCAGCGCGAGCCAAGCAGGCCCGCTTCCTCCCCAGTGTGACTCACGAACAGAATCGACCGCCGCGGGCGCGGGCCATTCGCCATTCGTTCGGCGATTTCAAGAATTGAAACGGTCCCCGAGCCGTCGTCGTCGGCGCCGTTGCGGATCGAGTCCTTTCGCGGCGGGTTCGCGCGGCGCAGACTGTCGAGAGTGACGCGGATGCGCGCCCACTCCTCGCCAGTCGGTTCGCGATTCGGCGAGTCGGCGCCCATCGGGCGGATCACGCGATTGAACGCGCGCAGCGAATCATGATCGACGGGAAAGTGATCGAAGCCGACGTGATCGTTGTGCGCCGTGAGCGCGACGTACTCGTTGCGCAGCCTGGGGTCGCTGCCACGCAGGATCGCCACGACGTTGCGTGCAGGGAAGGGAACCGGCGTGCGCGCGATATCGGCGTAGCCGCTTACCGGCTGCCCCGGCGTCCCGGGTGCGAGGGTCGATGGCTCGGCGCCGAGGAGCGCCGCCGCGGCCCGACGCGTGACCCACAGGAGCGGAACCGCGCGCGGGTTACGCGCAGTGTCGGCGACTGGCCGCCCCTCGAGCAGCCGTGCGTTTTGCTCAGGGCCGAGATCGTCGAGAATGTCGATTGCAACCGCGGCGGCCGATCGAAGCCGCGATGCGCCGAGCGGGAGCCCCCGCAACGGTGTGCCCGGCGTCACGTGGAGCACGACGAGCTTTCCCGCAACCTGATCAGCCGTGGCCCACTGCGAGCTGTCCGCGATGGGACCACCATAGACCGCCTGCGTCGCGTCAAATCGGCGCGATGGGGCAGCGATGCTGCTCGGCGTGAAATCCCGCCCGACTTGGAGCGTGGTGCCGCCGACCGTGAGACGCGACTGTCGATCGACCGCGGCGCGCCAGAAGGGGACGGTCTGGAAGTAGGTGCCGCTCTCGCCCGCGGCCTCGAGGCCGAGCCGCTTGAACTCCGAGGCGATGTACGCGGCAGTCTTGAAATCGCCCTCGCTTCCCGACTCACGGCCCATCATCGAATCGTCGGCGATCGAAAACAGCCGATGACGTAGATCGGCTTCGCTGATGTCGGCGCCTGTCGCGCCGGTTGACGGAACGCTGCCCGTTGATGGCACGCGTCCACACGAGATCGCGCACAGCGAGACTGCGACAGCGACATACGTTCGATGATGCATGAGTCGTCCACTCCGGTGACTAGCGCGGCGGCTTGCCGGACGGTGCGTCGAACCAGTTCATGAACACCGTGAGTTTGCCGCCCTCCTGTGTACGTCCTGAGCGCAATATGACGAACGTCTTTCCATCCGGGGCGATGTCGTAGTTGCTGTGCACCGACTCGTGCGCGTAGCCGCTCTCCGTGAGGACGAGACGGCGTTGACCGACGTCGATACTCCCGCCTTGACTCGGGAGAGTAATCGGAGCGGCGAACAGCGTGTCATTGGTCCAATAGAACACGTCGCGGCCACCGGGCGCCCACCGCGGTTCCGTGCCGCCGTTCACCGAAACCTGCGTGCGCCCCCCGCCGTCGCCGTCGATCGGGCGAATGTAGATTTGATCATTCCCGGATTCATTCGACGAATACGCGGCGAACCTGCCATCCGGCGAGATAGCGGCGTTCCGCTCCTCGAACTGGCTCGCGGCAAACGGTATCGGCTTGCCGCCCGGTGGCAGCTTGTAGATGTCGCGACCCGTCTCGTCGTTGTTCTCGCGAAACAGGATCGTACCGGTGCGAGGCACCTCCACGCCTTCCAGGACAGATCGCGCGTCGCTCACGACGAGAGACGGTTGTGCGCTGCGATCGGATGGAACGCGCAGGAGCACGCGTCGGCCTGCGCTGTCCTGTAGCGCGGAGTACAGAATCGATCGTCCGTCCGGCGCCCACTCCGGAAATACGCTGGATCCCTCGAACGTGAGACGCGCAAACGTGCCCGGGCCGCGATCGTAGATCCACACGTCGCCGATCAGGTCACCGCCCGTTTCGACGTCGACCGCGATGCGCTTGCCGTCCGGCGAAAAACGCGGACCCCGGAACGGACGCTTGCCGAGCGGCAGCAGTGTCTGCCTGCCGTCAGTCGTCACGAGCAGCATTTCCTTGTCGCCGAATCCCGTCGATGCCATGGCGATCGTCCCGCTCGTTGCCACTGATATGGGAAGCGCTCGCGCGAAATACGAACCGGAAGCGCCGCCGGCGGCCGCGACCGGGGTCGGCGCCGATTCGACCTTTAGGGATTTCAAATTGAAGCGCACGGCCATCAACTCGCCGTCGGGGGCGACGTACGCCAGGTAGCCGGTGCGGACGTATCCCAGGTTCAATCCGCGGAAGAGATTCGCTTCCACCTCGCCCGTTTCGGCCGAGAGCACCACGACATCCAGGCGTGCCGCGCCCCGAGCCCTCCGCGTCGCCAGCACACGCTTGTTGTCCGGGAGCCATTCGAGCTGGCCGTACAGCGCGCTGTCGACCTTTGGCAGCGAGCGCGATTGGCCGCCGGACGCCGGGACGACGTACACGCCGCGCGTTTCCCCGGAGAAGATGATCATACCCGAGCTCGACCACGCCGCCGAATTGATGAGCGTCGGTCCGGCCCCTTCCGCGATGACGCGCGCCGCGCTCCCTGGCCCGAGATCGATGCGCATCAACCGGTTGCCCTTCATAAAGCCGACCGATTCTCCATCCGGCGAGAAGAATGGGGCCACGGCCTCCTCGGTGGCCGGCAGCGACACGACTTCCTCATTCTCCATTCGGCGCAGCGCCAGGTATACGTGGGTGGATCCGGGATCACGCGCGTTGAACACGATCTTGGATCCGTCCGGGCTTACCGCAATGATGTTGTGCGACAGTCCGCCGATCGTGACAGGAATCGTGAAGCGCGCGCGGGCGTGAGGTGCCGCATCCGCGCCGCGACGCTGGAGGATTCCCCACGCGATCGATGCCAGCGCCAGGGCCGCGAGGCCGGTGATGATCGCACGCTGCCCGGTTGTGCGGCGCCGCGCGGCTGAGCTCGCGATCGTCGGCATCGCGACGTTTCGCTCGCCCGCGAGCGCCGCCGCGAACTCGCTCGCGCTCCGAATGCGATCCGCCGGCAGCTTCTCGAGCGCCGCGCCGATCGCCGCGCTCACGTGCGCCGGCACCGAGCGTCGCAGTTCCGTGATCGGCCGCGCGCGATCGGTCAGCACCTTGCCGACGATCGCCTGCACGGTAGGGCCGGTGAACGGGGGCTCGCCTGCCAACATCTCGTACGTCACGACACCAAGGGCGTACACGTCGGTGCGCGCGTCGATGGTCTTTTCACCCATCGCCTGCTCGGGTGACATGTACTGTGGCGTACCAAGCGAGAGTCCCGTCTGCGTCATCCGCGCGCCGCCGGCTTGCTGCACGGCGAGCGCGATGCCGAAGTCAGCCACCAACGCGTGGCCGCCTTGCAGCATGATGTTTTCAGGCTTGATGTCTCGATGGATCACCCCGCGCTGGTGCGCATACGACAGCGCGTCCGCGACCACGCGCGCGATCCGCAGCGCGTCGTCGATCGGCAACTGTCGCTCCCGTGACAGCCTGTCGCGCAACGATTCGCCATCGACGAACGGCATCACGTAAAAGAGATAGCCGTCCGCGTTGCCCGAGTCGTGCAGCGGCAGGATGTGCGGGTGCTGGAGATTCGCCGTCGTCTTGATCTCGGCCAGGAATCGCTCGCCGCCCAGTGCCGCAGCGAGCTCCGGGTGCAGCACCTTCACCGCGACCTTTCGGCCGTGCCGCACGTCGTGCGCGAGATAGACGGTGGCCATGCCCCCCGATCCGAGCTCTCGCTCGATCTGGTAGCGGCCGCCGAGCGCCTCCGTCAGACGGTCAGTCGATTCCATGAGATCGAAGTGCGACCGGAGAAGATGCTCAACCTACACGTCGATCGCGGATTGTGAATAGTGCGTCGCGTTTCGCAGTTCGATCGTCGGCGTTTTGACAAGGTCGCGGACGCCATCGTCGAGCCGGCCTAGGGATTGGGCGTACCAGCCATTCGCAACGAGTTCGGCGCGGTTGGCGTCGAGATGGCGGTCGGAAAGCAACTGGTAACGGTGACCGGCCTGACCCTCGAGTTCGACCAGGTGAAAAAGCTCGCCGCGCTCGCGCTCGCCCGCATGCAGAAGTAGCCCGCTTCACGCCGACCGAGGGTTGGCGATACCATTTGCTGAGTATCGGTCGTGTTGACTGTTCGGCTCGCGTGGGGCGCGCTACCTTTGCCCGTCTCTCCCGCCAGGCCATGACCGACCTCCGCGAACAGCTTCAGACGTCACTCGGCGACAGCTACGTCATCGAGCGCGAGCTCGGTGGCGGTGGCATGTCGCGCGTGTTCCTCGCCGAGGAATCGTCGCTCGGACGGCGCGTCGTGGTGAAGGTGCTGCCCGCCGAGCTGCACGGCGGCGTCTCGATCGCTCGTTTCCGTCGAGAGATCTCGCTCGCGGCGCGACTGCAGCATCCTCACATCGTGCCGCTGCTCGCTGCCGGTGAGATCGATGGCCTGCCGTACTATACGATGCCATTCGTCGACGGCGAGTCGCTCCGCACGCGACTGTCGCACGGCGAGCTTCCGATTCCCGAGACGATCTCGATCCTGCGAGACGTCGCACAGGCGCTCGAGTATGCGCACGAAAAGGGCGTGACGCATCGCGACATCAAGCCGGACAATGTGCTCGTCGCGGGGCGTTCCGCGGTCCTCACCGATCTCGGTGTCGCGAAGGCATTTAGCGACGCGACGGCGGTCGATGGGGCCGTGACGTCGGTTGGCGTCGCACTCGGCACACCCGCGTACATGGCGCCCGAGCAGGCGGCCGGTGATCCGGCCACTGACCATCGCGCGGACATCTATGCGCTCGGCATGACTGCGTACGAGATGCTCGCCGGCCACGCGCCGTTCGCTGGAAGAAGCATGCAGGGCATGCTGGCGGCGCACGTCGTCGAGACCCCGCCGCACATCGCGTCGCTTCGTCCAGCCACGCCACCGCGGCTCGCCGAGCTCGTGATGCACTGCATCGCCAAGCGGCCCGGTGACCGGCCGCAGACCGCGTCGGAAGTCGTTCGCGAGCTCGAGATGGTGGCAACGCCGTTGGGCGCGTCGACATCCGATCGCGTGCACTCAGAATCACGACCATCGACCGGGATTGCCGGCAAGCTCCGGATCCTGGTGGCGGCCGGCGTCGTCGTGGTCGCTGCGGCCGCGGCGGGCGCGTTCTATTGGCGATCGCGCAGCGGGAGCTCCGAGTCGGCGATCCGCTCGGTTGTCGTGTTGCCGTTCGAGAATCAGAGCGGCGACACGTCGTTCAACTACCTCGAGGACGGCATCACCGATCACGTCCGCGATGCGCTGAACGCGATGCCGGAGCTCACGGTGAAAGCGCGCAGCTCGTCGCAGCAGATGAAAGGCAAGGACGCGCGCGAGATCGGCGCCAAGCTTGGCGTCGGCGTGGTGCTGCAAGGGACCGTTGGCGGCTCGAGGGCGCGCCTCCATGCGACCGCGGAGTTGGTGCGCACATCGGATGACGCCGCGCTGTGGAGCGGCACGTTCGACGGAGCGCCCAATGAGCTCGTCACGATGCAGGATACGATTACGCGCGCGATCATCGGCAAACTCCACCTGTCGGCCGCGAGCGGACCCACCGCGGCAGCGTCGCGTGGTGCTCGCGGCACGACCGATCCGGAGGCTTACGACCTCCTCCTCCGCGGGCGCTACGCCCTCGACCGGACCGACTTCGCCCGCGCCGAGATGTTCTTTCGCCAAGCGCTCGCTCGTGATCCGCGCTTTGCCAGAGCGCGTGCCTACCTCGCGGTGGCTCAGGCGTCACTTCCGCTACTGGGTATCGGCCCGCTCGACTCCATCAACGCCGTCACGCTCGAGAATGCACGGCAGGCGTTGGCGATCGACTCGACCGTCGTCGAAGCCTACATCGCCGAGTCGAACGCGCTGGACAACGACATGCGGTTCGTCGACGGCATCGCGCCGCTCGAGCGCGCGCTCAAGATCGATCCGAACCACGTGGATGTGCTGACGACGTATGCGCTCGCGTTGGCGTATGTCGGGCGAGTGCCCGAGGCAGTCGCCGCGATTCAGCGCGCCCATGAACGCGATCCGCTCTCGGTGTCCGCGCTCGGCGTCGGCGGCTTTCAGCTGTTCATATCGGGTCGAACCGGCGAAGGAATCACGCGGTTAAAGGCCGCCATCGCCCTAAATCCCTCGCAGGCGATTCTGCATCGATCGCTCGGATTCGTCTTCGCCTTTGCCGGACGGCCGGACAGCGCCGTGAACGAGCTGGAGACAGCCTACAGGCTCGACTCCGCGACGTTCGGCGGCCGCAGCAACCTGATCTTCGGCTACGCGGCGGCGGGGCGGTGGGGCGACGCGGAACGTGAGCGCGTGCTGCTTGAGCGCGAACATCGAGGCACGTCGGTGAATTTCGAGCAGGCAATCGCCGCGATCGCATTCGGAGAGTACGACAAGGCGGTCGCCGCGCTTGAACGCTCCGTTGCCGCTCGCGAGCCGCTGCTGTGGATCACGAGCCTTCCCTGCGAACCGGTCTTCGATCCGCTCAAGTCCGTGCCGCGGTTCGAAGGGCTGCTGCAGCGACTGGGCGCCAAGGCGTGTCCGCCGCGGCTCCCGTGGCCAATTGCCAAGCGGCCCCTGAGATAGCTGCGCCCCCCCCGAACCTGGCGCCGGCGCTCATGCCTCCCGATCGACTGCGCGCCACAGAAAGTACACCGGCACGCCGAGCACCACGATAGCCAGTCCGAAGAACGCGTCCTGTCGTGACGATGGTGACATCAGGATCAACAACATCACCGCCGTCGTGAGCGCGATGTACAACGCCGGCAGCACGGGATAGCCGATCGTCCGGTAGGGTCGCTCGATGTCGGGCCGCTTCGCTCGCAGGATGAACAACCCGATCGTCGTCAGCGCGTAGAATACCAGAGCGGCAAAGATCACGTAGTTGAGCAGTTGATTATAGCTGCCCGTCAGACAGAGCAGCGCGACCCAACTCGACTGCACCACAAGTCCGGCCGCCGGCACGTGCCAATCTTGCGGAAGAACACCCGGTCGCGCGCCATGGCGTAGTACACGCGCGCGCCGGCGAGAATGAGTCCGTTGTTGCAGCCGAAGGTCGAGATCAGGATAGCGACGGCCATGATCGTGGCGCCGCCGGAGCCGAA